>NZ_JAAAPJ010000014.1 GCF_009909145.1 Corallococcus silvisoli
CGATGTGTAGCGTCGAGAAGCTGTTCGCCGACCTTCATCGCGTGCAGGGAATGATGGAGCCCACGCTGGCGGACCTCTCTTCGCTGGACCCGGAGCGGGTCGAAGCGGCGACAATCGCGATGCCCGAGTTGATGGGGAAGCTGACGCGTGAGTTCGACACGCTCCAGCGAGAGACCCGCGAGACCCTGAAGCTGGGCGGGCAGGTTATCGCGGCGATGCAGGCGTTGGAGATGGTCGCCATGATCTCCACGCTGAAGATGTCGCTGCCACGGCTCCCTCCCGCCGCCCCAGCGACGCTCGGTGTCGGCCTCGTGATGAGTTCGGGGGGAGTCATGGTGGGCTCACGGATTGTCGTCTCCGCCGAGTGGGTGGAGATGATGCGAAGGCTCGTGCAGGCGGGAGTCATCTCCGTTCCTGCCGCCAGCGCGGCCGTCCTCATTCAGGGCGGACAGGTCCTGATGGCCCAAGCGCATGAGGACTTGCCCAAGGGCGTGCGCGATGCGCTGGGGGACAGCCCGGAGGTTCGCGGCATGCAGGTGACGGGCAGGACGGGAGCGGGCATGTCGGATGCTCCGAAGCACCATGTGCTGCCGCAGGAGCACCGCGAGTGGTTCGAGCAGCGCGGCTTCAAGGGCGACATGGACATCGACCAGTTCTGCGTCCGGTTGGAGCAGGCCCACCACGAGGCGATTCACGGCGGAGGGAACTGGAAGCTGGGGCGCACGTGGCCCGGTGAGTGGAACCGCCTGATCATGCAGGCCCTGCGCGATGCCGAGGTTCGGGCGGGTCGAATGTTGACGCGGAACGAGGTCCTGGACATCGTTGCGGATCGAATGACGGACTATCGGATCCCGATGAACTTCACGCCCGGGAGAGGACGATGAGCGTCGGAGATGCTTGGCGGGGCAATATCAAGGCACGCCTGTACGAGCGAGTCCGCGCGCGCGGCTACGACACGCTCACCGCCTTCGCCGATGCGCGTCCCGCTGTCCCGCTGTTCGCGCTGGCCGACGAGCTTGGCAATGATGACGTTGCAGCGGTGCAGGTGTTGAGCGGGTTGCTCGCGGAGGCGGAACAGCGCAAGCAGGTCACTCGTTTTGTCCGCGACGTTCTCGTGCGCCTCTTGTCTCAAAGCCTTCCCAACGGTTGGCCTGCCGTGCTGGATGACGCGAACCGATTCAAGGTAGCCAAGGCACTTGGTTCATGGTCCGCATACACTCCGGAAACACACGAAGAGCGGGCAAGGCGCGCTGGAGATGTGCTCCTCTCCAATCCGCCGCCCGCTGGCTGGCGTCCGCTTGGTCCCGACGACGAGCTTCTCCGGACACTCCTACCAGACGATGAAGCCTGACCACGCGCCCCGTGGCTGGTGAGTCCTGGCCGGGGAGCGTCCATGTGCCCCTCCAGCGTGGTTCGAGGGGGCACACCAGGGGACAGCATGGGACGAGGCGGGATGTTGAATCCCAGCGAAATCAGGGAGATAGCGGGTAACTGCGCGTCCTGCTTGAGGTTTCTATCTCCCTGTTTTTTGTTTTTCTAGCTTCCAGTCATTCCCTTCAGGGCGGCTGGAGCGTTGCCCTCCGACTACGGAGCGCAATCCGCTTGGCCGACCCGGTTACGAACAGTTTGGGTGACCCCGCTGCGATCCACTCCCCCGGCCCATGGCAGGTGGCCCTCATCGCCTCGTCGCCCGCGTACTGGGAGCGCCTCCGCTGCATGACGGAGGACGAGCAGCTTCGCGAGGTGGCGAGGCTGGTGACAAACGTCATCGCGACCTGGGGCGCGGCCTATGCGACGACGCGCACGGCTGAGCGACGCGTCCTGCGCGCCAGGCCCGTCGTGTCAGGCATCGTCAGCTCCTCTCAAAGCTTTCCACGCACCAGGAGTGTCCGGTGGCCCAATTGCTCAGCCAGCTCTTGGGTGAATCGCTCCGACAGCGGGGGCCAATTCCAGAACTTGAATCCCAGATTTCCGAAACCCCACGGGAACTCGCCGTTCCACTCCACGAGCCGCTCAGGCGTCCCACATTCCGGGCACTCGAACTCTGCACCGTCGTTTCCACTGTACCAGTCGTCAACTGCTTCCGACCAACCGTCCTCGGGCTCGAATCGCGCTCCGCATGCACGACATGTCAATTCACCTCCGATGGTGAAGAAGACCGTTCGACCCATCTCAATCTCGAGGCCGTTCGCCTGAAGGCGCCAGCTCCAAGCCTCTTCGTCGGGCGCATCCACTGCAGCGGTGCGTCCAGGCCCCGGCCGATGTCCTGAGTCACCCAGAGCGCAGTCCGTCAACTCCGGCTCAATGATGCGCCGCGCGACAAGCCAGTCCCGGATCTGCGCGGCAAGACGAGGAGCTTCGTCCGCGGACGCGTCCTTATCCACGATGATTTGAAAGGAGTCACCCATGAGAGGAAATCTATCCGCACAAACAGCACATGGACAATCTCACCAGAAATGAGCCTTGAACCAGAGTCTGTCGATTCCGGCTTCTCATCTCATAATGAAGCTTCATTTCTGCTCCGGAACAAAACCTGGCGCTGCATTGATTTCAAAGCGAACCGCACTCCCCGTGCCCGGGCAGTGCCCCCAAACACCAGGCCGTCGCCATGCGTTGCCACGCTCCCGCCCGGGGCGTCAGGCCCAAGCGATAGCTGTAAGGTCAGGACGCGATTGCCCCGGAGAGCTGCTTGACCAAGGCAGGGTAGGAGTCTGTGGGTTCGGGAACAGGCCCCCGGCGCCCTCCCAGCCCCACGCCCGCCTGTAGGGCCACGAACGAACCGGGCCGTTCCTCGCGGACCACCCACTGTTCTCGCGGGTCCTCCCCTACCCCTTCCGTGTCCGTGACCCCGTTGAGACAGGGGTGCAGCCCATCGATGAGGGCGAGGTCCGGGGGAGTCTTGGCACGGCGCGGTCCTTCCTGCCTCGGGTGGGGGGCCGTCCACCCCTGTTCACTTCGCGACGCGCTGGCATCCAACAGCCAACCTCCCGGACCCGGCAGGCAGGCAGATGCGCACCGCGTCGCGACAGCAGTTCACACCGGCTCGGGGCTGGGGCAGATTGCGCCGCATGTCCACTCCCGGCCGACTGTCCGGTCTCCTGCTTCCCCTCTTCTCCCTGCGTTCCCGGACGGACTTCGGCATTGGCGACTTTGGCGCCATGGACGGTTTGTTCTCGTGGATGAAGGCCGCGCGTCAGCGCCTGTTGATGGTGCTGCCCCTGCTCCCCACCGCGCCCGGCGACCCCAGCCCCTACGCCACGCGCTCCGCGTTCGGACTGAACCCGCTCTTCATCGACCTGGCCCAGGTGCCGGAGTTCCAGGCCACCGGCGGCGAGGCCGCGCTCAGCGAGGCGCAACGTCATCAACTGGGTGAGGCCCGCGCCGCGCCGCGCGTGCGCTACGACCTGGTGTTCCCGCTGAAGGACGCCGCGTTCGCGCGCGCCTTCGACCACTTCGAGAAGCACGAGTGGACGCCGCGCACGCCGCGCGCCCAGGAGTTCCAGAAGTGGCGTGAGTCGCAGGGCGAGTGGCTGGAGAGCTACGCCCTCTTCACCGCCATCAGCGAGAAGGAGGACCGCCGTCCCTGGTGGGAGTGGCCGGAGGGCCTGCGCACCCGCCAGCCGGAGGCGCTGGTCGCCATCCAGCAGCAGGGCCTGGAGCGCCGCGTGCGCTACCACGCCTGGCTCCAGTGGCTGGCCGAAGCCCAGTGGAACCAGGTCCGCGCCCAGGCGAAGGCGAAGGACGTGCTCCTGTGCGGCGACGAGCCCTTCATCATCGGACAGGACAGCTCCGACTGCTGGGCCCACCCGGACATCCTGCGCCGCGACGCGCGCCTGGGCGTGCCGCCGGACGACTTCTCCGCCACGGGCCAGGACTGGGGCCTGCCCTACTTCGACTTCGCCGCGATGGAGAATGACGGCTACGCGTGGCTGAAGAAGCGCGCGGCCAAGGCGGCCAGCTACTACGACCTGCGCCGCGTGGACCACGCGGTGGGCTACTTCCGCCAGTGGATCCGCGACGAGAAGAACCCCACCGGCTACTTCGTCCCGTCGGACGAGGCCACCTGGCGCCGCCAGGGCGAGAAGCACTTCCGCCTGCTGTCGGAGGGCGCGGGCATCGTCGCCGAGGACCTGGGCGTCATTCCCCCCTTCGTGCGGCAGATCCTCGCGGACCTGCGGCTGCCCGGCTACCGGGTGCTGCGCTGGGAGCGCGACGACAACCACTACCGCGACCCGCACGCGTTCCCCGCCGTGTCGCTGGTCACCACCGGCACGCACGACACGGAGCCGCAGGCCGAGTGGTGGGAGCAGGCGCGTGAAGACGAGCGCCAGAACGCCGCCCGCGCGTGGCCGGAGTTCCAGGGCGTGGCCGTGACGCGAGACTTCACTCCGGACATCCACCGCGCCACGCTCGCCGCCGCGCTCAACGCGGGCTCGGACCTGTGCGTGCTGCCGTGGCAGGACGTGCTGGGCACGCGCGACCGCATCAACCTGCCCGGCACCATGGGCGACGCCAACTGGGCCTACCGCATCGCGCAGGACACGGACGCGCTGCTCACGCAAGCGCAGACGAAGGACGCCGCGGAGCGCCTCGCGTGGCTCACCGCCTCGTCCCGCCGCTAGGGTGACGCTCCCACCCCGGGGCCGCCGGACGACGGCCGCCCCGGGAGTCAGCCCCGCGGCGTCAGTCCTTGACGCACTTCACCTGACCGGGGAAGCCGTCGAACACCGCGCAGCGGCGGTTGGCCTTGGCGCAATCCAGCCGGTCGCAGATGTCCTCCACGACGCACAGCGGGGGCGAGCGGCCGAAGTCCAGGAACAGCTCCGCGCAGAAGCGGAAGGGATCCGCGCACCCGAGCGAGCCGCAGTAGGGCGTGTCCGCGAGGCTCTCGCCCTCCTTGAGCATGACGACCTCGTCCTCATTCACGCCGCAGCCGGTGGCGAGCACCAGCGTGGCCGACAGCAGCATCGCGATTCGCCGGACCATAGGTCCCCGAATCTGACGCACCCCGGGTCCGGTTGCACGCGCCACGGCGGCGCTCGAAGGTTGGCTGACACTGACCCCGCCCCCGAGGTCGCGGAATGCGACACTCGCCCCACAAAGAAACATTGGGAAACGCGTCGGGGCTGGCCATCCGGTAAGAAACGTGACGTGGCCGACGTCCGACTCCTCCGATTCCGCTCCGCCGTGCCCCTCGCGCTGGCCGTGGTGTTGACGGCATGCGCCACCGCCCCCAATCCGACCAACGGACCGAAGGTGAGGTCCCTGGACATCGAGGGGACGAAACAGGTGAAGGAAGGGGACATCAAGGACCGCATCCTCACCTCCTCCACGCCCTGGTACGCGTTCTGGCCCTTCGGCAAGGCGCACTTCTTCGACAGCAACGCGTGGCAGGCGGACCTGCGCCGCATCGAGCGGTTCTACCAGGCGGAGGGCTACTACCAGGCGCAGGTGGAATCCAACGAGGTGACCCCCGACGGCGACGAGGCCGTGCGCCTGCGGGTGGTGGTCAACGAGGGCGCCCCCACCGTCATCAACGCCATCGAGCCGCACGGCCTGGAGTCGCTGGAGAAGGGCAAGGACCTGCCGTCGCGGCGCGAGCGGGAGCGCATCCTGGAGGAGCTGCCGGTGAAGGTCGGGGACGTGTTCCGCGAGGACACGTGGGAGGCCACCAAGGAGCTGGTGCTCCAGCGGCTCAAGAACCTGGGGTACGCGGAGGCGGAGGTCGGCGGCGAGGTGCGCGTGGACGAGGCCACGCAGAAGGCCGTGGTGGACCTGCGAATCACCCCCGGCCTGCGCTACCGCTTCGGCAACATCTTCATCGCCACGGACGCCAACCCCCAGGTGCCCCCCCGCCGCATCATCGAGCAGGCGCAGGGCGCCGTGCACAAGGGGGCCTACTTCAGCGAGGCGGCGCTGGCGGAGGCCCAGGCGCGCGTCTTCCGCATGGGCGTCTTCGGCGCGGTGAAGGTGAACCGGGGCGCGCCGGACCGGCAGAACGCCACGGTGCCGGTGGTGGTGGACGTGCGCGAGTCGCCCTTCCACTCCGTGCGGCTGGGCGGCGGTATCGGCGTGGACGCCGCGCGGCAGGAGGGCCGGCTCCTGGGGGAGTGGACCAACCGCAACTTCCGCGGCGGCCTGCGCCGGCTCACGCTGCGGGGCCGCGTGGGCTACGCGTTCATCCCCAGCGTGCTGTCCAGCCTCCGCTCGGAGGAGGGTTCCCAGAGCGGCCCGGTGTTCACGCTCACGACGGAGTTCGAACAGCCGCGCTTCCTCTTCCGCGACCTGAGCCTCCAGGCCTCCGTCACGGGGGAGAAGGGCCTCCAGCAGGCGTACTCGTTCTACGGCGGCTACCTGAAGGCCGGCGTCATCTGGCAGCCCCACCCGTCCTTCTCCGTCTTCCCCTCGTACAACCTCCAGCTGTACCGGCTGAAGGGGCAGGTGACCGCGGATGAGAGCGTCCCGCCCATCATCCTGGGCTGCACCAACCCGAACGGGAAATGCGACGTCGCGCTGAGCTTCCTGGAGGTGGCGTTCGCCTGGGACCGGCGGGATGACCGCACCGAGCCGCGCGCCGGCTACTACCTGGGGTTCTCCATCCAGAAGGGCGGCGGTCCCTTCTTCGGCAACTACACCTACGTCCGGCTGCTGCCGGACCTGCGCTACTACTACTCCCTCGGCGAGAAGAAGAACGTGACGCTCGCGGTGAAGCTGCGCCTGGGCACGTTGGATCCGGCGGGCGGCGGCCAGAGCTCCATCGTCACCCGCTTCTTCTCCGGCGGCGCCGCCGCCATGCGCGGCTTCAACGGCCAGCGCCTGTCGCCCATGACGCCGCTCGCCCCCACCTACAAGAAGGACGGCGACGGCAACGTGCTGCTGGACATGAACGGCAACCCCATCCTGGAGTCGTGGGACACGGTGCCCGTGGGCGGCAACAGCCTCTTCGAGAGCGCCGTGGAGCTGCGCTTCCTGGTCACGCAGAGCCTGATGCTGGCCGTCTTCTACGACTCCGGCCTCGTGGGCACGGAGAACCTGGTGGGCAAGAACGCCCCCAAGGTGTTCGGTCCCGAGCACTACCACGCGGTGGGCGCCGGCCTGCGCTACCTCACGGTGGTGGGCCCCATCCGACTGGACATCGCCCGTCGGTTGAACATCGGCCAGGGATTGCCCGTCACCGACCCCGCATACATCTATCCGTCCTCGGGTGGCTGCCTGGGCTTCGGACGCAAGTTCGACAAGACCTCGACCTCCGCCAGGGACGCATTCGCGGGTGCCCCCGAAGGGCTGTGCGCGATCCATATCTCCATCGGAGAGGCGTTTTGAGCGAGCCCACGACCCCCGCACCCGCCCCGCCCCACCGGCGCCCGCGCTGGGGACGGCGGCTGCTGTGGGGGCTGCTCGGCCTGCTGGGCCTCATCGTGCTCCTGGGGGTGGGCGCGCTGGTGTTCGCCACCAGTGCCGGGGGTTCGGCCCGCATCGCCCGCCTTGGCGTCGACCAGGTGAACAAGCAGCTCGCCGGCCGGCTGGAGCTGGGCGGGTTCGACCTGGACCTGGACGGCGCGGTCCTCACCGGCGTGAAGCTCTACACCCCGGAGGGCGAGCTCGTGGCGGAGGTGGCCCGCGTGGAGGCGCGGCTGAACCTGTCGCCGCTCCTGAGCCAGCGGGTGGACCTGACCAAGGTGCGCATCGAGACGCCGCGCCTGTATCTGGTCCAGGACGAGCGGGGCCTCAACCTGATGCGCGCGCTGGAGCCCCGCGAGCCCAAGCCGGAGGAGCCCCCCACCCAGAGCCAGAGCGCCCTGCGCATCCTCCTGAAGGACTTCGAGCTGAGCCACGGCTTCGTGGACTTCCGACAGGAGCTGCCCGACGGCGGCGAGCGGCAGGTGCGCCTGGAGGAGCTGGGCGCGAAGGGAGCGGGCCACTGCGCGCTGGCGGACATGGACTTCGCCGCGGACCTGCAGGCCACGGGCGGCCTCACCCGTCCGCTCACGGGCCCGGTGTCGCTTGCCCTCAAGGGCCAGGGCAAGGACGTCGCGCGACAGGTGGAGGCGCGGCTGGGCCTGGCGGGCGTGGAGGCGGACCTGGGCGCGAAGCAGACCGGAGAGAAGGCCGCGTCCGTGGAGCTGCGCAAGCTGGTGGTGCCGCCCGGACCGGTGAAGGCCTTCGTGCCCGCGTACCCGCTGGTGGTGCCCGTCGAGGCGACGGGCACCGCGTCCCTGGACGGAGACGTCGCGCGCGCGAAGCTGGGCGCGTCCGCGGGCAAGGCCACGCTGGACCTGACGGGCGACGTGAACCTCAAGACGCTCCGCACGACGGAAGCCACCGTGAAGGCGCGCGGGGTGAACCTGGCGGAGCTGATGGAGGACGGCATCCCCACCCGCATCGCCGCGGACCTCACCGCGCACGGCGGCGGCGACAGCGTGGAGACGCTGGAGGGCGACGTGGCCCTCACGGTGTCCCCTTCGGAGTACCGGGGCCAGTCGGTGGGGCCCATCGAGCTCAAGGCGACCGCGAAGGACGGCCACTACCAGGTGGGCAACCTGCGGGTGCTGATGCCGGGCGCGGCGCTCATCGCCTCGGGTCAGGGCACCGCGAAGTCCCTGGAGGCGCGCGGCAGCCTGTCCGCGGGCGACCTGAAGCTGTTGTCCCAGGCGCTGGACAAGCTGCTGCCTGGGGGCACCGTGCCGCCCATGTCCGGCAGCGGCTCGCTGGAGTTCCAGGTCCAGGGGCCTCCGCGCTCGCCGGGCGTGAAGGCGGACGGCAACTTCGTGGCGCTGAACTACGGCGACATCGCCATCAAGGACCTGTCGCTCAAGGCGAACGTGCGGGACGTCACCCGCCCGCTCACCACCGACGCCACCGTGCTGGTGAGTGAATTGAAGACCGGGGGCCGCACCTTCCGCGACCTGTCCGCGGCGCTCACCACCAGCGCGAACCGCGAGCTGAAGGCGAGCGTGCGCGTGGACGGCGACGCGAAGCTCGCGGTGGGCGTGGAGGGCACGGTGGACGCGGACAACGAAGGGCTCGCGATGCGCACCTTCTCGCTGTCGTGGCCGGAGGCCACCTGGACGCTCCAGCAGCCCACGCACCTCGCCTTCGGCGGAGGACGCATCGCGCTGGCGCCGCCGCTGTCGCTCGTTTCGGAGTCGCAGACGCTGAAGGTGGCGGCGGTGAAGGACGGCGAGCGCGTGGACGCGCGCATCGACCTGGGCGCCTTTGACTTGTCGAAGCTGCCACGCCTCGCGGTGCCGGAGTCGCTGGGGCTGGGCGGCATGCTGTCCGGCCACGTCGCGGCGAAGGGGCGCCTGACGAGGCCGGACGCGGACGTGGACCTCGCCTGGGTGGATGGCCGGGCGCGCGGCTATACGGGCCTGGGGCTCCAGCTCAAGGCCCAATACTCGAAGGACCGCGCCACCGGCACGCTGGCCGCGAGCCTGAGCGCGGGGCACGTGTCCTCCCAGTTCGACGTGCCGGTGCAGGGCGTGCTGCGGCGGCGCAACGAGCCCCTGTCCCTGACCGTGAACCTGGAGAAGCTGGACGTGGCGGAGGCGCTGAAGCTCGCGGGCCAGCCGCCCGGGCCGTCCGGGCAGATCGCCGGCAGGCTGACGGTGACCGGCTCCGCGAAGGACCCTCGCCTGGGCATGAAGGTGGTGGGCGACGGGCTGCGCTACCCGGGCCGGCCGGAGGACCTCTTCGCGCAGACGCTGGGCTTCGAACTGAACGCGAACTCCGACGAAAACGACGCGACGCTGGGCGCCCGGCTGGACGTGAAGGGCCTCGCGCCGCAGGCGTATGTCGTGCTGAAGACGCCCTTCACGCTGAGCGGCCTCATCGCGAAGCCGCCCACGCCCGCGCGGGCCCTGGAGACCCCGCTGCGCCTGGAGGTGCTGGTGGCGGAGCTGCCGCTCAGGCTGCTCCAGGGCATGGAGGGCGTGGACAAGCCGGACGGCATGGTGACGCTGAAGGCGGACGTGACGGGCACCGCGCTCGCGCCGGTGGGCCGGGTGGAGCTCCAGGGTCGCGCGGTCACGGCCAATGGCCTGCCGCCGCTCAACGGCTCCGCGCTGGTGCTGGCGGGCGACGACGATGTGAAGCTGACGCTGGACGTGCAGCGCCCCAACGGACCGCTGGCGACGCTGGAGGCGCGCGTGCTGGCGCCGCTGGGGTCGCTCCAGGACCGCGAGGTGGCGGGCCGCGTGCCCTTCCGCCTGAAGGGCCGCGTGGGGCCCGTGCCCCTGGATGAGATTCCCGGACTGGTGCCCCAGCAGGGCCACGGCAACCGAGGGCCGCAGGGCGTGCTGTCCATGGAGCTGGTCGCGCGCGGCACCCCCGAGGCCCCCGAGGTGGAGCTGAACGCGGGCCTGCAGGGCCTGGGCGTCGCGCAGACGGCGCTGGGGCAGGCGCGGCTGCACTACTCGTATTCAGAGGCGAAGTCCCTCATCGACGCGATGCTCACCGCGCCCGGCGGCGGGTCGCTGGTGCTGGGCGGCACCATGGAGTTGGACCTGTCCCTGCCCGCGCTCCAGTCCGAGCAGGGGCCCGCGAAGAAGCTGGACCGGGCGCCGGTGGAGCTGTCGCTGCGCGCGCGCCGCTTCGACCCGACGTTCCTCTCCGGCATCTCCCCCTACGTGCGCACGCTGGGCGGGTTCATCCAGGCGGACGCGAACCTGGGCGGCACCGTGGGCGCGCCCACCTTCAAGGGCAGCCTGGGCTGGAAGGACGGCCGGCTGGGGTTGATGGGCTTTGGCGAGTACAACGCCATCCAGCTCGCGCTGAACGCGTCGCAGGAGCGCATCGAGCTCAAGCAGCTCACCGCGAAGTCGGGCAACGGCACCCTGGAGCTGACGGCCACGGCGAACCGCCAGGGCAAGAACGGCGAGTTCATGCTGGAGGGCAAGGGCAACACCAAGAACCTGCCCATCGTGGTGGAGGACCAGCTGCTGGCCCTCCTGTCGTTGAACCTGTCGATGAAGGGCAGCCTCACCGACCGGCTGGTGAACATCAGCGACCTCTCCATCCCGGAGGCGCACGTCGAGCTGCCGGAGGCCAAGCGCAAGGACCTGCAGCCGCTGGAGCGCCCCGCCGACGTGGTGATGGTGCGCAACGGCGTGCCCGTGGACAAACGCAAGCGGAAGCAGCCGACGCCCGCGCAGGTGGAGGCGGAGCAGAAGGCGGCGAACCCGCGCAACGCCCCGGACGCGCCCGGCACGCCTGGAAACCCGGGCACGCCCGCCACCAGCGGCGGCGCGGGCAATCCCCCGTCGCAGTACGAACCGCCGCAGGCCGAGCCACGGCTGGCCGACCTGGAGAACAGCGAGGAAGAGGAGGAGGAAGCGCCCCAGCGCCAGTTCTGGGTGAACATCAACGCGCCCCGCAACCTGTGGGTGCGAGGCTCGGACCTCAACATCCAGTTGGGCCTGTCCGAGGGCTTCCGCGTCGAGTACGCCAACGAGGCGCGCATGTTCGGCGAGGTGATGGTCCTCCTGGGCCGCGTGGACGTGCTGGGGCGCCGCTTCGACGTGCAGCGCGACAGCCAGGTGCGCTTCACCGGCCCGGTCCTCACGCCGTACATCAACGTCACGGCGGAGTACCGCAACGAAAACGCGGCCGTGACCGTCTACGTCACCGTGCGCGGCCAGGGGAAGGACATCACCCTCAAGACGAGCAGCGACCCGGCCCTGCCGGAGTCGGAAATCTACACGCTGCTCGCCACCGGCCGGCGCACGCTGGAGCGCGGCTCCGGCGCGTCGGTGAACGCGGGCGCGCAGGCCGCGTCGGTGGTGGGCTCGTATGTCGCCAACGAGGCGCGCAAGGCCATCGCCGCGAAGCTGCCCTTGGACGTGCTCTCCATCGAAGCGGGCGACAGCGGCATCGCCGGCACCAAGCTGGAGGTGGGCACGTACGTGACGGACAAGATCTACGTGGGCTACACCGGCCGCGTGGGCGCCAACCTCCAGAAGGGGGAGAACGCCAACGCCGTGCGCTTCCAGTACCTGTTCAGCCCGCGCTGGAGCCTGGAAGGCATGTACGGCGACGCGCGCTCCGGCGGTCTGGACCTCATCTGGACCAAGGAATACTGAAGGCCGCGCGCACGGGTGGGGCCGGCCTGACTCAAGAACCGCATGGGAGCAGCGAATCGACCCCCAGGTGCGAGGGACATGGGGGCGTGGGGGCGGGGTAGAGTTTCGGACATGGGGACCCCTGCGCTGATTCGTCGGAAGTGTTGGTCGTTGCTGGCCGTGGGCCTGCTGGCGGTGGCGGGCTGCTCGGATTCGAGTTCGCCGGGCGATGAGCCCGGACCCGGGACGGATGGGCCTGGGGTGACGCCGGGCGATGGCACGGACTGCCTGGGCGCGAAGTTCCTGGACTCGTTGGGCAAGAGCAAGCTGCTGGTGGGCGCGCAGATGGAGGACGCCACCGCGGCGAAGGCGCCCTTCGACGTGCGCTACCTGTACATCGCGGCGGGCCTGTTCGATTCGAAGGACGCGTGCAATTCGTGCGCGTCCGGGTGCACCTCCGGCGGCACGTCGTGCTCCAACAGTGGGCCGGGCTGCGGGTGGTGGGGCTGCTGGCAGTACGACCAGGAGCCGCCTGGCGCCTACGTGCGGGACTTCATCGCCGCGACGAAGGCCCAGGGACAGCTGCCGTTCATCACCTACTACGAGGAGTTCCAGGCGAGCGGCTACAGCGAAGGCCGGCAGCAGCTGGCGGCGCTGAACGACGCGAAGTTCCTGGAGCGCTACCTGGCGGACTGGCGGTTCCTGCTCAAGCAGGTGGGCCAGGAGAAGGTGCTGCTGCAGATCGAGCCCGACATGTGGGCCTACCTCCAGTTCTTCCCGGCCGATGGCAAGGCCCAGTCCACGGCGGTGGCGGTGAAGGCGGCGAACCCCACCGACTGCGGTGGCCAGGAGAACAACGCCGCGGGCCTGGGCAAGTGCATGATCGCCATGGCGCGCAAGTACGCGCCCAACGCGAAGGTGGGCCTGCACGCGAGCGCGTGGGCGACGAAGACGGACGTGTCGGCGAACACGGACGCGTCGTTCAACGTGGCGGGGGAGGCGAACAAGGTCGCGGACTTCCTGCTGTCCGTGGGCGCCGGGGACACCGACTTCGTCACGGTGGAGGCGTCGGACCGCGACGCGGGCTGGTACCAGGAGACGCAGGACAAGGCGACGTGGTGGGACCCGGAGAACCGCAAGCTGCCGCACTTCCAGCAGGCGTTCACCTGGGCGAAGGCCGTCTCCGCGCGGCTGAACAAGCCGCACCTGTGGTGGCAGCTCCCGCTGGGCAACATGAGCCTGCCCAACCGCGACAAGCAGTGGCGCGACAACCGCGTGGACTACTTCCTCACCCACCCGGGTGAGGTGGCCGCGGCGGGCGGCGTGGGCATGCTCTTCGGCGCGGGCAACTACGAGCAGACCACGCCGGAGTCGGACGGCGGCAACCTCCTCAAGCGCGTGAAGGCCTACAAGGACGCGGGCGGCCAGGCCGCGTGCGTGAAGCCCTGAGCAGGTGAGCGGTGCCACGCGCCCGGCGATGTGGCCGGGCGCGGTGGACTCCGGTCCTACGCGCGCGCCCGCGCTCGCCTGGGTGCCGCGGGCCTCTTCGCGGTCGTCGCCTTGCGTGACGGTTTCCCCTCGGTGCTTGTCTTGCGCTTCGTCGCGACAGGCGCCTTGCGTGACGGCTTCTCCGTGGCGCCTGTCGTGCGCTTCGTCGCGACGGAGACCGGAGCCTTCCGGGCGGGCTTCTTCGCGACACGGGCTTCTTTCCGGGCCGGCTTCTGCGCGGCCTGACCTTGCTTCCGGGCCGGCGTCCGCGCAGCACTGGCCTCCTTCCGGGCCGGATTCTGCGCCCGGGCTGGCTTCCGCGCGGCCTGGGCTTCCTTCCGGGCCTGGAGCTTGTGGATGGCTTGCGTGGCATCCGGCGTCTCGCAGGCGGTGTCGCCGTGATCCACGTCCACCCGGCCCAGCCGCTTCGCCGTCGCGAGCGCCGCGCCCTGGAGTGCGCCCCCGGTGCCCCCCAGGTTGATGAGCGCACGGTTCATCGCATCGCGGACACGGTTCTTCGCGGTCGGCAGTTCCTGCTCGATGCGCTTCACCCAGGGCCGCAGGTCCTCTGCTTCGAGCAACTGTGTCTTCGCCAGCAGCGACGACAGCGTCTGCCAACCCGCGCGCCCCAGCCATTCAGCCGGGGAGCGCGTCCACTCGAGGGCCTTCACCGCATGCGGTGAGGACAGCACCACGTTCGTCACGAAGACGTCCGTCAACGCGTACCAATCAAGCTGCTTCGCCCAGGTGTCCAGCTCCGCCCAGGACAACGCGGGCGCGTCCACCACCATCGTCGCCAGCAGCCGCGCCTCCGCATGCCCCGTCGCCCACAGGGCACGGGCCAGCACGGAGTCCGTGCCGATGCGCTTCTTCAGCGCCGTCAGCGGGCCGAAGTTCACTCCGGACAGCGGCTCGGGAGCACCGTGCCGCAAGAAGGTCTTCCGCGTCTGGGGAGAGCCCAGCCGCTCCAGCTCCGCCATCGTCTCTTTGAGGGTCATCGCGCGCGGAGTCTGGCACGGCCCGGGGCCCCTCGGGCAGGCGCCAACAGCCGCTCCCAGTGGCTCGCCCCCCACGTCCCTTGCCTCGCGAGGCCTTCTCAGAACAGGCGCGAGTAGGTCGGCGGCGCTCCGGGGCGCGGCGTCCATCGCCGCCCATCCCGGGGCAGCCACAGGAGCTGGAAGGCTTGCGCACGCCCTTCGTAGCGGAGGGTGTGCTCGCCCCGGGTCAGGGTGAACTCCGGCGTGGAGATCCGCGCACCGTCGATGAACAGCGCGCCGGTGTCGAGCGCGCTCGCGGGCTGGAGGAAATAGCGATCCGCGCGCACCGCGAGGAAGTGGTCCTCCAGCACGCCTGCGTCGACGGGCACGCGATAGCGCTGGCCCCAGAGGAAGAGATCGCCGTCGTAGGGCTGGTAGTGCGCGTCCAGGAAGCGTCGCAACGCGGGCGGCAGGCCAGAGGTGCGCAGGTCGTCCACGCGCGCCACGCAGCCCTGCTCCACGAGCGCACGCGGCATGTCGTCGGACAGCAGGTCCACGAGCGAGCCGCGCAGATACGCATCCGTGTAGAAGTAGAAGTGCGCGTGCGGCCTGCTCACGAAGCCGCCCGAGTTGTCGTAGACGACGTCCCGCGGCCCCGTGAGCGTGGCGATGCGAGCGAGCACCTCACGTTGCCGCGCGTTGCCGCCGCCATCCATCAGCGCCTCGACGTGCGCGGCCTGCACCGCGAACAGCCCTCCCAATCCCACGAGCCCCACGGCGCGGATGAGCGGAGTGCGCAGCCATGCGAGCACCGCGACGGCGCCGCGCGCGGCGAAGGGCGAGAGCACGCCAAGGAAGGGCAGCAGGCTGTAGGGGAACGGTGCGCGCTGAAGCGCGTAGGCACCGAATGTCGCGGGCACGGCCACGACGAGGAGCAGGTCCTGCGTGCGGGCATCCCTCCATTGAGACAGCGAGGTGGCGATGAAGCCGACAGTCGCGAGGAGGAAGAACGCAGGCTGTTCTCCCAGGATGGGTAACAGGTACTCACGCCAGGAGAAGCCCGGGTAGTGGCGCTGGTGCTCGGAGGCCCAGACGAAGCACCAGTGCCACCATGCGCTCCAGGAGTCCGTCACCGTGAGGTACGCGGCCACGGCCCCCGAAGCGGTGAGGAGACCAAGGACGAAGGCGCGCGGCGCGGCGATGAGCGCGGGAGGACGGCCCCGGCGCAGGAGCAGGTCGCCCACGAGCACCGCGCCCACGAGTCCGCCGAAGAAGAGCGCTTTCTGCGAACCCCATGCGGAGGCGATGAGCAGCGCACCCGCGAAGAAGGACGAGGGTGCGGAGCGCACGGTCAGCGCGGCGAGGGCGCCCAGGAAGAGCGCGGCGGTGAGGGCATCCGGGCGCACCTCGGTGGCGAAGTGAAGGAACGCGGGGGTGCTCAGCAGCAGCAGCGGGGCCAGGAGCGCGGCGATGCGTCCTTCGCGCCGGTTGAGGAGGAACACGGAGACGCCAGCGCCCGCGAGCGGCACGAGCATCGCCGCGCGAAGGGCGAGCACGTTGCGCGGATCATCCCCGAGCAGCCGGAACAGCGGGGCCAGGAGTTGGTACACGAGCGGAAAGTGCACCTCGAAGAAGTCTCGGTACGGCACCTGTCCGTGGGCCATGAGCCACGCGGAGTGGGCGTACTGGAACTCGTCGATGCTGAATGCCTTGTGCAGTGAGAGGCGCACGGCCTGGAGCGCGAGCACGCCCAGGACGACGCCAAGGCCCCACCGCACGGCCCGCGACTCCGTCATCGGAGCCGTCATACCGCGAAAGCGCCTCGGGGTTCAGGGCTCAGCAGCCCGTCCGACGCCGGGCCCTGGCGCGCGGCCCCGGCTCCGCGATGCCGAGACCGCGCTTCCGACATCCGGACTCAGCGCCCCGTCCGACGCCGGGCCCTGGCGCGCGCGGCCTCCAGCGCGGAGTCCACTCCAGCAGGCTCCTTCGCGGGCTCTGACTTCTGCTCCGGCGGCGCCTCTGGGCCGGGTGCGGGCGGCTTGCCGGGGGACATCGCCTCCGGGCCCGGTGTGACGGACATGGGCCGTCGCGCATGGGCTTGCTTCGCGGGCCGCTCCCGGGCGACCCGCACGCGGGGCGCGGAGAGGAACCGGCGCACGGCCACTTCCGCAAGCATCACCGCCAGCGCGCACACCACCAGCCACGGCGCCAGCGCCACGCGCCCCTCCGACTCCGGGGCCTCCGCGAACAGCCCCGTCATCGACAACCGCTCCTGTCCGCCTCCGACCGCCGCCAACGCGCGCAGGAGCTTGAGGCCTTCCCTGGCGCTGCCCGGCTCGAACTCCGGTGCGTACGGCAATGCCACGGGTGGAGCCCTCAGCACGCGGCCACCCCACTTCACCACCGGGTGCCACGTTCCACTGCCGCTCAACGGGTACTCGACCACCAGCCGATCCTCGTCCTCCCAATGCAGAGGCTTCTCCACGCCAGAGCGCCCATCTCCCGACAGCAGCACCGCCGTGGGCAGAGCCCCCGGCATCGGTTCGCCCGGCGGCAGGTCCAGCGTCACGCGCAGCAGGTTGCCCTGACGCTCCGAGCGCACCACCGCCTCCCCCTTCGGCGCGGCGCTGCCCATCGACCAGCGCACCACCGCCTCCAGCGTCGCTCGCAGCGCGCGCCACTCGCGCAGCTCTCCCGTGTACTTGCCGTCCACCTCCGCCGTGAGCGCCACCGTGCGCCCCGCGCCATGCGGCCACAGCGCCAGCACTGGCGCGGCATTGGTGTCCAACGTGCGCAGCGCCACGTTCGCCCGTGGCTTCAAGTACGTGAGGTTGTAGCCGCCCAGCTGCGGCAGCCCCTGCGTCGGCAGCGGACCCAGCAGCGGCAGGTCCGGCGCGGCCTCCATGGACGCGGGCTCATCCACGAAGGTGGCCCGCGCCACCGCGAGCGTCTCCTGGCTGAAGATGCGCGGCAGGCTCATCGCGTCCTCGGCGAAGTAGATGCGTCCCCCGCCCCGCCGGGCCACGTCGCGCAGCAGTTCCGCGTCCGAGTCCGCCGGGGTGCCCAGACCGATGACGGACACCGTCACGTTGGCCTCCCGCAGCGCGGCCAGCGTCGCCTGGTAGTCGCCGGGCTCCTCCGAGTCCGCCGCGTCGGAGAACAGCACCACATGCCTCGTGGGCTTGTCGCTGCGGAGGATCTCCTTGCGGCCCGTGCGCAGGGCCACGCCCACGTAGATGCCACCGCCGCCACTGAAGCCACGCGCCACCTGGTTCAGCGGCAGGCCGTCGCTCACCGGGCTCAGGGGGAAGATTTCATGCGACTCCGTGTCCACCATGTGCACGGAGGCTTCGTCGCCCCCGTTGAGCAGCGTGAGCGCCGCCGTGACACCCTCGGCGGCAAGCTCCATCTTCGTGCGCCCGTCCGGCACCTGCACGCCCATGGAGCAGCTCGAATCCATGAGCACGCTCATCGCCACCGACGCGCGCCGCTGCTCCTCGCGCATCTCCAGCGACACGGGCAGCAGCGGCTCCAGGGGCGAACGCCGGTAGCCGCCCTCGCCGAAGCTGGAGCGCCCTCCCGTCATCACCAGCCCGCCTCCAGCTTGATCCACGTAGTCCGCCAGCGCGTTCAACCCCGTCTCGCCCAGGGCGTTGGCGTCCACGTTCTCCAGCACCACCACGCCGACGCCGTCGAGCGCATCCAGTGACACATGGAAGGGCGCCCGCACGTCCAGCGTCATGCCCGTCGCCCCCAGCGCCTTCGCCAGCGTGCCGCCAGGCTGCTGCGTGAGCAGCAACACGCGCGGCGGGCCCTCCACGCGCAGCACGCCCGCGCCCACGTCGTTCTCTGGAACGCCGTCGCCCGGCACCTCCACCGTGAGCCGGTAGTGCACGAGCCCTGGCTCCTCCAGCAGGTCGCGCAGGGGCAGCAGGTTCGGCCCGGGCTTGAAGTCGAAGGGCCCCTTCACCAGCACGTGGCCGTCGCGCTCCAGGCGCACGGTGCCCGTGACGGCGGAGGTGGCCTGCACCGTGGCGGAGAACTGGAAGGGTTCGCGCACGGAGACAGTGGCGGGCACGTCCAGCGAAACGACGGCCACGTCCAGCGCGGGCTCCGGACGGGACACCTGACGGTAGTCCACCGCGATCCCCCGCGCCGCCAGCCGCCGCGTCGCGCCCCGAGCATCCGCGCCCGTGGCCCGCCCGTCGGAGACGACCAGCACCCGGCCCGTGCGCTCGGAGGGGATGAGCGCTCCCGCGGCATCCAGCGCGGCCGACAGGTCCGACGCCTCCGCGTCCACGGGCCGCGTGAAGCCGCCGAACCGGCCCACCTCCGACAGCGGGGACTCCACCCGCGCCTCACGACCGAAGGTGATGACCCCCACCCGGTCGCCCGGCCGGCGCTGCGACTCCACCAGCGAAATCAGCTCCTGCGCCACCCGGTCCACGTCCAGCGGCATGGAGCGGGAGCGGTCCACCACCACGGCCACGTCGCTGCCCGCGTTGGCCAGCCGCAGCTCCGGCCCGGCCAGCGCACCCACGCCGAGCACCAGCAGCCCCCACCGCAGTACCATGGGCGGCCCGGGCCTCCGGCCGTAGCGCCACAAGAAGAGGCCCAGCGGCAGCAGCAGCAACCACGCCTGGGGAAGGGTGAAGGTCATGCCTTCCTCGTGACGTAGAAGTCCGCCAGCAGCGCGGCCAGCAGCACCACCAGTGGCCAGCGGGCGCGCTCCTGGGCGCCGCTCCCCGCCGCGTCCTCGCCGGTCTCCTTCGCGGCAAC
This sequence comes from Corallococcus silvisoli, assembly GCF_009909145.1. NCBI lineage: Bacteria > Pseudomonadati > Myxococcota > Myxococcia > Myxococcales > Myxococcaceae > Corallococcus > Corallococcus silvisoli. Next base: position 19,304 of record NZ_JAAAPJ010000014.1, read on the forward strand.
ATCGGCGCTGCCCCGGCCGCGCAGGTCCGACTCACGCGCGTCCAGCGCCAGGACCTCCACGGAGTCCACGTCGGTGCCGTCCCGCTCCAGCACGTAGCGCCCGGGGCTCATGGGCGCGGGCAGGCTCAACGCGCCCGCGCCGAACACCGGCTTGCGCCCGGACGGTCCGTTCAGCGCGTAGCGACCGCCAGCCTCCGTCACCACGGGCAGCGCTTCGCCCAGGTTGAGCTGGTGCCGGGGGAAGCCCTCGCGCAGGCGGCGGGCCTCGCGCACCACGTTGCCCAGCAGCACCGGCCAGGCCGTCGTGCGCTGGAGGTTGGAGCGCGCCAGGTCCACGTTGAGGTGCAGTCGTCCGCCCTCTTCTTCCGACACCAGCACGGCCTCGCCCGCGGTCACCAACGGACGTCCCGGGGGATTCGCGCCCGCCGTCCACCGCACGCCCGCGAGCTGCACGTCGTCCATCAGCGCGCTGCCCTTCTCCGTGAAGAACGGCCCCACGAAGGTCCGCAGCGGCCCCTCCGCGCCCAGCGTCACCCGCGTCTCCGCGTTCGCCGGCCCCACCGACAGCACCGGCGCACCTGTGATGGCGGGGCCGCGCGCCACGTCCGGCGACACCGCCAGGAAGCGCTCCAGGGCCTGTCTCGACGCGGGCGACAGTCCCTCCGTCAGCCCCACGGCCACCGGTATCACGGGCGACGGCGCCAGCCGCACGTGTCCGTCCTCGGGGAGCGCGTCGTCCGGCAGGGACACCTCCACGTCGCCGGCCTCGCGGAAGGTGAGGCGCACCGTCGCGGCGCCCTCTTCCGGCAGCGTGATGCGCTCGATGCGCTCGGTGCCTTCGCGCGCGCCCGGGCCCGGAGCCGCGCGCACTCGCGCCTCCACCTCCGAGGGCCCACGACCGAAGCGGGCCACGCGCAGCGTCACCGTGGCCTGTCCACCTTCATCGCGCCGCTGCGCGGACACGAGCGCCACGTTGCCTTCGGAGCGGCCCAGCGCCGTCCAGCGCACGGCGGGCGGCACGAGCGTGTCCTCCGAGGGCGGCGCGTCGGTGAAGAAGTGCACGCGCTTGCCGGGCCCGGCCAGCTCCTGAGCCCACAGGAGCGTGGGGGTGACGTCGTGGTCCGGTCCGCGAGCCGCGAAGGACTCCAGCGCTCCCAGGGCACGCGAGGCATCCGCCTCGGGTCCGGCGATGACACGGGGGGACACGCCGCTCGCCAGCACCGTCACCTGCGTGGCGCCCTCCGCCTCCACGCGCTTCGCGGCCTCCGTGCGCACGTGCTCCAGCACCGTCTTTCCGTCCGCACTCCGCGCGGACATGGACAGGCTCCCATCCACGACGAGCACCAGGTGCCGGCGGCGAGCGGATTCTCCCCAGCGCACGTCCGCCAGGTACAGCGCCGCGGCCAGCACCGCGAGCGCCTCCAGCAGCAGCGAGGCCTCGCGGGTGAAGCGCTCCCAGCGGGGGCCTCCTTCCGCGCGCGGCCGCGGCGTGCGCCACAGGAACAATGCGCTGACCACCACCGGCTTCTGTCGGCGGCGCAGGAAGTACGCCGCCACCAGTGGCACCAGCGCGCCCAGCGCCAACAATCCCCACGGAAGCCCGAAGCTCACGCCCCGCCCCCCGCGACGAACAACGCGCGCTGCTCCACCAGTCTCCACGGAAGCCCGAAGCTCACGCCCCGCCCCCCGCGACGAACAACGCGCGCTGCTCCACCAAGCCCCACGGAAGCCCGAAGCTCACGCCCCGCCCCCCGCGACGAACAGGGAGCGCAGCGGCCCCGCCACCTGTGCCCGCAGGCCATCCGCCGCGTTCACCGTGAGCAGCGCCCCCCGCGCCCGCGCCGCCGCGCGCCGCAACGCGCGCTGGTGCTCCGCGAAGCGGCGGGCATAGGCGGCCAGCACTCCATCCGTCAGCAGCTCCTCCAACGCCACGCCGCTCTCCGCGTCCACCAGCCGCGCGCCCTCACCGCCCGTGGGCTCCAGGTCCTCCGCGTCCAGCACCTGCACCAGGAACAGCGCCGACGCCCCACGCGACAACCGCGCGCACAGCGCCTCCAGGTCCGCCTCGAAGAGAAAGTCGCTCACCACCACTCGCACGCCACAGGGCCGCAACGGCGGCAGCCGCCCCAATGCGGACACCAGATCATCCCGCGCCTCGAACTCCGCGCCCCTGAGCGCCGAGCGACACGCCGGCCCCTGCACCCGCTCCGACCGCGCCCCGCCCCACAACACCGTCGGCGACAGCCCCTGCCGCCCCCCGACCTCCACCGTCAGGAGCGCCACCTCGCGCGCCCCCGCCGCCTTGCGCGGCGACAACCCCATGCTGCGGGAGCCATCCAGCACCACCTCCACGCGCGGCGACACCTCGTCCTGGCGCACGCGCAACACCAGCTCCCCCGTGCGCGCCACCGCGTTCCAGTCCAGTTGCCGCAGGTCATCCCCCGGCTGATACGCGCGGAAGTCGTGCAGCTCCATCGCGCTGCCCGCGGACGTGGCGCGCACCTCGCCCACCCGTCCCCGCTGAGGCGCGCGCGGCAGCGCCAGGACCAACCCCGGTGCCAGCCGCGCCACCTCCGCTTCGTCCAACCGGGCACTCACGGCGCGTGGGCCCGGCGCTCGCGTTCGACCAGCACCCGGTCCGCGGCGAACGCCGCCAGGAGCGCCACCAGCCCCATGCACAGCAGCAGCCAGTGCGGCAGCACGAAGCCATCTGGACTGCTCCAGTCGCGGCGGCCGAAGTTGAAGGTGCCCATCACCGGGTTGAGCAGGTTGAGCAGCGCATCGTCCCCTTCCAGGTTCAGGAACACCGCCAGCAGCGGCGGCAACCCCGAGCCCATCACCCCCACCATCACGAAGAGCAACCGGACCGCCACCGGCGACGCGAACCTCCCGGAGCGCGGCATCCGCCCCAGGAGCAACGCCACCGACAGGTACAGCACCCCGTAGAGCGCCAGCGCCACCAGCGCCCTGCCCATCCGCACGTTGTCGGTCGAGCTCTCCGACACCCACAGCAGCGCCACGCACGCGGCCGCCCAGCCCATCAGCAGCAACACCGCCAGTCGAAAGCCACGCACCGCCCCGGGCTTGAACAACGACCAGGGCCGAGTGCCCGCGCGCAGCGGCCGCGACTGCCCATCCACATCCGTCGCCGTGAAGAGCCCGGTGAGGATGAGGTGCAGCACCCCGAACAGGCCCACCACTCCCGGGACCTCGTTCTTCCGGTCCAGGTACCACCACACGGCCGCCATGCCCGCGAACGTCAGGACCGTCTGCACCACCAGCGCCCGACGGGGATGGCGCGTGTAGTCCTCCGTCACAAGAGACAGCCGCGCCACCGCCGCCTCGAACAACAGCCACCCGTCCGACAGCAGGACCCAGAACGCCGCGCCCAGCCCCAGGAAGAAGTCCCGGTCGAACGAGAACCCGCTGCCGCGATCCTGCGTCACCACGAAGGCGAACGTCAGCGACTGGAAGAACGTCACCACCAGCGCGCCCACCAGCGCGAAGCGCACGAAGGCCCGCCCCATCCGGCTGTCCGCCAGCGTCGCCGCGCACACGGACACCAGCGTGAGGAACACCAGCCACGCCCCACCCATCAGCAGCACCATCAGGATGGTGGGCAGGTCGATGCCGTTGAGGAAGTAGCTGAACAGCAGGAACGGCCCCACCGCCGACGCGTACAGCGCCGCCTGCACCAGGAACGACGTCACCTTTCCGCGCAGGATGCGCCGGGGCCCCAACCCCGTGAGCAGCAGCAGGGACCACGTCTCGTCCTCGCGCTCGCGCGCCAGCGACCGGTACGCGTTGAACGGGATGACGCCGAAGTGCACCAGCCCCAGGCACACGAAGAAGGAGAAGAAGTAGGCGCGTCCCTCTCGCGAGTACGCCGCGCCATGCACGTTCGCGTACGCGATGAGCGACAGCACCAGGCATGCCAACAGCAGCAGCCCGAAGCTCACCCAGAAGACGCGCGTGCGCAGCCCCTGCCGCACCTCCTTCACCACCAGCGGGTTGAGCCGGTCGCCCCACTTCTCCCAGCGGTCGGACGCCGCCGCGGGAACCCCAGGGGCGGACTCGGTCGCGCCCGACGCCGGACTGGCTTGCGTGCTCACGCCACCCTCCCCTTCGTCACCGTCATGAACGCATCCTCCAGGTTGCGCTCGCGCGGGCTGAACGCGCACACCGGCAGCCCCTGCGCCACCAGCGCCGCGAGCAGCGCCGCCGCGGCGACCTCCGCCTGCGCGGGCCCGGTGTCCGCCTCCAGCTCCAACCGCACGCGCAGCGCGCCGCCCTCGCGCGCCACATCCTTCACGCGCGGCTGCTCCAGCAGCGTCCGCTCCGCGCGCGTCCACACCGCCTCGCCCTCCGCTCCCGCCGCCAGCCGCACCGTCAGCTCCATCGCGCGCGACGGGCCCGCGCTCTGGCGCAGCAGGTCCTCCACCTTGCCCTGGGCCAGCAGGCGCCCCTGCTCGATGATGACGCAGCTGTCGCAGATCTCCGCCAGCTCCGTGAGGATGTGGCTGGAGATGATGACCGCCTTGCCCTGGTCCGCCAGCGCGCGCAGCAGCTCCCGCAGCTCGATGCGCGCGCGCGGATCCAGGCCGTCCGCCGGCTCGTCCAGCAACAGCAGCCGAGGGTCGTGCAGGAGCGTGCGCCCCAGGGCCACGCGCTGGCGCATGCCCTTGGACAGCTCCGTGGTCAGCTTCTCCGAGAGCGGTCCCAGGCCGGTGAACTCCATCACCGAGTCCACCCGCTGCCTCCGCTGCGCGCCCTTCAGCCCATACGCGCGCGCGAAGAAGTCCAGGAACTCCCTCACGGTGACATCGTCATAGGTGCCGTAGCGGTCCGGCATGTAACCCAAGAGCGGCCGGGCCCGGTCCGGCGCGTCCACCAGCGACGTGCCGTCCAGCAGCACCGTGCCCGCGGTGGGCACGTCCAGCGTGGCCAGGATGCGCAGCGTGGTGCTCTTGCCCGCGCCGTTGGGCCCGATGAAGCCCAGGATGCTCCCGGCCTCCAGCGTGAACGACACGTCGTCCACCGCGCGCAGCGCCCCGTAGTCCCGCCGCAGCCCCCTCACCTCCAACAGGCTCATCGCCGCCCCTCCTCGACCTGACCGCGCACCAGGTGCACCGCGTCCTCCAACGCCACGTCCAGCGCCGCCGTGGGCGTGAAGCCGCGTCCGCCCAGCCGAGCCAGGAAGGCGCCCTCGTCCAGCTCCGCTTCCATCGTCGCCACCGAGCCTGGGAAGCGCTTGCGCGCCTCGTCCACGAGCCCTACGGGCTCGTCATCCGTGACGTGCGGCACGGCCTGCCCCTCCGCGCCCTCCGCGAGCTCGGGGAGGACCCAGAGCTGTCCATCCAGCTTCAGCGTGCCGCCCTGGAGCGGAGCCCCGAGCGCGTTCTGCACCTGGACGCCGCCCTCGCCCTTGCGCGCCGTCAGCCGCGCGCGAGACGGGAGTACGGCGATCTCTCCCCACTCGCGGTAGGTGCGCGAAGGCAGGAAGCTGTTCCTCAGGACCATGCCTTGGGTCCAGTCCACGGAGCGCGGCGGGTCCTCCGGGTCCTGCGGGGCCAACAGCACGCTGGAGGCGGGCATGCGCACGCTCTCCTCGGCGAGGTTGGCGTACCAGGCATTGAGGCCCACTGTCACCGCGCGCGAGCGCTCCCGGTCCAGCAGCGTGAGGCTGTAGCGCGCGGCGTGCACGGCGAAGCCGTCCACCAGCACCGACCACGCCACCAGCCCCAGGCAGGTGAGGGCCGCCAGCGTGGGCACGGCGATGAGCACCGCGAGCGGCCCCTTGCGGCGAGCGAGCATCAGCCCCCCGGGCCCCACCGCGAGCGTGAAGAGGAAGATGAGCAGCAGGAAGCGGCCCACGGGCGCGCGCGCGCTCGCGAGCAGCGGCACCTGTCCATCGCGCAGCAGGTCGTTGCGCTCCCACCGGGGAGGCGGGCCCGCGGGGGCCACCATGACGGGCGACCGCGCCGCGTCCTCCCAGAGGGACATGCCGCAGCCCTGGGACTCCGTCCGGCAGCCGCGAAACTGGCGCACGGAGCCGAAGCCATAGAGTGACAGCTCCGCCTGGGCGTCCTTGAGCAACGGGAAGTGCAGGCGCGGATTGTTGGGGGGCTGGCCGAGCACCAGCTTTCCGCCGCTCACCGCGAAGGTCTCCAGCACCGCCCAGACGTCATCGGGCACCTGATCCGGGGGCGCCGCCACCATGACCGCTTCGTAGCCGCTGTACGCCGCCAGCTCGCGCGGCGCGGTCCGCGGCTCCACGAAGCGGGTGGCGACCAGCGGCTCCTCGCTCTGCTCCACGCGGGCCAGCCCGGTCGCCTTCTCGAATGCCTTCACGTCCCCCAGGACCATCACCCGCTCGCCCCGGTAGCCATCCAGGTAGAAGCCATGGGAGGCGGAGGGCAGCTCTGGCGACTCCATCACCAGCTGTCCTGTCTGGAGGTCCGCGGGCATCAGGAGCCAGGTGACGACCCGCTCGCGAGGCCCCAGCTGCAACGAGCGCTCCGTGACGCGCCCGTGCGGCGAGTGGATGGACAGACGCACCGGTCGCGGCTGTCCGCCGACGTTGTTCACCGTCACCTGGATGGGGGTGTAGCCCCGGTTCGGCATCAGCGTGGCGGCGCGCAGGGTGGCCCTGAGGTCCCCCTCGTCGGGGAAGGTCTCGGGCGTCTCCACCACCTCGCGATAGCCGGAACCGGAGGGCTCGGACGCAGGCTCCACCGCCGTCGCCGCCGCGGCCTTGGCGGCGGCCATCCGGGTGGCGAACGCCTCCGTCCCTCCGGGGACGCCCGGGAGACCGGTCCAGAGCAGGACGCCGAGGAGCGCCGCCAGCGACACCCGCCTAGCCACGGGGCACCTCGGGCGTGGCCTTGAGCAGCTCACGCACCACGTCCGGCGCGGACACCTTCTCCAGCGAGGCTTCGTACGCCAGCACCAGGCGGTGGTTGAGGGCCGCGGGCGCGGCGGCCACCACGTCGTCGAAGCCCACGTTGGGCCGGCCGCCGAGCAGCGCGCGCGCGCGGCCCGCGGCGGCCAGGGCCAGCGCCGCGCGGGGGCTCGCGCCGAAGCGCACGAAGCGGCGCACGGGTTCGGGGGCGGAGGGCTGGCGCGGGTCGGACGCCTCCACCAGCCGGCCGATGAAGTCCGCCACCGGGCCGGGCAGGTGCACGCGATCCACGGCGGTGAAGAGGCGCGACAGTCCCTCCGCGTCCAGCACCGGCTCCAGCGCGGGTGGGGTGCCGCGCACGCGCGTGGTGAGCAGGGTGCGCAGCGTCTTGGAGCCCACGGGCGGCACCAGGATGCGGAAGAGGAAGCGGTCGAGCTGCGCTTCGGGCAGCGGATAGGTGCCCTCCAGCTCGATGGGGTTCTGGGTGGCGAGCACGAAGAACGGATCCGGCAGGGGCCGGGTCTGGCCCAGCACCGTCACCGAGCGCTCCTGCATGGCCTCCAGCAGCGCGGACTGCGTCTTCGGGCTGGAGCGGTTGATCTCGTCCGCGAGGACGAGGCTCGCGAAGAGGGGGCCCTCGCGGAAGACGAAGTCGCGGCGCGCCTCGCCCTCCAGCACGTAGGTGCCGGTGATGTCGCCGGGCAGCAGGTCGGGGGTGAACTGGATGCGGCGGAAGGGCAGCGACAAGAGCCGCGCCAGGGCCTTGCACAGCTCCGTCTTGCCCAGGCCGGGCAGGCCCTCCAGGAGCACATGGCCCCGGGCGAGCACCGCCGTGACGACCTGCTCGACGACGCCTTCCTGGTCGAGCATCACCTGATTGAGCCCGGCCTTGAGCCGGGAGGCTACGTCCGCCGCGCCCTGTGCTTCGGCGGGACTCAAAAGCTCCGCTGCCACGTCGTTTCCCCCTTCTGGACTACGGACCACCGAAGTACCGCTTCACCAGGTCGCGGTTGCGAGGCAGCAGCGGACCGGAGGTCGGTCCCGCCGTCGCATCGCCCTTCGCGCCCGTGCCCTTCGCCCCCGCGGCGCCCGCCGGACCCGTGCGGGCCCGCGGATCCGCGGCGCGAAGGCCCCACAGCTCCTCTGCTTCGCCCCCGTGTCCCTCCGGCAGCGGCTGGAAGGCGAGCCGGTCCGGATCCATCTCCGCCTCGCCGCCAAAGACCAGCGGCTGGCTCTCTCCACCCCGAGCCACGCCCGCGCCGTTGCCCTGCTTCACGCCGTGGCTCGCATGCTGGCTGCCCTGCTGCCCCTCGCCGTCGCCCTCCTGTCCTTCGCCCTGCCCCGGGCCTTGTCCCTGGCCCTTCTGTCCCTGGCCCTGCCCGGACTGTTGCCGCCCGGTGGGACGTCTCGCCTGGGCCGCGCGGTTCCGCGGCGCGGTGTTTTCCTGGCCGAAGCGCTGGGCCAGCGACTGCTGACGACGTTCCAGCGTGCGGCGCAGGTCGGCGATCTGATCCGGCGAACCGGAGGCCCGGGCCTGGGCGGAAGCGCGAGCCTGGGCATCGCGGGACGCGTCGCCTTGAGCCTGCCGCGAGCCCTGCTGCTCGCCGTCCTGTTCACCCGCGCCCTGGCCCTGCGACCCCTGCCGTGCCGCCTGGGTCTCCTCTCCGGGAGCGGGGGACGTGGGGTCGGTGTTCCCGCTGGCGCGCGCATCCAGGGCCATGAGGGCCTGCTCCAGGGATTCGCGCTCGCGGGTGGCGGCCTCGGCGCTGCCCGAGGCGTTGAGGGCATCCTCCAGTGCGGCGGCGGCCTCGGAGGCGCGGTTGAGCTCGGCGGCGGCGGCGGAGGCGCGCTCGGCGAGCCGCTGCTCCAGGGCATCCGCTGCCTCCCAGTCCGCGGAGTCGAACCGGCCCTGGGCGACCTCGTCGGACAGGCGGCGCAGCTCCTCCTCGACGTCGGGGCCCAGGGGCTCCTCGCGGGCCAGGGCTTCGGCCTGGGCCTGCACGGCGGCGACCTGGGTCGCGGCGGCGGCGTTGATGTTCGAGGCGCGAGGGGCCGGCAAGGGAACGAGGAACCCGATGGCGAGGAACACGAGCGCGCCCAGCAAGGCGCCCACGGGCCTGCGCCACGGCACGTCCGGAGGCTTCACCTGCTGGGCGAACTGGTTGAGGCTCAGCTCCCACTCACCGACGGGGCGCTCCAGGCGCGTGAGCAGCAGGCCCCCGGCGTTGGCGGAGCGGTCCGCGAGCACCGCCGCGTACTCCAGCGAAACACCGCGGGAGCGGGCGCGCACGAACCACCACGCGAGGCCCGCGCCGACGAGCGGCGGAACGGCCCAGACGGCGGCGCCGCGAAGGAGCAGCCGGGACAGCACGCAGGCGGTGGCGGTGGCCCACACGGGGGCGAGGCCCGCGCCGGTCCAGGCCACGGCGTTGAGGCGCCGCCGCACGCGCCGGATGGGCGCGAGCACGAGGGACTGGAAGCGGCGTTCGTCACTGGCGGCCATGCGTGAAAGCCAGTGTCGGATACCCGGCCCACCGTTCACAAGCGACGCGCGGGAACGGTCGAATGCCGCCGTGGACGGTCGTCCGCCTGACTCCAGAAGCCAAGAAGCCGCGAAACCGTGCGAAGCCCGGGACCCGGCGGTTAGTCTGCCCGCCCCATGAACTTCCGATTCCTTGGTCGCAGCGGCCTGAAGGTCAGTGAGATCTCCTTTGGCAACTGGCTCACGCACGGTTCCCAGGTGGAAGAGGACGCCGCGGTCGCGTGCGTGAAGGCCGCGCTCGACACGGGCATCACCACCTTCGACACCGCCGACGTCTACGCCGGCACCAAGGCGGAGGCCGTGCTCGGCCGCGCCCTCAAGGGCCAGCGCCGCGAAGGCTATGAGCTCTTCACCAAGGTCTACTGGCCCACCGGCCCCGGCCAGAACGACCGCGGCCTGTCGCGCAAGCACATCATCGAGTCCATCCACGGCTCGCTGCGCCGCCTCCAGACGGACTACGTGGACCTCTACCAGGCCCACCGCTTCGACGCGGAGACGCCCCTGGAAGAAACCATGCTCGCCTTCGCGGACATCGTCCGCCAGGGCAAGGCCCTCTACATCGGCGTCTCCGAATGGACCGCCGAGCAGATTGCCGCCGGCGCGAAGCTCGCCCGCGAGCTGCGCGTGCCCTTCATCTCCAACCAGCCCCAGTACTCCATGCTCTGGCGGGTCATCGAGTCCAAGGTCATCCCCACGTCCGACGCGGAGGGCCTGGGCCAGATTGTCTGGTCCCCGCTCGCCAAGGGCGTCCTCACCGGCAAGTACCTCCCCGGCCAGCCCCCGCCCGCGAACACCCGCGCCGCCACCCAGCAGGGCGCGATGTTCATGACCAGCTTCATGACCGACGACGTGCTCACCCGCGTCCAGCAGCTCAAGCCCCTGGCCCAGGAGGCCGGACTGTCCCTCGCGCAGCTCTCCGTCGCGTGGGTGCTCCAGAACAAGAGCGTCGCCTCCGCCATCATCGGCGCCACCCGGCCGGAGCAGGTGCTGGACAACGTGAAGGCCTCCGGCGTGAAGCTCGACGCGGCCCTCCTGCGCCGCATCGACGCCATCCTCGACCCCGTCGTGGAGCGAGACCCCGCGCAGACCACCAGCCCCAGCCGCCGGCCCTGAGCGCATCCCCGGCGACCCTCCCGGGACGGGCCCTCCCATGCCCGCCCGTCCCGGCCGGTGCCCGCCATCCGACATCCGCGCCCTCCGCCCGCCACGCCCGTCCACTGGACCGCCACGCAGCCGTGAACTCCGCCTGTTCCATTTGACTTTTGAGTCGGCGGGAACAAGAGAGTGCCCCGCGCGTTACGCGGTCCCACTCTTGAACCGGGCATCTCCCACATGACGTCCTCCTTCCTCCTGGCCCAGGCGGCCCAACCCGAAATCGGCTGGTTGAGCAGCAAGCTGCTCGGGGTGACGCTGGGCAGCGCCGAGTGGGTGCTCTGGCTGCTGGTGTCGCTGTCCATCTTCTCCATCGCGGTGATGCTGGAGCGCGCCGTCTACTTCTCGCGCCACCGGCTGCCCAACTCGGAGGCGCTGGCGGTGCGGCTGGCGCGCGGCGAGTTCGACGCCGTGGCCAGCGAGGTGAAGAACCAGAAGGGCATGGAGGCCGCCGTCATCCGCGAGGCCCTGGCCTCCGCGCACCAGGGCCCCGACACCGTGGAGCAGGTCATCGCGTCCACCGTCGCCCGCGAGCGCCCCCAGTACGAGCGCTTCCTCTCCGTGCTGGGCACCCTGGGCAACAACGCCCCGTTCATCGGCCTGTTCGGCACGGTGCTGGGCATCATCAAGGCCTTCAACGACCTGGGCGCGCTCAACGCCAAGGGCGGCGCCATCCAGCAGACCGTGATGGCCGGCATCTCCGAGGCGCTCGTCGCCACCGCCGTGGGCCTCGCGGTGGCCATCCCCGCCGTCGTCGCCTTCAACATCTTCAACCGCCAGCTGAAGACGCTCACCAGCCGCACCACGTCCCTGGGCCACGCGCTCGTGGGCGCCATGAAGGCGCGCAAGCCGGGCGCGGCGGGGAGCAACTAGCCCATGGCCGGCGGCGCGAACGACGGCGACGAGGAAATCTCCGGCATCAACGTCACCCCCCTGGTGGACGTGGTGCTGGTGCTGCTCATCATCTTCATGGTCACCGCCAACTTCATCGTCCGCGAGACGGTGGAGGTGGACCTGCCCCGCGCCGCCAACGGCGGAGAGACGGTGCAGGGGCTGGTCAACGTCGTCCTCGACAAGGAGGGCAAGCTCTACTTCGACGGCGCGGAGGTCACGGAGGCGGACCTGTCCCGCCGCGTGGTGGAGGCCGTCGCCAAGGACAAGGACACGCGCGCCATCATCAGCGCGGACCAGACGCTCGCCTACGGCCGCGTGATGCGCCTCATCGACGTGGTGAAGGGCCAGGGCATCGCGAAGTTCGCCCTCAACATCGAGAAGGACGCGGCCCCCGCCCGGGCCGCGCCCGCCACGCCCTGACGAGGCCCGCGTGATGAACCCGGCGGTCCTCGACCCCTCCCTTCCCCAGCGCGACCGCTCCACGCGGTTCGTGCTCCTGTTCCTCTTCGTGTCGCTCGCGCTGCACGGCGTGGGCTTCGGCTTCCTCTCCACCATGGAGGGCAGGCAGCACGCGGCCGTCCAGCGCCCGGTGGAGCTGGTCATGGTGGACGTGCAGAAGCCGCCGCCCCCGCCGCCTCCGGAGGAGAAGAAGGAGGAGCCCAAGCCTCCCCCGCCCCCGAAGGTGAAGCCGGTGAAGCCGCCGCCCGTGAAGGTCGCGGAGGCACCCAAGCCCCCGCCCCCGTCGGAGGCGCCGCCGCCGCCCAACAACACGCCGCCGCCGGAGCCGTCCGCCAAGCCCCCGCCGCTCGTCGTGGGCATGACCATGTCGTCCACCACCAGCGCGGGCTCCTTCGCCGCGCCCGTGGGCAACACGGCCTACGGCAAGGCCAACGGCACCGCGAAGGACCCCCAGGACGTGAAGGGCTACTCCGCGCCGAAGTACGTGCCCGTCTACCAGGTGGACTCCGAGCCCACCGTCGCGTCCGAGGTGAAGATCCCCTATCCGGACGAGGCGCGCCGCGCGGGCATCGAGGGCACCGTCACGCTGTCCATCACCATCGACGCGGACGGCAAGGTGAGCAACGTGAAGGTCCTCTCCGGACCCGGCTACGGACTCAACGAGGCCGCGCGCGACGCCATCCGCCGCTTCCGCTTCAAGCCTGCCATCAAGGGCGGCGAGGCGGTGGCCACGGAGATGAAGTACTCGTACACGTTCCTGCTGGATTGACCCCGCGGCGCCCGAGGCACGGGCGCCCGCGTGCTACTGCGTCTTGAGCGCGCGGCGCATGATGTCGCGCAGCGCCGTCAGGTCCTCGTCCGACATCGCCGCGATGAGCGGCGGCGGCGCGCTCAGCCGCGCCATCAGCCGGCCGCGCACCTCCGCGCCCGCCTCCGTCAGCACCAGCATCTTCACCCGCCGGTCCTGCTCGCTGCTCTTGCGCTCCACCAGGCCGCGCGCCTCCAGCCGGTCCACCAGCCCCGTCACGTTGGACGCGTCGCACGACAGGTAGTTGGCGAGCGTGCTCATCGCGAGCGCCCCCTCGCCCAGCTGCCTCAGCACGTGCGCCTGCACCGGCGACAGGTCGAACTCCGCCGCCAGGGCCGGGAAGTTGCGCATGTGGGTGTGCAAGAGCTCGAACAGGAGCGTCCACGCCTGCTGGGGAAGCCCGCCTCCGTCGCCCTCACCGCCGTCCGCCACCGGCCGACGCACCACCTGCTCGCTAGGACCGTCGCTGAATCCGTTCATGGTTCTTCATGTTAATTCACCGGACCTACATAAACAATTGACACCATCAACCATTGACCGGTACTACATTCCGCATATTCCAACATCCGGCAGTGCGGAGTACTTTCAAGGGACTCCGGGGTCGGGTAGAGGACGCATCGCAGCAGTCGTCCATTGGACGGGTCCGGCGCGCGCTCCCGCGAGCCGGTGAGGAGGACGCGGTATGAGTACCCTTCTGGCGCTGTCCCTGTCGGCCTCCCTGGCCGCGGCGCCTGTACTGACGCTGGATGAGGCACTGGAGTCCGCCCGCCAGCAGAACCTCGATTTGAAGATCGCCCAGGAGCGCTTCGAGCAGGCATCGCTCGCGACGCGCAAGGCATGGTCGGGCTACCTGCCGAACATCAGCGTGGGCGCGTCCATCACGCGCAACAACGTGGCGGCCATCATCCCGGCGGGAGTCATCGCGCCGGTGGACATCACCATCCAGCCGCTCATCCAGCAGGGCGCGCAGGCGGAGGTGCGGCAGGCCATCATCGCGCCCCAGCTGTGGGCGGGCATCGCGGCGTCGTACAAGTCGGTGAAGCTGGCGGAGCTCAACACGCAGACGGCGCGCCGACAGGTGCTCTTCGGCGTGGCGCAGGCGTACTACGGCGCCGCGGCGCAGCAGGAAGCGCTGCGCGCCCAGGAGCGGCTGCTGGAGCTGAACCAGGCGCGGGAGAAGGACACCCAGGCCCGGTTCGACGCGGGCACGGTGACGCGCGTGGCGCTCTTGCGCGCGCAGCTGGACCGCTCGCGCGCGGAGCAGGACCTGGTGCGCGCGAAGAACGCGCTCGCGGGCCTGAAGCTGGCGCTGGGCACGCTCATCCAGCGCGAGCCGGAGTTCGAGCTGGCCGCGCCGCCGGAGCCGCAGGTGCCGGCGCAGGCGTCGCCGGAGGCGCTGGTGAACCAGGCGCTGCAGGATCGCTCGGATGTGCAGGCCTCCGAGGTCGGGCTGAAGCTCAGCCGCATCAACAAGACGGGCGTCATCCTGAGCTACCTGCCCACGCTGGGCGTCACGGGCGCCTACCGCATCGCGAACGCGGCGGGCTTCACCGGGCAGAACGAGACGTGGGCCATCACCTTCGGCGCCAGCTGGACGCTGTTCGACGGCGGCCTGCGTGAGGCCAACCTCTCCGAGGCGTCGTCGCGCGTGCGCGAAGCCACCGTCACCCAGGCGCTGGCCCAGGCCCGCGTGAAGGAAGAGGTGCGGCGCTCCAAGCTGGACCTGGAGAACGCGCTGGCCAACCGCTCCAAGGCCGAGGAGGCCCTGAGCCTGGCGCGCGAGTCCAGCCGCCTCACCGACGTGAGCTTCAAGGCGGGCGTCGCCACCTACCTGGAGGTCGCGGACTCCAACACCGCGCTCACCAACGCGGAGGTGGGCTTCGTGTCCGAGCGCCTCCAGGCGTCCCTGGCCGCGCTGCGCCTGCTCAACTCGCTGGGCTCCTTCGAGTCCGGTTCGGTGCGCAAGGACGCCGCCGCCCTGGGAGAGAAGCCCGGCGCCGGCGCGATGCCGCAGGAGCAGCCGGCGCAGGAGCAGCCGGCCCCGCAGCAGCCCGCGCCCCAGCAGTAGCACCGGGGTGAAGGGAAATTCCCGGCGTCCCTCGCGGGGGCGCCGGGTCCCCTGCCCTCCCGGGCGGGAAGCAGGTCGCGCGTTGTAGGGGCCCGCCGCAGGCCCCACCCTCCTCTCAGGACCCGCTTCCACGAGGAGGGAATCATGGCGGATGCATCCTAGGGCAACTGCAAGAACTGTCGCTTCTTCGCCGGCAACAGCGACGAGCCGAGCGACGAAGCGGTGCAGGGCTGCAACCAATCCGAGCTCAAGAAGTTCGCGCTCGTCGTCTCCGGCGACAGCGGCTGCAACGCCTTCGAAGCGCAGGCCGGGGAGTCGGTGCCCATCCGAGAGGAGCCCGCGCCGATGCACTGACGGCCCGCGCGGCCGAGCCCGGTCCTCGCGATGCCCCGGCGCACCCCAGGTTAGGTGCCCGTGGCATCGTGGACGCGGCGCAGCTCCGGCTCGTGCGCGTAGTAGATGCGCTCCATGAGCTTGCGCTGGTGCACCAGCGGCTTGTCGAACTTGTCCAGCCGCATGCCCTTGTGGCTGTAGGGCGTGTCCGCCACGGTGGAGATGAAGCGCGCGTCGTCGCGCACCTCCCACCAGGTGAGGCCCAGCGCGGCCTTCGCCGCCACCGGGAGGAAGGGCCTGAGCGCGGACACCTCCGTGCGCAGGAAGGAGAAGACGTGCAGGCGCGTGGTGCGCGCCGTCTCCGGCACGAAGAAGATGTGCGCCTGCGTGATGAAGGGGCGCGGCCTGCCGTCAGGCGTCGTCCAGCGGATGGTGTAGGCGCTGCGCACCGGGTCGAACCGCGTCACCCAGTCGTTGTGGAAGACGTCCCCACGGCCCACCCCGAGCAGGCGCATGACGGGCGCGGGCCGCTGCGGGGCCCGGTAGTGCACCTCCGTGCGGTCGTCGTGGTTGTGCGCGTCGAACTCCACCGCCCCCGTCTGCTCGCCGCCCCACCCCAGCCGGGTGTGGACGAAGGGCGTGTGCTCGTCCTCGCTGAAGTTGTCGAGCGCCACGTGCAGCGGCGCCTGGAACAGCGTGGAGAAGGTGCCACCGAAGACGTAGCTGTCGTCCGCGAGCGTGGGCATCGCGGACACGGGCGTCTCCACGTTCGCGAGCCAGAGGTAGCCGTGGCGCTCCACCACCTGGAAGCTCTTCGCGTCGCAGTGGCGCAGCTCCGGCTGGCTGGGGTTGAAGCCCTGCCCCCGCGCGTCGAAGCGCCAGCCATGGTACGGGCACTGGAGCTGCCCCTCCTTCGTCACCGTGCCGCGCGACAGCGGCGCGAAGCGGTGGGGACACGCGTCCGCCAGGGCCGCGGCCCGGCCGCTGGCATCCCGGAAGAGCGCGTAGGCGTGACCCGCCAGTTCCACTCGGACGGGCTGGCGGCGGAGCTGACGGGAGGGGAGCACCGGATGGAAGTGCCGGACGACGTCGGGGGTAGGCTCCATGAGCGCGGCAGTATAGCGGCCTGTCGCCGCTGACCCCGGTGGGTCTGCTCGGGCTCGAACGGGTCGACGCCGGTGGGAGACGTCGCGGGTGGAATAGACTGCCCGGCCGTGAATGCTCCCGTCCCCTCCCGACACCGCGCGCGCTGGTTCGCCGGGGTGGCCCTCGCCCTGCTGGTGACGCTCGTCACCGGAGCGGTGTTGTACGTGCGGGGCGCACTTCCGGCGCCGGTGCCCGCGGCGGACGGGCCCTTCGTCTCCGACGACTACGCGCGAACCCTGAGCCACAACGTGCGTCCCAGCGGGGACCTGGACTTCGAGGGCCTTCGGAGCGAGCGCGCGGCGCTGGAGCGGTTCATCGCGGCGCTGGCGGCGGTGTCGCCGCACAACCGGCCGGACCTGTTCCCCTTGCCCGAGGACGGGCTGGCGTACTGGATCAACGCGTACAACGCGCTGGTGCTCCAGCAGCTGGTGGAGCGCTACCCGGAGGGCGCGGAGGCGCAGTGGTTCGGCCGCTTCTACTGGGGCCATGCGTGGCCGGTGGGCGGCGAGCTCCTGACGCCGTGGGCGATTGAACAGCGCATCCTGTTTGGCGAGTACGCCGACCCGCGCGTGCACTTCGCCCTCTTCCGGGGGACGCGCGGCGGGCCCCGGTTGGATGGTGCGCCGTACCAGCCGGACTTCCTGGACGCGCAGCTCAACGACGCCAGCCGCCGCTACATGGAGGATGCGCGCCACGTGCGGCTGGTGGACAAGACCGTGCACCTGGCCCGGCTGTTCGAGACCCGGCGGCAGGACTTCCTCGCGGCCCTGCCGGAGGGCCGGGGCGGCAACGTGCTCCAGTTCGTGTGGGCCTTCCTGCCGGACAGCTGCGAGGAGCGCCCGGGCTGCGACACGCGAGGCGACCTGGACCGCGCCTGCGGCTCCAAGCTGGACGCCTGCCCCACCGCCTTCATGCCCGAGGACACCTCGCTCCCCGACGCATCGACTCCTCGACGTCCCTGAGCTCCCTTCATGTACGACGCCCAGATCACCACCGCGCTGAATGACGCCTCGCAGTTCCTGCTGACGTCGATGATCTCCGGAGGCGCCACGCCCACCCCGAACGTGGCGAAGCCGTTCGTCAAGGAGGCGCTCCAAATGTTGGTGGGGGACCTGGAGGCGAGCTGCGGCATCCAGGGGACGGGCAGCCTGCTGCCGGTGCTCCTGGGTTCGAACTTCCTCATGCGGGCGGCGGTGGACCTGTACGGCCCCTGCCTGTGCGCGGCCATCCAGTCCGGGCGCGGCGAGTGGGGCATCGTCGACAACGTCCGCTCCGGCCGGGGCCGGAGCGCGGCCTGGAGCATCGCGCGCGGGCTGCTGGGCACCGTGACGACGCTCGCGGAGACGGTGACGGACCGCGTCTGGGCGTTGATCAAACGGGTGGTGGCGGGCCACGTGCAGTTCGGGTCGGACCTGCTCGCCCGCGTCCAGCGGGACCGGAGCCTGCTGAACCGCGCCTTCGGCATCACGGGCACGCTGAACGGGCTGACCGTCACCGGCAGCGACCCGCACCGCACCGGGCACCGCGTGGTGCTGCTGCGCTTCTCCGACGGACGGCGGACCGTCTACAAGCCTTCGGACCTGACGTTCCAGCTGCTGCTGATGGGCGACCCGACCTCGTTCCAGGTCTGCCACGGGCACTACCCCGCGCTCTTCCCCCACACCGACAGCCTCTTCACGGCCCTGGACCCGGAGCTGCCGGCGATCCGCATCGTCGCGATGCCGCACCGGCAGGGCGAGTACGGCTACATGCAGATGGTCGCCAAGGCGAACATCATCGCCGTCAACGACCAGGGGCCCTACTTCCGGAAGCTGGGGCGGCTCATCACGGTGGCGGGCCTCTTCGGCATCACGGACCTCCATGAGGAGAACGTGATGGCCACCGCGGACGGGCCCTTCCTCATCGACGCGGAGATGGGGTTCTCCTATCCGGGACAGGGCGTGGGGACGCTCGACCACTCGTCGCTGCACCGGGTCCTGGACATCCACCCGCAGCAGTACAGCAACGTGGGCGGCGTCTTCTCCGCGGAGATCTACCGGGGCGCCTGGGAGGTCTCGAAGATCTCCGGGCCCTACGACCCCACGGAGATCAACGCGGGCTTCAAGTCAGGGGCGCAGGGGGCCTGGGTGGGCGGGGCCACGTACCCGAACGTCCTCCTGCACGGCATCCGGGAGATGGTGGATCGCATCTCGCTGCGCCTCGCGCGCGTGCACAAGTGGATTGGCCTCATGTACGCGGTCAAGCCCGTCGCGCGGGTCATCCTCAACACGTCGGACATGTGCAGCCTGCACGTCAACGGCGTGAAGCGGTACCTCGTCGGGAACCTGGAGACGGATGCCCAGGCGCCCCACCTCGCCTTCGACGACTGGCTGCGGTGGTACGGCGGCAAGTACAACGCGGTGCCCGGCGCCCTGTTCCAGCCGCACAGCCGTCAGGTGCTCTACGACCCGACGGGGACGCTCGGCGTCACCTACGGCACCGCGACCGCGGGCGGCGTGGCCGTGGCGCACCTGACGGAGGTCTGGAACGCGATGAACCGCTTGAGCACGCCCCAGGGCGTCGCGAACCTCAAGGCGAGCTTGAAGGCCGACCTGGAGAACAAGCTGCAATGTGGCGTGTTGACCTGAAGCGGGAGGGACGCGGGACATGACGACGGCGGGTGTGTGGCTGGCCTTGGGGCTGGCCCTGGGGAGCGCGGACGTGAAGTGGGAGCCACAGACGAGCGGGACGACGGTGCGGCTGCGCGGCGTCAGCGCGGTGGATGCGCGCGTGGCCTGGGCCAGCGGCGACAAGGGCACCTTCGTGCGCACCACGGACGGAGGGAAGACGTGGAAGGCGGCCACCGTGCCGGGCGCGGAGGGGCTCGACTTCCGTGACGTGGATGCCTTCAGCGAGCGCACCGCGTACCTGCTGTCCATCGGCGCGGGTGACAAGTCGCGCATCTACAAGACGACGGACGGGGGCGAGCACTGGACGCTCCAGTTCACCAACGCCCTGCCGGGCGCGTTCTTCAACGCGATGGCCTTCTGGGACGAACAGCACGGCATCGCGTTCAGCGACCCGGTGGAGGGACAGCTCGTCGTCATCACCACGGAGGACGGCGGCGCGACGTGGAAGCCGGCGCCGTCGGGAGTCCGGCCGGCCGCGCTCGCGGGCGAGGCGGGCTTCGCCGCCAGCGGCACGAGCATCGCCGTGCACGGCACGTCCGACGTCTGGTTCGGACTGGGGGGCTCGGCGGCGAGGGTGTTCCACTCCGCGAACCGGGGCCGCGACTGGAGCGTCGCGACGACGCCCATGGCCTCCGGCGAGGGCGCGGGCGTCTTCTCGCTGTACTTCTGGAGCCCGTCCGCGGGCATCGCGGTGGGCGGCAACTACAAGCAGCCGGAGGTGGCCACCGGCAACGTGGCCCTCACGCTGGACGCGGGGAAGAAGAAGTGGAGCGCACCCGCGGGCAACCCGCCCCACGGCTATCGCTCCTGCGTGGCCCCGCTCACGCGTGAGCGGAGGATGTGGCTCCTGGCGGTGGGCCCCACGGGTTCGGATGTGTCGAAGGACGCGGGAAGGAGCTGGGAGCCGCTGGACACCACCGGCTTCCATGCCGTGTCCACGCCGCCCCGGACTCGGGACACGGCCTGGGCGGTGGGCGAGGAGGGCCGCATCGCGAAGCTCGTCACCGCGGCTCCAGCGCCGGCCCCGAAGCAGCCGTAGGTCCTCCCCGGACGCCTCGGCTGGGGACAGGCGGACCGCTCGCGATGAAGGGGCTCCGCCTCGGGGCTCCGGGGCGGGGCGGCCATGCGCGAGGCACGCCTCTCGCGCGAAGACCGCACCTCCTTACGCCGGTGGCACCCGCGTCACGCCACCAGCAGCGCCGCGCCGATGATGCCGCTGTCGTCGCCCAGCTCCGCGTCGGCGATGAGCAGCCCCTCGCGCGAGGTCCGCGACGACCACTGCTGGATGCCGTCCAGCACTTGCCGGCGGATGCCCGGACAGTGTGTCAGCACACCGCCGCCCAGGAGCAGCCGCGCCGGGTTGAGCATCGTCACCTGGTTGGCGATGGAGAGCCCCAGGAAGTGGGCCGCCCGGTCGTGGATCTCCTTCGCCTTCGCGTCGCCCGCCTCCGCCGCCGTCTCCAGCGTCAACGGAGTGATGGAGTCCGCATCATCGCTGGTCAGCTTCTCCAGGATGCGAGAGCTGCCCGTCGCCATCAGCTCGCGCGTCTGGGCGATGAGGTTGTGACCGCCCGCGTACGCCTCCAGGCAGCCGTGCTCACCGCAGCCGCACAGCCGGCCGCCGGGGATCACCTTGATGTGACCCAGCTCGCCCGCCACGCCGCCGCCACCGTTCACCAGCCGGCCGTCCGCGATGATGGCGCTGCCCACGCCGGAGCCCACGAACACCACCAGCATGTCCTGCGCCCCACGCCCTCCGCCCGCGTGCAGCTCGCCCCACGCGGCCGCGGCCAGGTCGTTCACCACCTTCACGGGGAAGCCCAGCCGCTTCGTCAGCAGGTCGGCCAGGGGCACGTCGCGCCAGCCCAGGTTCGGCGCCACGGACACGACGCCGCTGTCCTTGTGGATCTGCCCGGCGGCGCCCACGCCGCAGCCGTCCACCTTCACGCCCGCCTTCTTCACCGCGGCATCCGCCGCCTGGGCGATGGTCTCCACCACCCCGGCCGGCTTGCGGTCTGGCAACGCGATCTTGGCGTTCGCGAGGATCACGCCCTTTTCATCCACCACCGCGGCGCGGACGAACGTCCCACCCAGGTCGATTCCCAGCGTCGGCATGGCCAGCTCCCTCCGTTGCGTGCGTGTGCTGCGCGTGAAGCGTCGGCTTCCTAGGCGCCGACTTCCTTCTGCGCCCGGGCGACGGTGCTCTCGATGAGCGCCTGGATCTCCTTCAGGCGCGGCTCGGTGCTGGCCTCGTAGCGCAGCACCAGGATGGGCTGCGTGTTCGACGCGCGGATGAGGCCCCAGCCGTCCGGGAACGTCACGCGCACGCCGTCCACGTCCACGACCTTGTGGCCCGCGTCCCGGAGGATCTCCGTGGCGCGCTTCACCATCGCGAACTTCTTCTCCTCCTTCGTGTCGAAGCGCAGCTCGGGGCTGGCGAAGGTCTTCGGCACGTCCGAGAGCAGCTGCGACATGGACTGCTTCTCGTGGGTGAGGATCTCCAGCAGGCGCGCGGACGCGTACACCGCGTCGTCGAAGCCGAAGTAGCGGTGCTTGAAGAAGATGTGGCCGCTCATCTCGCCGGCCAGCTCCGCGTGCTCTTCCTTCATCTTCGCCTTGATGAGGGAGTGGCCCGCCTTCCACATCACCGGCTTGCCGCCGTGCTTCGCGATGTCGTCGTACATCGTGTAGCTGCACTTCACCTCGCCGACGATGGCCGCGCCCGGGGACTCCTTCAGCACGTAGCGGCTGAAGAGCACCATCAGCTGGTCGCCCCAGAGCACGTTGCCCTGGTCGTCGATGACGCCGATGCGGTCGCTGTCGCCGTCGTAGGCGATGCCCACCTCCGCCTTCTCGCGCTTCACCGCGGCGATGAGGTCCTGGAGGTTCTCCACCACCGTGGGGTCCGGGTGGTGGTTGGGGAAGTTCGCGTCCATCTCACAGAACAGGGGCACCACGTCGAAGCCCATGCTCCGGAACAGCGGCACGGCGATCTCGCCGCCGGTGCCGTTGCCCGCGTCGATGACGATCTTCATGCCCTTGCGGCCCACCTTCACCGTCTGGCGGATGAAGTGGTTGTAGGGCGTGACGATGTCGTAGGGCGTCACCTGGCCGGGCTTGTTCGCGGTGGCGAAGTCCTTGGCCTCGATGATGCGGCGCAGCTCCTGGATCTCGTGGCCGTGGAAGGTCGTCTTGCCCGCGCCAATCTTGAAGCCGTTGTACTCCGGCGGGTTGTGGCTGCCGGTGATCATCGCCAGGCCGTCCACGGGCAGCGTGTTCGCCGCGAAGTACGTGAGCGGCGTCGGCACCACGCCCACGTCGTAGACGTCCAGGCCGGTGGTGGTGAGGCCCTTGGCGAGCGCGTCACGGAAGCGCGTGGAGGACTCGCGGCAGTCGCGGCCCACCGCGATGGAGGTGCCGCCCTTGCGGCGGATCATGGTGCCCAGGCCCAGGCCCAGGAGCTCCACCACCTCGATGGTGAGGTCCTTGTCCACCAGGCCTCGGATGTCGTACTCGCGGAAGATGTGCGCGTTCATGGCAGT
The DNA here is from genome assembly GCF_009909145.1 of Corallococcus silvisoli. Lineage (NCBI taxonomy): Bacteria > Pseudomonadati > Myxococcota > Myxococcia > Myxococcales > Myxococcaceae > Corallococcus > Corallococcus silvisoli. The sequence continues at coordinate 41,818 of NZ_JAAAPJ010000014.1, forward strand.
GTCCCCACCCTCGTCTGGAACCGGGAGGGCGTAGCGGAAGGGGCCGGACACTACACGAGCGGGCCCGGGGGCTGCACACACCCGAACGCGCCCGGCCGACTGTTGAACGCACAGGCCACCCGGGAGTGGGGAACTACCCCCGGGAGTGGGTAATGGCCCCCATCAGGCCATGCCCCCTCCCATCCGGGCCCCCGCCTCCCCTGGCACCTGCCGCAACAGGGCCTGGTAGTGCTTCAGCCACGACGTGTTCAGCGGGTCCAGCTTGAGGGCCTCCGCGTACCGCTCCAGCGCGGCCGGGATGGCCCGTTGGACCTCCAACGCATGTCCCTGGGTGAACAGGGCGCGGGCCTTCGATTCGACCTCCGGCCGGGCCGCGAGGAAGGCGCTGCGCAGGGCCTCCAGGGTGGGTTCGGGGACCCCGGCGGCGACGCACCGGGCGAGCCCCGCCAGGTTGCCCCGGGTGGCGTCATGGCCGACGCGGGACAGCGGCTCGCCGAGCATGCGCTGCGCGGCCAGCACGCGGACGCGGAGGGCTTCAAGCGCCTGCCACTGCGCCGTGGGCAGCGGGCGGAGCTGGAAGGCGACCAGGCGTCGCAGGGCGGCCTGGGCGCGGTGGTGGATGTCCCCGAAGTCCGCGCCGGGCTTCGCGCCCAGCAGGGCGTAGGGGTCCCGGGCGACGGCCTCCGCGCGGGACAGCAGGCGGGCGAGCTCCGCGTCGGGGGCGGGCTCCGCGTCCTCGATGAGCGCGCGAGAGAGGAGCCGGCCCAGGGCGGGGGACTCGTCGGAGAAGTGGACGAAGACGCCAGCGGGCACGTTCCAGGTGCGCGCCTCGTCGAAGGTGACGTGGCGGACGACGTCGCAGGAGCCCAGGACCGTGTCGCCCCGGAAGGACACCTCCACGGTCAGGCGCGCGGCGAGCGGGGGCAGCGCGCCCTGGCATTCCGCGAAGAGGCCCTCGGGGGCGACGTCGCTCACGGAGACAGGCTGGAGGCCTTCGCCCGGTGTCAGGCCCAGGCGCACGCGCAGGTCCGCGAGCGCATCCGTGCGGGGCGCGGAGGCCTCCAAGGGAGCCACGGCGTCCGTCAGCGGCAGGGGCGTGGAGGCCGCGTCGAGCACCCGGTTCACGAGCGGAATGGGCGCGGCGTCCAGCGAGGGGGCCAGGGTCATGAAAGGGATGGCGGCGGCGCCCAGCGTGGACGTGGGGCTCACCGCGGGCATCGGCGTGACGGCCAGGGGCGAAGCCGGATCCACCAACAGGATGGGGGCACGGGACCGTGCGGTGTTCGTGTCCGAAGCCGCCTCGATGGGGGCGGTGCTCATGGCTGGATGGACCAGGAGGATGGGAGCCCCCGGAGCAGGAGCCGGGTGAGGGCCGGGCATGGCGCCGGAAGCGGTGGGGCCCGAGGAATCGGCCTCCGCGGCGACGGGCAAGGTGTGAAGCGCTGAAGGCGGCTCGGGTTCGGTGGGCTCCAGCAGTGCCACGGCCGAGGCCCAGAACGCGGCCACCTCCGCGCGCATGGCCACCTCACCGGCGCGGGTATTGGAGTGCGCGATGTCCGCCGCGCGCAGTGCCGCGTCCTCCATGGACGTGGCGACCCCGCCCCATTCGGGAACGTCCTCCACGATCTCGAAGTCCTCCGCCGCGTCGCGTTCCATCACGGAGCGCGTGACGGCGCCGGTCGAAGTGCCTCGCTGGGCCGCCCAGTTCGCGACGACATCATCGCCTGCCACGCCCTGAAACTTCATTCCGCTCGCGATGGCCTCCGCCGAAGCGTGGCGCGACTTCACTTCGCGCGTAGCGGCCTCTGTCGAAGCGCCGTGCGACTTCACTTCGCGCGTAGCGGCCTCTGTCGCAGCGCCGTGCGACTTCACTTCGCGCGTAGCGGCCTCTGTCGCAGCGCCGTGCGACTTCACTTCGCGCGTAGCGGCCTCTGTCGCAGCGCCGTGCGACTTCACTTCGCGCGTAGCGGCCTCTGTCGCAGCGCCGTGCGACTTCACTTCGCGCGTAGCGGCCTCTGTCGCAGCGCCGTGCGACTTCACTTCGCGCGTAGCGGCCTCCGCCGAAGCACCGAGCGGCTTCTCTCCGCTCGCGACGGCCTCTGTCGAAGCACCGCTCGACTCCGCTCCCTGCTGTGTCACGAACTCCTCGGAAACGTCCTCGCGCGCATCAGCCGCTGCGTTCCGCACGGGCGCGCTCAGGCCCAGTGACTGCGCGAGCGCCACACGGAAAGCCCAGGCACTGTCGAAGCGCTCCTCTGGACGCGCGGCCATCGCGCGCAGCAGCACGGTGGACAGCGCGGGCGGCACGCTCGCGTTGATGGCATGCGGCGGGAACAGCGCCACGTCCGCGGACCGCCCCAACCCGAACGGCAGCCGCCCCGTCACCAGCAGATACCCCGCCACGCCCAACGCATGCACATCCGCGCGCGGACCTCCACGCGTCCCCGCGCACTGCTCGGGCGCCATGAACGTAGGCGAGCCCACCATCACGCCCTGCGCGCGCTCCTCGGGCGACAGCGCCGCGTCCCGCACCCCACCCGCGCCGAAGTCGCGCACCCGCACGTGCCGCGCACCCTTCGCGTCGCGCGCGACGACCAGCGCATCCAGCGTGAGGTCCCCATGCACCAACCCCCGCGAGTGCGCCGCCTCCAGCCCCGCGAGCGCCTGATCCAACACCTCCCCCACCTCCACCGGCGACAACGGCAGGGGCATCGCGCTCAGCGGCTCCCCCTCCGGCGCCTCCATCAACACGCACGGCAGGCCCCTCGGCCCCGGGCGCACATCCAGCACGCGCGCCACGTGGCGGTGCACCACGGAGCGCTGGGCCAGCGCCTCCGCGATGAACCGCGAGCGCACCGCCGGCCGCGCCGCCAGATGCGCATGCAGCACCTTCACCGCGAAGCGGTGCCCCGTGGGCACGTACTCCGCCAGGTACACCGACGCCACCGCCCCCACCTCCCACCGGCGCTTCAGCAGCAACGGCCCGTGCCGCTGCCCCTCCAGCGAATCCCCCGGGACCGGTGGCGGTGCGACGGGGCAGGCCTCCCCGTTCCGGTGCTCTCCCACGCAGCGCTTGCAGCCCATCGCCATCCCCGCCTGACGCCCCGGGAATGGGGCGGACCCGGGGTGGGCTTGCAACCTCCGCGCCCCATGCCCGGGGGCCACCTCCGTCCACCCGGCGACACTCCAACGTCCCAAAGTGCCATCGAACCCCGCAAAACGAACCGGGGCTCCCTGTAGAAATGACAGGAAGCCCCAGGAAGAAAGGTGTGGGGAGGAGACAGGCGGCGGAGTCGCCTCGGGGCCTACAGCAGCTTCTTGCGCTTCTTCGCCTTGAGCGCCTCGACGACCTTCCGGACGTCCTGGCTCTTGTCCTTGGGGACGACGAGCACGGCGTCACCGGAGTCCACCACCACCACGTCGTGCATGCCCACCACGGACAGCGTGCGCTTGTCCGCGAGCACCACGCAGTTCGTGCAGTCCACGAGCACCGCGTCGCCGGAGACGACGTTGCCCTGCGCATCCGCGGGGCGCACTTCCGGGATGGCGGCGAAGGAGCCCACGTCGGACCAGCCGAAGTCGCCGTCCAGCACCGCGATGTTCTCCGCCTTCTCCATCACGCCGTAGTCGATGGAGATGGAGGGCAGCTTCGGGAACACGCGCTTGAGCACCGCCGGGAAGGTGCGCTTGCCCACGGCGCCCTGAAGCGCCTCCAGGCCCTTGCGCATCTCCGGCATGTGCTTCTGGAAGGCCGCCAGCATCACGTCCGCGCGGAAGACGAAGATGCCGCCGTTCCACAGGTAGTCGCCGCCGGCCACGTAGGCCTGCGCCGTCTGCAGGTCGGGCTTCTCCTTGAACGCCTTCACGCGGCGGCCGCCGCCCTCCAGCGCGTCGCCGACCTGGATGTAGCCGTAGCCCGTCTCCGGACGCGCGGGCTTGATGCCCAGCGTGACGATGTGGCCCCCTTCCGCGATGCGCGCCGCCTCCGCGAGCGTGCGCTGGAAGCCCTTCACGTCCGCGACGTGGTGGTCCGACGGCAGCACCGCGAGCACGCCCTGGGGGTCGCGCGCGGCCACCTGGAGCGCCGCGAGCGCGATGGCGGGCGCGGTGTTGCGCGCCACCGGCTCCACCAGCAGGTTGCCCTTGGGCAGGCCCTTCACCAGCTTCGCGGCCGTCTTCGCGTGCACGGGGCCGCACACGATGAAGGTGTTCTTCACCGGCGCCAGCCCCCTGAGGCGCTGGGCGGTGTCGGTGAGCAGCGGCTGCTTGGAGGCCAGCGGGAGGAACTGCTTCGGACGGGCCTGGCGTGACAGCGGCCAGAAGCGGGTGCCGGAGCCTCCGGCCATGATGACGGGGTAGAGGGCCATATGCGGGTGCGTGCTCCTAGGGACACGCCGGGCCACACCCGGCGCGAACGGCGGCGCACCATAGCGCTTCGCGCCGCCCGCGAAAGGGGGCCCGGCCGCCTGCCCCCCAAGGGATGGGGCGCGACAATGTGGGCAGAGTTTTGACCCGCCCCCGAAAAGCCAGTCTCATGCCCCGGCGTTGAGCCTCAAGCCCACATCCACCGGATGGACGCTGGCCTTCACCGTGCTCCTGGCGGTGGGGTTGTCCCTGGCGCCATTGCCGGAGAAGTTCCGCCCCCTCCCCACCCTTCGACAGGAAGGTTCGCTCGGGCCCAAGCTGGCGGCGCTCGTGCTGCCCGCGTCCCTGCGCGGGGTGAAGGCCCCGCGTCCACCCGCCGACGCGCTGGCGCCGGACGCCCCGGCTTCCGCGCTCGCGGAGGCGGACACCGCCGTCAACGACACGAACCCCAAGGCGGGCCCCGTCGTGGGCGAGGCCCCGGCCGTGCCCGGCATCGGCCTGGAGGAGCTGAGCGCCCCCACCCTGGCGAACGCGCTGGAGCTGGAGGCGCTGCGCGAGCGCATGGGCGCGAAGCACGTGGACATCGAGCTCAACTGCCGCAAGGCGCGCGCGGACGGCACCTGTGAGGAGGACGGGCTGGCGCCGTTCATGCGGGCGCTCGGGGACCTGCGCTCGGACGCGCGGCGCACGCCGGTGCGGGTGGTGCACCTGGGCGACTCGCTGATCGCCTCGGACTACATCACGGACCTGGTGCGCGACCGGCTCCAGGAGCGCTTCGGTTCGGGCGGCCCGGGCTTCCTCTACATCCACCGGCTGGCGAGCGCCGGCCGCGCCACGCGCGCGGGCACCGCGAGCACGGACGGCTGGAAGATGGAGCGGCTGGTGGACACGCACTGGCCCAAGGACCGCGTGGGCTGGACGGGCGTGGCCTTCTCCACGAGCGGACCGGCGCAGGCCACCCGCTACTCGGTGGAGGGCGCGCGCGAGGCGGAGCTGTTCTTCCTGGCCCAGCCCGCCAATGGCGCCGTGCAGGTGGCGGTGGACGGCAAGAACACGCAGCGCCTCCAGACGCGCGCGTTCGGCCCCAAGTCGGAGGCGGCCTTCGCCCGGCTGAGGCTCCCGGAGGGCGCGAAGACGCTGACGCTCACCGCCAGCGGCAAGACGGAGCTGCACGGCGTGGCGGTGGAGTCGGGCACGCCGGGCGTCGTCTACGACACGGTGGGCCTGCTGGGCGGCATGGCGGAGGTGTACCTGCGCGCACAGCCCCAGGCGTTCCGCGCGCAGCTCAAGCACCGCAAGCCGTCGCTGGTGGTGTTGATGGTGGGCGGCAACGAGGCGTTCTTCCTGTCGCGCGAGCGCACCACGGTGGACGAGGTCCGCTCGCAGATGAAGGAGCTGGTGTCGCGCGTGCGCTCGGCGGTGCCGGACGCGGCGTGCCTCGTGATGTCGCCCATCGACGCGGGCGTGCGCACGATGAGCGGAGAGCTCGTCACGCGCCGGCACTCGGCGGAGGTGACGGAGGTGTTCCGCGAGGAGGCGCGCAACGGCGGCTGCGCCTTCTACGACACGCTGGCGGCGATGGGCGGCGAGGGCTCCGCGCTCAAGTGGCTGGAGTCCGGCCTGATGCTGGAGGACCTCGTGCACCCGCGCGTGCGCGGCTCCAACCTGCTGGGCCACCTTTTCGACCTGGCGTTGCAGCGGGCCTTCGCGCGCACGCATCCGCCCCACGTGCCGGGCACGGACCTGAGCGGCCTGCAGAACGCCACGCCCGCGCTGCTCCACACCTTCGAGTCGCTGGCCCGCCGCGACTCCGGCGCGAAGCTGCGCGTGGGCATCGCGCAGCTGGGCGCGTCGCACACGGCGGCGCACTTCTTCTCCGACGCGGTCCGCGACGCGCTGACGAAGCGCTTTGGCGACGCGGGCCGGGGCTTCATCGCGGCGGGCAAGCCTTCGCCCCGGCTGGAGGCGGCGCACGTGTCGCGCACGCTGGACGGCCCGTGGACGGTGGAGGACGCGAGGAGCACGCCAGGCGGCCTCTGGGGCCTCACCGGCATCCGCGCGGTGGGCGCGCCCGGCGCGAGCCTGGGCATCTCCTTCTGCGAAGGCTGCGCTGCGGACAAGGACCGGCAGGGCCGGCTGGACCTGTACGCGCTGGACGCGCCGGGCGCCGCGTCGCCGGACATCACGGTGGACGGCGAGGCGATTCCCCCCGAAGCGCCGCCTCCTGAACCGCTGACGCACCCCACGGTGCGCATCCGCTCCTTCCCGGTGACGGGCGTGGCGCACACGGTGCAAGTGACGGTGCCGGAGGGTGGCGGGAGCGCGACGGTGCTGGGCGCGGCGCTGGAGTACGACACGCCAGGGCTGGTGTACGACGCGCTGGGCCTGCCCGGCGCCACGGTCTTCACGGCGCGGGACATGGACGCGGCGGCGCTGGACGCGCAGCTCTCGGCGCGCCGCCCGAACCTGCTGGTGTTCTGGTACGGCACCAACGAGGCGGAGCTGCCGGGCCTGGACGCGGACGGCCTGCGCCACGACTACGCGGCGCTGGTGTCGCGCCTGCGAAAGGCGACGGGCGCGGAGTGCCTGATCATCGGCCCCACGGACCGGCTCGAGCAGGACGCGGACGGCCGGTGGGCGGAGGCGCCGTCGCTGGGGAAGGTGCTCGCGGTGGTGCCGCAGGTGGCGAAGGACGCGGGGTGCGCGTACTGGTCCGCGCGAGCGGCCATGGGCGGTGAGCGCGCCATGCAGCGCTGGCAGCGGCAGCCGGAGCCGCTGGGCCACTCGGACGGGGTGCACCTGACGCCCGCGGGCTACGGCGTGCTGGCGAACGCGTTCGTGAAGGACCTGATGGCGGCGTACGAGTCCACGAAGAAGAAGGGCGGCGAGCCGACAGCCTCCGCCGCGGGAGCGCCCTGAGCCGTGCTGTCCCACAGCCTCCAGTACGTCGTCTTCGTCATCGGGGTGTTCGCCCTCTACTGGGCGGTGCACCGGTACTACTGGCCGCGCATGCTGGTGCTGCTCGGGGCCAGCCTGCTGGTGTATGCGTCGTTCCTGCAGGTCTCGCTGCCGGAGCTCGCGGGCGGCCTGCCCGTCGGGGTGCTGGCGGTGAAGCTGCTGCCGCTCCTCATCTTCCTGGCGGGCGTGACGGTCGACCACCTGCTGGTGAAGGGCATGGGGCGCACGGACCAGCCGGGCGTGCGCAAGCTGCTGGTGGTCGTGTCCGTCGTCTCCAACCTGGGGCTGCTGGCGGGCTTCAAGTACCTGGAGCTGCTGCGCAAGACGGCGGTATCGCTGCTGGGCCCCTGGGGCGTGGAGGTGCGCACGGAGCCCTTCCACTTGCTGTTGCCGGTGGGGCTGGCGTTCTTCGTCTTCCAGTCCATCAGCTACACGGTGGATGTGTACCGGGGGAAGGCGAGCCCGGAGCACTCGTTCGTGGAGCACCTGCTCTACATGCTGTTCTTCCCGCGCGTGCTGAGCGGGCCCATCGTGCGGGCGTCGGAGCTGATGGCGCACTTCCGCGAGGTGCCCACGCTGTCGTCGGATGACGGGAACAAGGCGCTGTTCCGCATCGCGGTGGGGCTGGTGAAGAAGCTGGTCATCGCGGACGTGCTGGGCAGCGGCATCGTGGATCCGGTGTTCAGCAGCCCGCATGCGTACTCGTCGGCGGAGTGCGCGGTGGCCGCGGTCGCGTACACGCTGGAGCTGTACTACGACTTCTCGGGGTACTCGGACATCGCGATTGGCGTGGCGACGCTGTTCGGCTTCAAGTTCCCGGAGAACTTCGCGCGGCCGTATCTGGCGAAGAACCTCTTCGAGTTCTGGAACCGCTGGCACATGAGCCTGTCGTCGTGGCTGCGGGACTACCTGTACATCCCGCTGGGCGGCAACCGGCGCTCGAAGGCGCGGGTGTGTTTCAACCTGATGATGGTGATGGTGCTGGGCGGCCTGTGGCACGGGGCGGACTGGCGCTTCGCGGTGTGGGGCGCGGTGCACGGCGTGGCGTTGTGCGCGGTGCGGTGCTGGTGGTGGTTCAAGGGCAAGGAGCAGGAGCCGGGCCCGGTGCGCGTGGCGTTCGGGATGTTGGCCACGTTCACGCTGGTGGTGCTGACGCGCGTGGTGTTCCGGGCGCCGGACATGGCGCACGCGAGTGAGTTCTACGCGCGGATGATGCAGGGCATCCCGGGGCTGGCGAACGTGGGCCCGCTGGTGTGGAGCATGCTGGCCATCGCGGTGGCGGCGCACGCCGTGCCGATGAAGGTCTACGACGTCGCGGCGCTCGCGTTCCTCAAGCTGCCGGCGCCCGCGCGGGCGGTGGTGCTGGTGCTGCTGGGGCTGGGCATCAAGCAGCTCTCCACGATGGAGACGCGGCCGTACGTGTATCTCCAGTTCTGACCTTCGACGGTTGATGGGGGCCTGGGACGCACGCTGAAGAGCCCCCCATGACCAACGAGGCCAGCAGCTCCGGGCTCATCCTCTACCAGACCGAAGATGGGCGAACGCGCATCCAGTGCCGCTTCGAGGGAGAGACCCTCTGGCTGACCCAGGCACAGATGGCGGAGCTGTTCCAAACGACCCCGCAGAACGTCACCCTGCACCTGAAGGACATCTTCGCGGAGGGTGAACTCGACGAGGCGGCAACTTGTAAGTCGTATTTACAGGTTCGACAGGAGCGCTCACCCCTCCATCGACTCCACCATCTTGAAGCTCGGAGCGCAGGGAGTAGAGCCTGGAACTCGCACAGGCCAGTCCGGATACGAGAGCCAGGAGAAGCGCGCGCCGCAATGAAACCTCCATGGCTTCTTGACCTGCCTCGTTGAAACAAGCCGACCCATCCAGAATGCCAGTGGAAGGAGGCCGAGGTGAATCCCCTCCACATCCCCTGTGCTGGTGCAGCTGCGGTATGAACACCGTGCCATGCGCCGTGCACCGCCGCAGAGGGGTCCGTCCCCGCCTCCGTCCCGCTTCCGCCGACGCCTGCTGGCGGTGATGCTGCTCGCGGGCCTCATCCCGCTGGCGTTGCTGGGTGCGCTCGCCCAAGGCGTGCTGGAGCGCGTGCTCTCCGTCTCCATCGCTCCCGTGGAGGGTGTACTGGACGGCGTGTCCGAGGAGCTCATCCGCCGCGGCCTGCCACCGGACACCCTCGACGAGGCGCGGCTGAACCTGGCGCAGGCGGAGCTGGCGCGGCGTGCCCTCGTGCGCCGCGTGCCCGTCTTCATCGCCGGAGTCGGCATCGTGGCCGCCGTCGTGCTCGCCGTGTCCGCGGTGCTCCTCGGCCGCGTGCTCACCCGCCCCATGTCCACGCTCCTGGAGGGCATGCGGGCCTACTCGCGCGGCGACCTGTCCGTCCGCCTCCCCGTCCCCGAACCCGCGCGCGACGAACTCCAGTTCCTGATGGGCCAGTTCAACCGCATGGGCCACGAGCTGCTGGCCCAACAGGAGCGCCTCAAGGCCGCCGAGCAGATCGCCGCGTGGCAGGACGTCGCACGCGCCCTCGCCCACGAGCTGAAGAACCCCCTCACCGCAATGAAGCTCTCCCTCGCGCGTCTGTCCCGGCAGGATGCCAGCACCCCGCCCGACCCCGCGCGCCTCACCGAAGCGGTGGCGCTCCTCCAAGAAGAGGTGGACCTGCTCATGCGCATGACCCAGAGCTTCTCCACCTTCGCCCGCCTCCCCGCCCCCCGCTTCCAGGACGTGTCGCTGCGCGTCCTGCTCGCGGAGGTGTGCACGCTGTACGCGGGCACCTCCCCCGTGCCCGTGGTGCTGGAGCCCGGCGAGGACGTGTCGCTGCTCGCGGATCCGGACGGACTGCGCCGCCTCTTCGGCAACCTGGTGAAGAACGCCACCGAGGCCTCCCCGCCAAACGCACCTCCCGTGCGCGTCGCACTCCACACGGAGGAAGACGGACGCGTGCACGTCACCGTGCGCGACGGCGGCAGCGGCGTCTCCGGCGTGCTGGAGGGCCCCGTCCTCACCCGAGGGCTGTTCAGCACCAAGCCCGGTGGCAGCGGACTCGGCCTGCCCATCGCGCAGAAGATCGCCCACGAACATGGCGGCACCCTGCGCCTGGAGCCGGGCCCCCAAGGTGGCACCCAGGCGCAGGTGACGCTGCCGCGCACTCTCTCCTCCGAATCCTCCGGGGTGGCCGCGTGAAGCCCGGGGCCCGCATCCTCCTCGTCGACGACGACCCCGGCGTGCTCCGGGCCGTGCGCGGGTTGCTGGAGGACGAGGGCTTCTCCCCCCTGGAGGCCCGCTCCACCGCGGACGCCATGCGCCTGCTCGAAGCGCAGGACGCGCCTTTCGCGCTGATGCTGCTGGACCTGCGCATGCCGGGCGAGACAGGCCTGGAGCTGCTGGCGCGCCTGCCCAAGCCGCTGTCCGTGCCCGTGGTGGTCCTGTCGGGAGAGGCCTCTCCGTCGGAGGCGGTGCAGGCGCTGAAGCTGGGGGCCACGGACTTCGTGGAGAAGCCCCCCTCTCCCGAGCGGCTCCTCACCGCCATCCACAACGCGCTGGCGCTGGGCGCGCTGCGCGAGGAACGGGAACGGCTGCTGGACGCGCTGGCCCGGCCGGGACACCTGGTGGGCGACAGCCCGGCCATGGACGCGCTGCGCCAGCTCATCGCGCGCGTGGGCCCCAGCGACTCGGCGGTGCTCATCACCGGCGAGACGGGCACGGGCAAGGAGCGCGTGGCGCAGGCGCTGCACAAGGCCTCCGGACGCAAGGGCCGGCTGGTGGCGGTCAACTGCGCGGCCATCCCCGCGACGCTGCTGGAGAGCGAGCTGTTCGGCCACGAGCGCGGCGCCTTCTCCGGCGCGGTGTCACGGCGGGTGGGCCGGGTGGAGCAGGCGCAGGGCGGCACGCTGTTCCTGGACGAGCTGGGAGACATGCCGCTGGAGCTCCAGGCCAAGCTGCTGCGCGTCCTGGAGACCCGTCAGGTCGAACGGCTGGGCGGCACGCTGCCCGTGCCCGTGGACGTGCGCATCCTCGCGGCCACGCACCAGGACCTGGGCCGCGCGGTGAGCGAGGGCCGCTTCCGGCAGGACCTCTTCTTCCGACTCAATGTGCTGCCGCTGCACCTGCCGCCCCTGCGCGAGCGCCCGGAGGACCTGCTGCCCCTCGCGCGCGTCTTCGCCGCGGAGCTCGCGGGGCCCCGCACGCCGCTCGTGCTCGCGCCGGGAGCGGAGGCCGCGCTCCGCGCCTACCCGTGGCCCGGCAACGTGCGCGAGCTGCGCAACGTCATCGAGCGGCTGAACCTGCTCCGCGGCGACGGCCCGCTGGAGCTGCGCCCGGACGTGGTGGCCTCGCCCACGAGCGCCACGCCCGCGCCGCGCAGGACGTTGGGCGACAAGAGCTACCGCGAACAGGTGGAGGACTTCGAACGGGACCTGATCCGCGCCGCGCTCCGCGAGGGAGAGAGCATCGCCGGGGCCGCGCGCCTCCTCCAGGTGGACCGCGGCAACCTCTACCGCCGCATCAAGGCCCTGGGCCTGCCCCTCTCCTCCTGACCGGGACGCGGAAGCCGCGTGATGTCACCGCCACAACCGCCCATGACATCCGGATGTGTCCATGACATCCGCCGACCCCATCGCCCTTCGTCGTTCCGGGCACTTGCCGTGGGCCCCTGCCTGGAACGGCGCATGCTCCTGCCTCCCGCCATGAACCGTCTCGCACTGGCACTCTGCTTCGTCTCGCTCGCGGCCCTGGCCCAACCACCCCCACCGGATGCCGGCATGCCGGACGCCGTCACCGCGCCCCGTCCTCCACCGGAAGACGAAGCGCGAGAGGACTCCGACACCTCGACGTGTCCCGACTCCTTCAACAACGATGACGGGGCGTTCACGGACGCCAAGGTCCTCGCGCCCACGCAGGTGGAGGTCGACGGCCGGGGCCTCACCCCCATGGGGATGGAGCTTCGCGGGCTCCAGCGGCTCACCGACGCGCAGGTGCGCAAGCTCGTGGGAGCGCCGCCCGCGGACGACACGCGCGCCCTGTCGGGCAGCGAGGTGCAGACCTTGCTGCATCGGCTGGCGCGCACCGGCCTCTTCGCCCGCGTGGAGCCTCGCGTTCGCGTCAGCGAGCAGGGGCCCGCCTTGCTCGAGGTCCTGCTCACGGAGAACCCCACCGTCACCTCGGTGGAGTTCGAGGGCCTTCAGGACCTCCGCCCGGACGAGCTGCGGGACGCGCTGCTCGTGCTGCCGTCGCGCTTCCCCGGCGTCGACGATGCGCAGGACCCGGAGGAGCAGAGCGCCACACTGCGATTCCACAAGCGCCGCGGGACGCTGAGGGTCGTCACCCCGTGTCCGATGCCGCGCCCGCCCCGGCGGTGGCTGGCGCGCACGGAGGCCGGAACGTTCCGCCCCGGCATCATGCTGGGCGGCCTGGATGCCGCGCTCGAGCGCGCGCTGAACACCCTCCGGGAGGACGATGGCTACCTGCTGGCGACGTTGAGCGCCACGCTGTCCCCCGAGGGACGGCTGGTCGTGAAGGTGGACGAGGGCCAGCTGGAGGCCGTGGAGGTCCGGGGCGTGGACGCGGCGATGGCGGTACGCGTCCAAGAAGCGCTGGGCCTGGAGCCGGGCGACGTCTTCCTGCGCAGCGATGCCCGCCGCGCCATGGAGCGGCTGGAGTCGCGGCTGCCCTTCCTGAGGGCCGACGAGGGCGAGGACCTCCAGGAGCGGCGCGGGAGCGTGCGCATCGTCGAGGAGCGCGACGCCGACGGCACGCGGCGCTTCCGCACGCAGGAGGAGGCGCGGCGCGAGTCGCGGCGCCGCGAGCACGTGGACTTCGAGGTGGGCTGGCGGCGCCTCTTCCACGGGTGGGACGGCGGGAGCGATGGCCTCACCCTGGAGGGGAAGCGGCTGGTGGTGCACATGCGCCCGCGGCGTCCGGACCTGGACGTGGACCTGCTGCCCGTGCACACGCAGGTGACGGGCTTCGCGCCAGGGCTCTCCGCGAGCCTGCGCTTCTTCGACTCCAAGGACCGCGTGCACACGACGCTGGAGGGGGCCTTCTTCATCCCCCTGCGGCTGGGCGGGCAGCGCCTGCCGGATGATCCGGAAGGCACCCGCCGTCAGCGCCACGTCAACCTGCTGGGAGGCGTCAAGGTGCAGTTGCCCGCGCTGGGGCTCGCGGAGCTGGGCGCGCAGGCGCACGACTTCATCGACACGCTCGACCGCTGGCGGCTGGGCGACTTCGACTCGTACTTCTATTCGTTCCTCATCAACCGGCCGGACCGGGACTACTTCCGCCGCCAGGGCTTCGTGGCCTTCGCCACCTGGCGCTGGGCGCGGGCGTGGCTCGCGGGCGTGGAGGTGCGTGGAGACACGGTCAGCACGCTCCAGTCCTTCACTCCGCCCCTCAGCCTCTTCCGGCGCGGCACCGCGCCCTTCCCGAACGCGCCGGTGAACGAAGGGCGCTTCCGCTCGGCGGTGGTGCGCCTGGAGTACAGCGGCAACGCGGAGCGCGACACGCGCGTGGGCTCCCTCTTCCGCACGCCGGAGACGCCGCTCTTCGAGCACCTCGAACGCCGGAAGCGTGACCCCTCGCTGCGCGGCTTCGTGACGCTGGAGGTGGGCGAAGGCCCTGGAGCCATCGGCCAGAACGAGCGCTTCTGGAAGCTGGTGGGCGACGTCGCCATGGACATGCCCGTCAGCTGGCACACCGGCCTGAGCCTGCGCCTGCGGGCCGCGACGGGCCACAACCTGCCCCTCCAGAAGCAGGAGGCGCTGGGCGGCTGGAGCGCGCTGCGCGGCTTCGGCTTCAAGGAGTTTCGCGACGGCGACAGCTCGGTGCTGGCGAGCGCGGAGTACCGCTGGCACGGCCTGGGCGTCTTCGCGGACCTGGGTTCGGTGCACACCGCGGGGGCGTGGACGGACGCGCAGCTGGGCCTGGGCGGCAGCTTCCACTTCGGCGACGGCGTGCGCTTCGAGGCCGCGTGGCGCATCGACGACCAGGTCCGGGTCACGCCCGAGGCGCGGCTGCTCTTCGTCCGGACCTTCTGAGCCATGGGAAGGTTCGAGACACAGCGAAGGCGTGGCGCGGCGCTCGTCGTCGCGGCGGGCCTGCTCGCCTCCGGTGTTCGGGCGGAGGAGGCCTCCGCCTCCTGCACCGCGACGGTCTCCGGACGGCGCGTGGTGGTCCGGCCGGAGGCGAGCGCCTTCATCTCACCCGAACTGGACCGGCTGATCCGCCTGGGCCTCGCGGGGAAGCTGGAGGTGGAGCTGACGCTCTGGCGGCGCCGCGCCTTCTGGTTCGACACGCGCGTGGACAGCGCGCGCGTGACCCAGGTGCTCGCGTTCACCCGCGCGAGCTACCTGCTGGATGGACGGCTCCTGACGGAAGGCGTGGGCACGCTGGAGCTGGAGCGCGTGGCCTGGACGCTGGATGCGCGGGTGGCCACGGACGAGCACTTCTTCGTGCAGGTGGAGGTGCGGCTGCACGTCGTGACGGCCGCCAGCCTGGGCCGCATGGCGCGGTGGCTCACCCAGGGGGAGGCGCCGGACGCGGACTCCGAGGTCCGGACACCGCTGCTGGGGAGCCTGTTGCGCTCCGTCGCGGAGGACCTCGCGCGGCAGGCGTCCACCCGCTGCGACGTGAGCCGGCAGCCTTGAGAGCGGCGCCTGCGCGATGCCCTCTCCGGTCGCGGCAGGCGCCTTCTCCAGCGCCTCGCAAGAAACGTCCCCTGGGCCGCGCGGCTCAGGGGCCGGCAGGCAGGGGAGCGTCCAGCAGGTCGCGCACGTCCGGCACGTCCACCACGAGCTGAAGGAAGTTGCGCAGGATGCGCGCCGTGGCGCCCCAGATGACGTGCTCGCCGTGCGTGTAGAAGTGCACGTCGTGCTCCAAACCCTCCCACATGTGGCGCTCCACGCGCACGATGGACGGGTCCAGCAGCGCCGCCAGCGGCACCTCCAGCACCAGGTCCACCTCCATCGGATTCGGCACGTACTTCCCGTCACCGGGGATGACGCCCACATAGGGACGGATGCGGTACGACGACGTCGTCGGCGTCTCGTCCAGCAGGCCCAGGACGCGCACGTCGCCGCGCGCGATGCCCAGCTCCTCCTCCGTCTCGCGCAGCGCCGTCTCCAGCGGAGTGACGTCCCGCGCCTCCTGCCCCCCGCCCGGGAACGCGTACTGGCCCGCGTGCGTGCGCAGGTTCGTGGGCCGCCGGGTGAAGAGGACGTAGGGCACGCCCTGCCGCTCGAACAGCGGCAGCAGCACCGCGGCCTCGCGCAGCGCCCGGCCAGGCAGCTCGAACGTCCGCGCCGGCCGCGCCTTCAGCCGCGCCTCCAGCGCATCGAACAGGACCTCCACGCGCACGACCTACCCCTTCCTCAATCCGTGACCTGCTTCTCCACGGGCGGCTTGGTTGGAGCCTCGGGCGTGGCCAGGTTCTCCACGCCGGACATCGGCTTGAGCACGCTCGCCTGCAACAGCCCCAGGAGCAGCACGCCCAGCGCGATGCGGTACACCACGAACACCAAGGTGGTGCGCCGCTTCAGGAAGCTCAACAGCCAGGCGATGGCGCCCATGCCCGACACGAACGCCACCAGCGTCCCCACCACCAGGGCCATCGTGGATGGACGCTCCGTCGCCTCCAGCAGGTGCTTGAGCTCGAAGATGCCCGCCAGCGTCGTCGCCGGGATGGACAGCAGGAACGAGTAGCGCGCCGCGTCCTCGCGCTTGAGCCCCAGCGACAGGCCGCCCGTGAGCGTCGTGCCGGAGCGCGACGAGCCCGGCACCAGCGCCAGGGCCTGCCACAGGCCAATGAGGATGCCGTCCCGCCACGTCATGTCCGCGACGGTGCGCGAGTGCGACGCGCGCTTCTCCACGATGAACAGCACCACCGCCAGCACGATGAGGCTGCACGCGATGATGTAGAGCGACCGGAACTGCGTCTCGATGAGCTTCTTGAACGCCAGCCCGCAGATGCCGATGGGCAGCGTGCCCACGCCCACGAACCACGCGAGCCGCGCCTCCAGCGTGCCGAACGGGTCGCGCTTCACCAGGCCCACGACGAACGCCTTCACCAGCGCGACGATGTCCTTGCGGAAGTAGATGAGCACCGCGGCCACCGTGCCCAACTGGATGATGGCCGAGTACGCCGCCCCCGGGTCTGGCCAGCCGAACAGCTCTGGCGCGATGCGCAGGTGCGCGGTGGAGCTGATGGGCAGGAACTCCGTGAGACCCTGGACCAGACCCAGGACGATGGCTTCAAGCAGGCTCATAGGGGGCGTGGGCGCCAGGGATATGCCCTGCCCCCCTGCCCCGCAAGCGCGAAGGTTCCCCACCCCGCCTTCCGGGTCCGCCACCCGACCGTCCGGCCTCCGAACCCGGGTAGGCTCCACCCCTCCATGCCGCCCGTCCCCCTGTGCCCCTGCTCCAGCGGCCAGCGCTACCGCCAGTGCTGCGCCCCCTTCCACCGAGGCGAGGCCGAAGCCCCCGACGCCGAGCGCCTCATGCGCAGCCGCTACAGCGCCTTCGCCCAGCGCGACGCCGCCTACCTGTGGAAGACACTCCACCCCGACCACCCGATGCGCGCCCGTCCAGAAGCGGACGCCGTGCGGGAGCTGCGCGCCTTCGCCCAGGCCCACCAGTACCCGGGGCTGGTGGTGCTGGGACACCAGCCACCGGACGCGTCGGGGCTCGCCCGCGTCCTCTTCTTCGCCAAGGTGTTCGAGAAGGGGAAGGACCAGTCCTTCGTGGAGCGCTCCGACTTCCGCCACGACGGCACCGGCTGGCGCTACCTGGACGGCGTCCTCAAGCTGCCGCGCGAGCTGGCCGTGCCTCCTGAGTCCCTGACGCTCGACACCTTCCCCGTGGGCTGACGGCGACCGCGAAAAGCCCCCGTCAGGATTTTCGCGGGCCCTCGTCCCTGGGAGTGCTGCCCGGCCGGAGAGGCCCTACACGCTCTGGTAAGGCTCCACCATCATGGGGCTCGCGGTTCGAATCCGCTCTGGCCTGAAACGCCACCCAATCGCGGCTTCTCCACTCGGGCAGCATCCTTTTCTCCCTCCGTCACCGCTCGGACCTCGCGTCCCTGTCGAGTGACGAGAGGTCCCGGTCATCACCGTCGCCACCTGGAGCGCCATCCGCGCCCAGCGACACGATGGCCGGGCCCCCCTTGTCCAGCGTGTACATGGAGTCGTTGCCCCACGGGTCGAGGGGGAGCGCGGGGAGGATCCGCTGCTCCACCAGCGCGCAGTCCCGTGTCCGGCAGCCGGCCCTTCTGTATCGCGTAGAGCTGGAGGGCGCCCCCAGCGCCCCGAAATCCATCGTCACGCGCTGCTGCTTCGCGGTGCCCAACTGTCCAATCACCGCCACGCCCACGGCGGCGGCGATGAGGCCCAGGATGGTGATGACGACCATGATCTCAATCAACGTCATGCCACGACGGCGTCGCTGCTGTTTGTCCATGTCTGTCTTTCCGACGCGCTGACAGCGCAGGCCACTGTCAGCGTGTCCTCACGAAGAGCCCGGAGGCACGGCGCCCCACGCGCCGGCTCCGGGGGAGGACCTGAGCAATCCCCTCATTTGAAATTTCCCCTCGGAGAACCCGTGAGCGGCCGAGCAGGCGGGCTCAGAGGGAGAAATGAGAATGAGGGGATGCTTCAGGGTGCCAATGCCGCCACCCACTCCAGCAAGAAGAGGAAGAAGGCGCTGGGGGCACTGGGCGAGCGGCTGGTGCTGCACTTCCTGCCGCCGTACTGCCCGGAGGGCAACCGCATCGAGCGCGTGTGGTCATTTAGCCTGGAAGAACCAGCTGCGCCGCCTTCGCGTCCGCGATGAGCGCAGGGACGACGTCCCCTTCGGCTTCCTCGTCCCCGGTTTCCGCATCATGCTCCTGCACCGCCGCTGCTCTGACATTTGTTGGGAGCCGCCACATGACTATGCATTGCGTCATCCCCCAAAGCGCGAATTCCACGATGTCCCCTTTCATAACATTCGCATCAGGAGGTAGTCTCCACCCTGCGCCGGGGGAGCGGTTCCCCTCGGCGTAGACCGAAAGGGAGACACCATGAAGATCCTCAAGGCGTTGAGTGACCGCTTCTTGAAGTTGTTCCTGTCCGAGCTTCCCGCAGGTGCCTGTGTTCCGACCCACGGCGAGTGCTGTACCGCCAAGGGGCTGTCCCACAGCTGTACCGGGCCCTGCGTCAAGTCCACTGTCTGCTGATTCCTGCTTCATGACCATGACTGGATGTGAGCCATTCACGTCCAGCCGTGGTTTTCACAAGGGCTTCCGTTGAACGCGGTCAATCTAGGCTGTCGACTGATGCTGGCCATCGTGTTCGCGCTCGCCGCGTTGGGAAAGGCGCGCGGACACAAACCCTTTGAAGAATTCATCCAGACACTCGAGAACTTTGGCCTTCCGCGCTTTCTGGCCGGGGCGCCGCTGGCGGCCACGTTGATCCTGGCGGAAGCCACCTCCGCGCTGCTGCTCCTGGTGGGCATGGGGGCGGGGTACGTGCTGGCGCTGCTGCTGCTGGCGGGCTTCACGCTGGGGCTCGCGTGGGTGATTCACCGGGAAAAGAAGGTCGCGTGCCGGTGCTTCGGTGCCAGCAACGCTCCCGTCAGCGCGGCGCACCTGGTTCGCAATGGGCTGTTGCTGGCCATCACGGTCATTGGAGCGGTGACCCACGCGGCCGGCTCGGGTGGGCTGGCGGTGGGAATGGGCGTCATCGCGGGGACGGTCGGCGCCCTGGCGGGGCTCTTCGTCACGCGCTGGGATGATCTGGTGTTCTTGTTTCAAGGACCGCAGTCGCTGGCTGCGTTGTCGCGAACCCGACGAGACTGAGGCAGCCGATGGTCGAAACGCTTGTCGTGGGTGGTGTCGTCCTCGCCGTGCTGGTGGTGGCCAACCTGTTGCTGACCCTCGCGCTCGTCGGTCGGCTGCGCGCGCTTCAGGAGATGGTGGCCAACCAGGTCGTCCTGCGCGACCCGGCGTTGCCGCAGAAGGGCGATACGGTCGGCCGCTTCGAGGCCACCACCGTGGAGGGCGAGTCCTTTACGGATGCCGCCCTGCGGGAGGGACGGACGCTGGTCGGCTTCTTCGCCGCGGGCTGCCGGCCTTGCGCCTCGGTGCGCAAGCAGCTCCTCGAGTCGCCTCCCGGAGTGCCGCTCATGGCGTTCATCGAAGGAGACCCTGGCGACCCGGACACGGTGGCACTGGGTGCGTCATTGAAGCATATGGCCCGGGTGGCGTTGTTGTCCGAGGGTGACTCCGTCACGCGGGCCATCAAACAGGCGGGCTATCCCACGCTCGTCCTCGTCGACGAGGGCGTGGTCGCGGCCTCGGGGCACTACCTCCACGAAGTCCTGACATGAGCGAGCCGCACGGGGAGCGGGGGCCCCTGCGCGACTTGTCGCGCACGGTGGGCGCGGCCGTGGCGCTCCAGTGGCGCGCGGCGCCGCTGGCGTCCGGGTTCGCCTTCCTCCTCACGCTGTGCACCGGCTCCGTGGCCGCCGTGGGCGGCTGGCTCACCAAGGAGTTGCTGGATGAGCTGGGCCGCGGGGACCTCGCCGACCCGCAGCGGACGCTCACGCTGGCGGTGGGCGCCGCCTCGGTGGCCGGCGGCTCCATGGCCATCCTCAACGTCTCCGAGTACCTGTCCGGAGTGATTCGCTGGGGCGTCACCCTCGAGGTCGAGCGCTCCCTCTTCGCGAAGGTGGCGGCCCTGGAGGGCCTGCACCACTTCGAGGATCCCGCCTTCCATGGCCGCTTGCGGCTCGCGGAGGAGGCCGCCCGGGACGCGCCCCAGCAGCTCATCGAGTTCGTCAGGGCCATCCTTCGCATGATGGTCTCGGTGGGGACGCTGAGCGCCGTGGTCCTGGCGGTGTCGCCCCCCATGGCGCTGTTGCTGGTGCTGGCGGGTGGCGTGGCCCTGATGGCCCAGCTCGTGCGCAGCCGGTGGCTGGTGGAGCTGTCAGCGGCACTGGTGCCGACGTATCGCTGGCGCGACTTCTACCATTCGCTGCTGGTGGACGTGCGGGCGGCCAAGGAGAGCCGGCTGTTCGGATTGGGGGAGCTGCTGCTGGAGCGGATGGTGGCATCGCTGCGCAAGGCGGCGGACCGCGAAATGGCCGTGACCCGCAAGGGGCTGGCCGTACAGGCGGCGCTGTCGGTGCTCACCGCCGGAGTGGCGGCGGCCGGGGCCTTCATCGTCGCCCGGGGCGCGCTCCAGGGGCGGCTCCAGATTGGAGATGTCTCGCTCTTCCTCGCGGCCGTGGCGGGCATCCAGGGCGCCTTCAACGGGCTCCTCTCGCAGGTCGAGTTCGCGAGCCGCAGCGTCCAGACCTTCAAGAACTACCTCGACATCATCGACCTGCCGGTCCGCGCGCCGGAGGCTTCGCGTCCGGTGGCGCGGCTGCGGCACGGCATGGAGCTGCGCGACGTCTGGTTCCGCTACGACGCCAGCGGCCCATGGGTGCTGCGGGGGGTGAGCCTTTTCATTCCAGCGGGGGGCTCGGTAGGACTCGTTGGCGTCAACGGTGCCGGCAAGAGCACGCTGGTGAAGCTGCTGTGCCGCCTCCATGACGCGGAGCGCGGCCAGGTCCTCTGGGACGGAGTGGACGTCCGCGAGCTGGATGCCCAAGCGCTGCGGCGGCGGATGACGGCGACATTCCAGGACTTCATGACGTATGACTTCACCGCGGCGGAGAACATCGGCCTGGGGGACCTGGACCGGCTGAAGGACGCGGCGCGAATCCGCGACGTGGCACGGCTGGCGGAGATCGACGAAAAGCTCGCCTCGCTCCCCTCGGGTTACGACACGCTGCTGAGCCGCGTGCTCGAAGGGGAGGACGAGGACATGCCGGTGGGCGTCTCGCTTTCCGGAGGCCAGTGGCAGCGACTGGCGCTGGCGCGGGCCCTGATGCGCGAGGACGTCGACCTGCTGGTGCTGGACGAGCCAAGCTCCGGCCTGGACGCCGCCGCCGAGTTCCACATCCACCGGACCCTGGCGCGACACGGGGAGGGGCGGGCACGGCTGCTCATCTCCCACCGGATGAGCGCGCTGCGAAGCGCGGACACCCTCTTCGTCCTCTCCGAGGGCCAGATCATCGAGCAGGGCTCGCATGACACGTTGATGGCGATGGGCGGCGAGTACGCGCGCCTGTTCACGCTCCAGGCGAGCGGCTATCAGGACGAGCGCGTCGCATCACGGGCGAGCCCGAAGGAGGTCGCATGATGCTCATGGCGATGGGCCTGGGGGCCGCGCTTCTCGTGGCGGGGGCCGGGGTCGCGTCCTGGGCGCGACGCCGCTGGATTGTCGTCGCGGTGCAAGGCAACAGCATGTCGCCCACGCTGCATGACGGGCAGCGGCTCGTCGCGAGGCGGCTGGACCGTTCGAAAGGCCATGCGCGTTCAGATGTCGTCGTCTTCCTGATGCCCGCGGCGCAGCGCGCGACGTTGGGCGATGAAGCGCTCCCCTACCTCGTCAAGCGGGTGGCCGCCGTGGCGGGAGACCCGGTGCCGGACTGGGCCCGGGCGGCCCTCGGTGCCAACGGCCAGACGCGCGTCCCTCCCGGCAAGGTGGTGGTGTCCGGAGACAATGCAGTGAGCCAGGACTCACGGCAGTTGGGCTACATCGACGCGGAGACCCTCATCGCCATCGTGCGGCTCTGACGCGCGGAGGCGCTGGACGTGAGGATGGGGGCAGTGCACGCAGCGAGAACACCTCCGTGGGCTTGGGCGATAGATAGTCATCAAGTGCCACCGCCACGTTCTCCGTCGCGGCCCTATCGCAGCCCTCGCGGCCGTCCGCGACGAGAGCCTGTCCGCAGGGTTCAGCGCCCGCAGGCTCCCGGGACGGACCGCCTGACAGTCCAGGTTGGGTTCGGAGAAGTCCGACGTCCTGCCCCAGGTGGACCACGAGTCGCAGTAGCAACCCTTGATCCCGATCAGGGTCGTGTGGGCCGCATCGCTGTAGTAATTGATTGCGGCGTGATAGCCGGAGCAGTCAGGAATCTGCATCGGATAGTTCCGAAGGCTCCTCGGAAGACGGCGTGCTCGCGAACGAGTTGTGCGAATCGCTCCACCAGCGGGCGGAGTCGTTCATCGCTCATGCGCGGCATGGCCATGAACCAGTAGGTGCCTTGGGTGAAGAGCGAGTGCGTACGCCGTTTCACCGTATTCACCTGTCAGGAACGCCCGTACCTGCTCTTCGATGACCGGCGAGCCCCACGCGTGCGGCGTCGTGTCTGTCTTTCTGGCACGAGCACCGCCCCCCCTGACGTCGCCTCGTGCCACCCTGCCCCCATTACCCGAGAGGCCGGAAACCCCGCCGGAAACCGGTGCTCGCGCAATCACCAGGCCCATCCCCACCCCTTGCGCGCGAGCCGTCCTCCGCGATACACGCCCCAGCAATCGACTTTGCGAGTCAATCTCAATTTATCCAGCCGAAGCGGGAATCCGTGAACGGCGAGCGAGGCGGGTCCATGCGGGGACACAAGGTGATGTGGGGTGCGTGGGTGGCGGCGGGGCTGCTGCTCGGTGCGTGCGGCGATGACACGGTGACCCCGCCGTCGGGCAACGGGGATGCGGGCGTGACCGTGGACGCGGGCACGACGACCGACGCGGGCACGACGACCGACGCGGGCACGCAGGTCTCCGCCCCCACGGTGTCGTTCACCTCGCCCGTGGAAGGCGCCCAGGTGGAGCAGGCGCCGGTGCGCATCCAGGCGGTGGTGCACGCGGAGGGCGGGCTCGCGACGCTGAGCGCGAAGCACAACGCCGGCGCGGCGACGGACATCCCCGTCACGCGCGGCCAGACGGAGCAGACCGTGACGGTGCCCGTGGACGCCGTGGCCGGTGAGAACACGGTCACGCTCCGCGCGGTGGACGACGGCGGCCAGGCCACGGAGGCGACGCTGCGCTTCACCTACGCCCCGCCCGCGGTCGACACCGCGGCACCGGAGCTGGTGCTCACCAGCCCCACCGAAGGCCAGGACCTCACCGTGTATCAGGTGCGCGTCACGGGCCGGACCACGGACAACGTCGGCGTCACGGACCTCACCTTGCGGCTCAACGGCGGCGCGGAGCAGTCCGCGGCCGGGACGCTGGGCGCGGATGGCACCTTCGCCTTCGTGCTCACGCCCGGGCGCGGCGACAACACGCTCGTGCTGCGCGCCCACGACGCGGCGGGCAACATCACCGAAAAGCAGGCCCACTTCCGCTTCGGCCGGTGGGTGAGCGGCGGCGGCTCGCACTCGGCGCTCCTCCGCGATGGGAAGGTGTACGTCTGGGGGAACAACAACCTGGGCCAGCTCGGCGTGGGTCAGCCCGGTCCGGAGGCCGGGTACTCGCCCTCGCCGCTGCCGCTGTCCGGGCTGCCCACGGTGAGCGCGGTGGCGTTCGGCCAGAACAGCTCGCTGGTGGTCGGGACGGACGGCACGGTGTGGACGTGGGGTGACAACAAGAACGCCCAGCTGGGCCTGGGCGTCCCCGGCGCCGGCACGCTGGACACGGCGACCCGCTACGCCCCGGTGCGCGTGCCGTCGCTGACGGACGCGGTGACGGCGGTCCGTGGCTACACGCACGTGCTGGTGCTCGCCGAGGACCACACGGTGTGGGCGTTCGGCGCCAACAACGTGGGGCAGCTCGGTGACGACACGACGAAGGCGGCCTCCGACGTGCCGGTGAAGGTGGTGGACCTGACGGACGTCATCCAGGTGGCCGCCGGTTCGGAGCACTCCGTGGCGCTGCGCGCGGACGGCACCGTGTGGACCTGGGGCCGCAACAGCTCCGGCAACCTGGGCCTGGGCACGCAGGACAGCACCGCGCACGCGCGGCCCGCGCAGGTGCCGGGCCTCACGGATGTGGTGGACATCGCGGCGGGCAAGGACCACACGCTCGCGCTGCGCGCCAATGGCACCGTCGTCGCCTGGGGCCTGGGCGCGAACGGCCAGCTGGGCCAGGGCCTGAGCGGCGCGGACGGCAACAGCAGCGTGCCGGTGGCGGTGCTGAACCTCACCCAGGCCACGGGCGTGTTCGCCAACGGCACCGTCAGCTTCGCCCTCCGCGCGGATGGCACCGTCGTCGGCTGGGGCCAGAACGCCAACGGCACGCTGGGCACGGGCGACAAGGTGTCGCTCACCTCTCCCTCGACGCCCGTGGTGGGGCTCTCCAACGTGACGACGCTGGGCGTGGGCGCGCTCCACGCGGTGAGCGTGCGGCGCGACGGCTCCATCTTCGGCTGGGGATGGAACTTCAAGGGCTGCGTCGGCGGTGGCCCCGCCGCCAAGGAGTCGTGGGCGTACTCCGAGCCCCTCCAGGTGACGCTGCCGTGAGGTGGACCGTCCCCCTGCTGCTGGCGCTGTGCGCGTGCGGCGGCTCCTCCCCGCCGCCCGGGGAGGACTCCGTCCCCCCACCGCCTCCCGCCGACACCGAGGCCCCCGTGGTGCGCATCGACGCACCCCGGCCGGGCCAGCGGCTGGTCGTGAGCCGCCTGCGCATCGCGGGCGACGTGGGTGACGCCACCCGGGTACAGGTGTGGCTGGATGACGGAATCTCCCGGACGTTGTCCGTGGTGGGATCCACGCTGGCCCTGGAGCTGTCCGTGCCTCCGGGCTCGCACGTGGTCCACGTGTCGGCCACGGACGAGGCGGGCAACACGGCGACCCAGGACGTGGCGTTCTCCGCGGGGCCTGAGCTGGGCGGGGGCCTGAGCCACACCGGCGTGCTGCGCCAGGGGCGCTTCGCCTCCTGGGGCGCCAACGGCCAGGGACAGCGCTGCGACACCACCACCGCCGAGCGCCCCACGCCGTCGCTCGCGCTCGAGGACCAGCGACCCGTGGGCACGCTGTCCGCCATGGACACCACGGCGTGGATCTCCGCGGAGGGCAGCGCGTGGCTGTGCGGCGCGCTGGCGTCCTCGCTCGAAGCGGGCGGAGCGCAGGCGGGCGCCGCACGCCGGGTTGAAGGCGTGAAGGACGTGGTGGGCGTGGCGCTGGGGACCGGGCACGTGCTGCTGCTGGACGTGAGCGGTCAGGTGTGGGCGTTCGGCGTCAACGCGCGAGGACAGCTGGGCCTGGGGGCGGAGGGCGAGGCGGTGACACAGCCCACCGCCGTGCCGGACCTCACCGACGTGATGCAGGTGGTCGCGGGCAGCGAGCACTCGGCGGCGCTGCACCGCGATGGGACGGTGTCCGTCTGGGGCTACAACCGGGACGGCGTGCTGGGCACGGGTGAGACGGAGGCGCGCGTGCAGGCGTCCCCCGAGCGCGTGCCCCACCTCGAGCAGGTGGAGCACCTGGCCTCCGGGCGCAGTCACCTGCTCGCGCTGCTCGCGGATGGAACCGTGCGCGCGTGGGGCACGGGGACTTCGGGACAGCTGGGCCATGGGGACGCGGGCTTCGGCGCGGGCCGTGCGCAGCCCACGCCGGTGCTGGAGCTCACCGGCATCACGGCGGTGACGGCCGCGAACAACTCCAGCTGGGCGCTGCGCCGCGACGGCACGGCCTGGGCGTGGGGCCTCAACAGCACGGGCCAGCTCGGCGTGGGTGACACCAACGCCCGGGTCAAGCCCGCGCGTCTGGCCACGGACCTACCGCTCATGGAGCTGGCGGCGGGAGCCCAGCACGGGCTCGCCCGTACACGGGACGACGCCGTGCTCATCTGGGGCAGCAACCTCAGCGGCCAACTGGGCCTGGGGGAAGGCGCACCCAAGAACGTCTCCACGCCCCGCGCCGTGACCTTGCCCTGAGCGCCAACGCTCCCGCGCCATGACGCCCGAGCACCGGCGGCCTGGCGCGGTAGTCCCCTCTTCGAAGCCTCAGCGCCCGTCTCCCACCGGGCGTTCGCGCGCCTCCGCGCATCCTCCCCTCGCTACACTGACGCCGCCCATCATGCGCTCCGGAACCCCGGCCCTCTCGCCCCTCCTCGTCCTGGGACTCACGCTCGCGCTCGCGTCCTGCGGCGAGTCTCCCGCCAAGCCGCCCCCGGAAGAGACGCCGGTGGAGCAGCCCCCTCAGGAGGTTCCGCTGGAGGTCGCGCCCCTCGACCCCGACGAGTCGCTGACGGGCGGCGCCACCACGGTGTTCCGCGCCGACCCCGAGGCCTTCGTCCAGCCCATCGCGAACCTCACGGTGGAGCGCAAGTCGCGCTTTCTCCTGGGAGAGGCCAACTTCGAGGTGGACTGGGTCCCCGCGCCCAGCAGCCAGCGCGACCGCGACGGCCTGGGCCCGCTCTTCCACGCCACCTCCTGCCTCGCCTGCCATGTCGCCAACGGCCGGGGTGCGCCCGTCGCGGGCAACACCAAGGCCCCTGCCTCCCTGCTCGTGCGCCTCTCCGTGCCCGGCACCGGCCCGCACGGCGAGCCCGTTCCGGAGCCCACGTACGGCGACCAGTTCCAGCCTCGAGCCATCAACGGCGTCCCCGCCGAGGGCCAGGTGCAGGTGACCTATGAGTCCCTGCCTGGACTCGCGCTCCAGGGCGAAGGCAGCGTGGCGCTCCAGGCCCCGCGCTACGCGCTGGTGGAGCTGGGCTATGGCCCGCTCTCGCCCACGGTGCGCATGTCCCCGCGCATCGCCCAGCCCATGGTGGGCCTGGGCCTGCTCGCGGCCATCCCGGACGCGACGCTGCTCGCGTGGGCGGATCCCGACGACCGCGACGGCGACGGCATCCGCGGCCGCCCCAACCGCGTGTGGAGCGTGAAGGAGGGCCGCGAGGTGCTGGGCCGCTTCGGCTGGAAGGCCAACCAGCCGGACCTGGAGCACCAGGCCGCGGGAGCGCTCCTGGGAGACATGGGCCTCACGACCTCCTTGTTCCCCCGGTCCGCGTGCACCGCCGCGCAGACGGCGTGCCTGCAAGGCGCCACCGGCGGCGAGCCGGAGGTGGATGACGCCAACCTCGCCTCGCTGTCGGACTACTCGCACCTCATCGCCGTGCCCGCGCGCCGGGGCGCGGAGCGCGAGGACGTGCGCACGGGCAAGGCCGCCTTCCTGCGCGCGGGCTGTGACCGGTGCCACCGGCCCACCACCGTCACCGGCGAGCTGCCCGGCTTCCCCGAGCTGTCGCACCAGCGCATCTGGCCGTACACCGACCTGCTGCTGCACGACCTGGGCGAAGCGCTCGCGGACGGACGCGACGACTTCCTGGCCACCGGCACCGAGTGGCGCACCCCGCCCCTCTGGGGCCTGGGCCTCACCGCCACCATCAACGGCCACACGCGCCTGCTCCACGACGGCCGCGCGCGCTCCGTGCTGGAGGCCATCCTCTGGCACGGCGGCGAAGCCACCGCCTCGCGCGAAGCCGTACAGCGCATGTCACCGAAGGAGCGCGCGGCGCTCCTCACGTTCCTCGACTCGCTCTGACGCCATACAGCGCATGTCGCCGAAAGAGTTCGCGGCGCTATTCACGCTCCTCGACTCGCTCTGACGCCATACAGCGCATGTCGCCGAAAGAGCGCGCGGCGCTATTCACGCTCCTCGACTCGCTCTGACGCCATACAGCGCATGTCGCCGAAAGAGCGCGCGGCGCTATTCACGCTCCTCGACTCGCTCTGACGCCATACAGCGCATGTCGCCGAAAGAGCGCGCGGCGCTATTCACGCTCCTCGACTCGCTCTGACGCCATACAGCGCATGTCGCCGAAAGAGCGCGCGGCGCTATTCACGCTCCTCGACTCGCGCTGACGCCGTACAGCGCATGTCGCCGAAGGCGCGCGCGGCGCTATTCACGCTCCTCGACTCGCGCTGACGCCCCGGACATGTCCCGGGGCCCCTTACGGTGCTCGCGCCGGTACGCACCAGGGGCGCTGCCTCCCCAACGCTTGAAGGCGCGGTTGAACGCGGCCTCGCTCTGGTAGCCGCTGCTCTCCGCGACCTCGCCCAGCGGCAGCTCGCTCTCACGCAGGAGCTGCGCGGCCTTGGTCATCCGCCACCGCGCCAGATACTCCAGCGGAGGCTCTCCGACGAGCTCGCTGAAGCGCGCCGCGAAGCCCGACCGGGACATGGCGACGGCCGTCGCGAGGCTCTCGACGGTCCAGGGCTCGGAGGGCCGCTCATGGATGAGCGAGAGCGCCTTGCGCAACTGGGGATCCGCCAGCGCGCACAACCCATGCCGCTGACACGGACCGCCCTGGATGTGCGTCCGGATGGCCTGCACGAGCAGGATGTCCGCGAGCCGGCTCATGATGACGGTCGCCCCCGGACTGGACGACGCGCTCTCCGCGATGAGCAACTGCACGGTCGACGCCACCGAGGGCGCGGTCGCGGGGTCGTCCGCGGCGATGTGGATGAGGCCCGGGAGCCCCGCGAACAGCGGCAGGGTCGGCACGGCGCCGAACCGGAACGAGCCCACGACCAGGGTCGTCCGGTCGCCGCCCTCCCCCAGCCGGGCCGCCATGGCGTTGCCCGTCCGCCGGCACTCGCCCCGCTCCAGCAGCCGGACGGGGCTGCCCTCCGCGTCGCGCAGCGTGTGTCCGCCCCCGTGCGGAAGCAGGGCCAGGTCCCCGGCGGACAGGGACACCGCGCCCTCGACCCCCTCGACCTCCAGGCGGGCGCCTCCGCGCGCGACGAGGACGATGTGCGCCCCCGGGCTCCGGGGGAACTGGAGGCCCCAGGGCGCGAACAGCTCGAAGCGGCCGTTCACGTGGGTGGACAGCCGCATCGTGTCCAGCACGTCCGCGAGGACGTCAGAAGCCTGCTCGTCCATGGGCTCTGGACGATTGGTCAATTCTTTTGGACTGGATGGCATGGAACGTCCATAGCGGCCCCGGCATCAAGGGGCCATGGCAAATACAATGAAGCTCCTCTCCCCCGTCCAGCTGGGCCGCCTTGAACTGAAGAACCGCCTGGTGATGGCGCCCATGACCCGCAGCCGGGCGCTGGCCACCGGCAACGTGCCCAACCCCCTGGCGGTCACCTATTACGTGCAGCGGGCCTCCGCGGGCCTCATCGTCACCGAGGGCACCCAGGTCAGCCCCCAGGGCGTCGGCTACATCCGCACGCCCGGCATCCACTCGCCCGAACAGGTGGAGGGCTGGAGGAAGGTGACGGAGGCCGTCCACGCGGCGGGGGGCCGCATCTTCGCCCAGCTGTGGCACGTGGGCCGGGTCTCCCATCCGGACTTCCATGACGGCGCGCTGCCCGTGGCCCCCTCCGCCATCCGCTTCGAGGCCGAGGTCTTCACCCACAAGGGCCGCGTGCCCACCGTGACGCCGCGCGCCCTGGAGACCGCGGAGCTCCCCGGCGTCGTGGAGCAGTTCCGGAGCGCCGCCGTGAACGCCCTGGAGGCTGGCTTCGACGGCGTGGAGCTGCACGGCAGCAACGGCTACCTGTTGGATCAGTTCCTGCGCGACGGCTCCAACCAGCGCACCGACGCGTACGGCGGCAGCATCGAGAACCGGGCGCGCTTCCCCCTGGAGGTGGCCCGGGCGGTGGCGGGCGTCTGGGGCGCCGACCGCGTGGGCTACCGGCTCTTCCCCCAGCAGTTCCCCTACGTCGGCATGAGCGACTCCACGCCGGTGGAGACGTTCACCCATATCGCGCGGGAGCTGGGCCGGCTGGGCCTGGGCTACCTGCACGTCACGGAGCCCGTGTCGGGCGACACGGTGCCGTCCCCCGACCAGCGCATCACCCCGCTGCTGCGCAAGGTCTTCCCAGGCACCTTCATCGTGAATGGCGGCTACGACGCGCGCGCCGGAGAGGCGGCGGTCGCCGCGGGAGAGGCGGACCTCGTCGCCTATGGCACGCCGTTCCTCGCCAACCCCGACCTGCCGGAGCGCTTCCGGCTCGAGTCCCCGCTCAACCCGCCGGACCGCGCCACCTTCTTCAGTGGCGAGGAGCGCGGCTACACCGACTACCCGGCGCTGCGCTGACCCCGAGGAGGAAGTCATGACGCTTTCGAATGCACGGCACGGCGTGGAGCGCCGCCTGGAACGCATCATCGACCTGCCCGCCCCCGTGCAGGGACAGTTCGGACCCGCGCACACGGTGGTGCCCGTCATCCAACCGGAGGACTACGCCCTGTCGGATCCGTTCATCCTGCTGATGGATGACCGGATCGACGGGCAGCCCATCGGCGGGCCGCACCCGCATGCCGGCTTCGAGACGGTGACGCTGGTGGTGAAGGGCGGGATGTCCCACGACAGCGGGCGGCTGGGCGAGCGGGACGTGCAGTGGATGACCGCCGGCAGCGGGGTCATCCACGGCGAAGGGCTGGACCGCCCGGGCGAGGCGCGCATCCTCCAGCTGTGGCTGACGCTGCCCAAGGCGCGGCGCTGGGTCCCCGCCAGCTATCAGGACATCTCCTACGCGGAGCTGCCGGTGCGGCGCGAGCCGGGGGTGGAGGTCCGGCTGTACAGCGGGAGCTCGGGGGAGGTGCGCTCGCCGACGCAGAACTACGTGCCCGTCACGCTCGCGGAGTTCCTGCTCGAGCCGGGCGCCACCGTCGAACACGACCTGCCCCACGCGGACAACGGCTTCCTCTACGTGCTGGAGGGCGAACTCGCCGTGGGCCCGGAGGCCCGGGCGCTGCGGCCCGGACAGGTGGGCTGGCTGGACCGGCCGGGGAGTGGCGGGGACAGCACCCTGCGCCTCACGGGGACGACGCGGGCCCGGGCGCTGCTGTACGCCGGTCCGCCCCAGCGCGAGCCGCTGGTCAGCTATGGGCCCTTCATCGGGGACACGCAGGCGGACCTCATGCGGGTGATGGACGAGTACCGCGCCGGCCGCTACACGCACCCGCCCCGGAGGTAGCGCCACGCGGGCTACGTCGTCAGGTGCGGCAGCGGGCGCAGGTGGTAGTGGGTCTCGAAGGCGTTGAAGAGGTCCAGGTACTGCTCCAGGTAGCGCGTGAGCAGGAAGCGGCGGCGCACCGTCTCGTGCGCGTGGTGCCCCATCTGGCGGCGCAGCTTCGGGTTCTTGAGCAGTTGCACCATGCGCGCCGCGCACTGCGCCACGGAGTCCACCAGGAAGCCGTTGTACCCGTCTTCAATCTGGTGGCGGATGCCGCCCACGTTCCCACCGATGACGGGCGTGCTCTTCCACATGGCCTCCGCCACGGTGAGCCCGAAGCCCTCGCGCAGCGACTTCTGCACCACCACCGCCGCGCGGCGCTGGAGCGCGTTCACCAGCGCCGTGTCCTCGCGGCTGAGGATGATGATCCGCTCGTCGCGGTGCCGCATCACCTCCTGGTACACCTCCTGGCCCTCCGGGTCGTCCGACGCCATGTTGCCCAGCAGCACCAGCGTGCACGGCGCGTCCTTGCGCGCCAGCCGCCACGCGGACACCACGCCCTCCGGATCCTTCCACCGGTCGAAGCGCGAGATCTGAACCACCAGCGGCAGGTCCGTGGGGATGTGGTGGTGCTGAAGCCGCTCGTCCATCTCCGCCTCGCTCATCTCCCGGTTCTTGATGGAGAACGGGTCGATGGCCGGCATGAAGAAGAGCTGGGGGGTGCGCAGGTCCTGCGCGTACTCCGGAGCGCTCAGCACCATCGCGTCGTACTCCTCCACGAAGGGCTTCAAGTACTCCCACAGCGCCGGCTCCGGATTCGACAGGTCGATGTGACAGCGCCAGGTCCACGGTCCGCGCTTGCGGCTGTAGCGCACGATGGGCAGGGGCTGCGGGTCGTGGATGACGACGCGGTCGTGGTCCAGCCGGTTGCGGATCGCGTTCTCGTAGACGACCTCCTCGTAGATGTTCGCCTTCATCGGCGTCAGGTGGATGTCCGCGCCCTGCAACGCGTTGTGCATCTTCTTCGTGATGTTGAAGAAGTCCGGCGGCCCTTGGATGGCCCGCCACTCCGTGACCATGCCCACGCTGTTCATCAGCAGCGTCAGTGGGGAGAGCAGCTCCGCCACGCCACCGCCGTAGTACGTGGAGTTGACGTGCGCGACCCGCAGGTCTTGCAGCGGACGCGCCTTCTCCAGGATGCGCTCCACCACCGCCGCGCCCACGTAGCGCTCGTAGTGCTCGAGCCGGACGATGGGGTACGGGTCTCCGAGGTTCTTCACCATGCCCTCTGTCTGCGTCCGCCCCCCGGGACATGCCACCCGCGCGCCTGAATCCCCGGCCCCGGATGCCCGCTGCCGTACACACAAGCGCGCCCCTTTCGTTCAGGGCTCCTCCAGCGTGTGCGACACCACCCAGAGCGGCGCGTCCCCGCATTGCACGAGCAGCTCGTCCCCCTGACGGGCCAGGAGCGTGCCCGGCACCTCGCGAGGGTCCTCGCCCCGCCACGCCCGCGTGCGCCGCACCCGCATCCAGCGGCCCTGGAGCCGGGCCCGCGCATCCCCGTTGCCGTCGCGCCACGCGGCGAAGCGGCACGCGCGCACCTTCAGGTGCACGGAGCGCGCGGGGTCCCGCCAGTCGATGTCCCGGTACGCCCGGTCGAAGAAGGGCGCGAACGTGGCGTCGGCGTCCACCTGCGGCTCGCCCCGGTCGCCCCGCGCCACGCGCTCCATCACCCCGGGCAGCAGCTGGCGCGACGCGAGCATCAACTTCTCGAAGATGACCTCCTCCGTGTCCTCGTCGTGCAGCGGGAAGGTGCCCTGCGCCAGGACGGGCCCGGTGTCGAAGCTCGCGTCCATGCGGTGGAACGTCAGCCCCACGTCCCGCGCATCCTCGCGCAGCGCCCAGCCCAGCGGACACGGACCGCGGTAGCACGGCAGGAGCGACGGGTGGACATTGACGGCGCCCAGCGGCGCCAGCGCCAGCGCCTCCGGCAGCAGCTTCCAGGGGAAGAAGAAGCACAGCAGCAGGTCCGGCTTCAGCGCCGCCAGCCGGGGCGTCAGGTGGGCCCGCTCGCTCACCAGCAGCACGTCCAGCGACGGCGGCGCGGACTCGAAGAGCCGCCCCAGCTCCGCCCACCCCGCCATGTCCAGCGGACGCAGGCCCCGGATGCCCGCCGGCACCACCAACGCCACCACGTCATGCCCCTGCGCCCGCAGGGACAACGTGAAGTCGTGCGCCACCGCGGGGGCCACGGTGAGCAGCACGATGCGCCAGCCAGACGCGGCACCGGAAGTCGGCATGGCCGTGTCCTAACAATTCACCGGCCGTGCGCGCCCGGCCTCCGCACCCCGGAAAATGAAAACGCGCTCGCCCCTGGAGGGAGCGAGCGCGTGGGCTCAAGCCAGCCGCCGCCGGGACGTCAGACGGCCTTCAGGCGGGGCGTGCGCGACTTGGTGCCACCGGAGGAGGAGGCCGCCTCGCGGAGCGCGTCCTTCTTGTCCGTGCGCTCCCAGGTGAACTCCTTGTCGGTGCGGCCGAAGTGACCGTACGCGGCGGTCTTCTGGTAGATGGGCCGCAGCAGGTCCAGGTGCTCCGTGATTTCGCGCGGACGCAGGCCGAACGTCTGGCGCACGGCGCGGGCGATCTGCTCTTCCGGCACGGTGGACGTGCCGAAGGTCTCCACCATCACGCTGACCGGCTCCGCCACGCCGATGGCGTAGGACACCTGCACCTCGCAGCGGCTGGCCAGGCCCGCCGCGACGACGTTCTTGGCGATGTAGCGGCCCATGTACGCGGCGGAGCGGTCCACCTTGGACGGGTCCTTGCCGCTGAACGCGCCGCCGCCGTGACGGCCCATGCCGCCGTAGGTGTCGACGATGATCTTCCGGCCCGTGACGCCCGAGTCGCCCATGGGGCCGCCGATGACGAAGCGGCCCGTGGGGTTGATGAAGAACTTGGTCTTGTTGTCGATGAGCTTCTTCGGCAGGACCTTGAGGATGACGTCCTCGCGGATGGCCTCCTGGATCTTCTTGTTGGAGACCTCCTCCGCGTGCTGCGTCGACAGCACCA
The DNA here is from genome assembly GCF_009909145.1 of Corallococcus silvisoli. Classification (NCBI taxonomy): domain Bacteria; kingdom Pseudomonadati; phylum Myxococcota; class Myxococcia; order Myxococcales; family Myxococcaceae; genus Corallococcus; species Corallococcus silvisoli. The sequence continues at coordinate 75,927 of NZ_JAAAPJ010000014.1, forward strand.
CCGCGTCGATGCGCACCGGGCGGCCGCCCTTGTACTCCACCGTCACCTGGCTCTTGCCGTCCGGGCGGATCCACGGATGGGCCTTGCGGCGCACCTCCGCCAGGCGGCGCGTGAGCTGGTGCGCGTAGTGGATGGGCGCGGGCATCAGCTCCGGCGTCTCGTCGCACGCGAAGCCGAACATCATGCCCTGGTCGCCGGCGCCCTGGTCCTTCTTGTTGTCCACGCCCCGGGCGATGTCCTGGCTCTGGCCTTCGATGGCCACCATCACGCCGCACGTGTTGCCGTCGTAGCCCATCGAGCTATCGGTGTAGCCAATGCGCGTGATGGTCGACCGGACGATCTTCGGGATGTCCACGTAACAATTCGTCGTCACCTCGCCCGCGACGATGGCGAGGCCCGTCTTGACGAGCGTCTCCACGGCGACGCGCGCCTGCGGATCCTTGGCGATGATGGCATCGAGCACACCGTCGGAGATCTGGTCGGCGATCTTGTCCGGGTGGCCCTCGGTGACGGATTCAGACGTGAACAGGAAGTCGGTAGGCATGTCTTCTCGGGCTTCGCGCTAATCCAGTGACGCAGCGCAGGGGTCCGGACACTAAACGTGCGGTCCCAGCAGAGTCAAACCCGCCGAGCCACAGGATTATTCGGCCCGAAACACCCTCCGGCCCCCCGGACCCAACGCGTGGAGTATGGGCCCAGGGCCGGTTGAATTTTGTGCGTCACGCGGCGTTTGCCTGGGCTACAGGACCCGAGCCCTTCTGTTGGAGGTCACCGACCCGTATGAACCTGAACACCCGCATCCGCGCCCTTCCTCTCCTGGTTGCCCTCACCCTGGCCGTGCCCGCGCTCGCCGCGCCGCCCAACAAGGCCACCAACGAAGCCGTCACCAAGCCGGTGAAGACCGTGGTGCAGTCGGTGCGCTACGAGAAGGACCTCAAGGCGCTGGAGAACCTGGGCAGCGACCCGCAGGGGCTCTTCCTCCTGGGCGACGAGTGGACCAAGGCCACGGACGCCCAGCGCAAGGAGTTCACCCAGCTCTTCCAGAGCCTCTTCGCGAAGATGGCCTTCCCCAAGGTCCGGGAGAACTTCAAGAACCTGGACTCCATCACCTACGACGAGCCCCAGGTGACGGGCGACAAGGCGCTCGTGGGCTCCACCATCTTCATCAACCACCCGCTGAAGAAGCAGGAGATGAAGCTCAAGTACGCCGTGGAGAAGGTGGGCACCGCCTGGAAGGTCGTGGACGTGTCCGTGCTGGGCGACTCCATGCTCACCGGCATCCGCGATGATCAGGTGCGCCCCCTCTTCAAGGAAGGCGGCTGGGACGCCCTGCTGGGCGCCATGCGCGCGAAGAACAACGAGCTCGCTTCGGTGAAGCTGAAGTAATCCAGTCTCAAGGGGTACGGAGCAGCCAGGCACCCCGGCCCATGCCCTCCCACCGGGTTCCGGGGGAGGCGTGGGCCGGGTAGGCTCCGCATCCCCCTCCCCCCGGAGCGCCTGGCGAATGACCGTTTCCTCCCCCGCCCAGCAGCTTCTGGTCCGCAGCACGCCGTCCGCCCGTGAGGTGGATGCGTTCTGCGTCCAGTACGCCCCTCGGGCCCCGGGCCACCCCGCCGTGCGGGACCTGCTGCGGCTCTTGTCGGAGGTCCCCGGCGACGGCCTGGAGCCGAGGCTGGAGTGGGTGGAGCGCTGGATGCACTGGATGCGCGACCGCATCCCCGCGCAGGGCCTGACGGACGGAGAGGACGCCGGGCTGTCGCCCGCGAATTCAAGGCTGGCGCTGCTGGTGCGCGTGCTGGAGGGAGAGTCCGGGCTGCGCGCGTCCGTCACCCGGCTGGTGGCGGGGGTGTGCGCGGGCAGCCGGGGCCTGAAGCTCTTCGCCCAGGTGGGGCTGAGCGGCGGCAACGGCTTCTTCTCTGAATTGACGGACCGCTTCGTGCGCGGCGTGCTGCCCTCGCCGCCGGAGCCGGGCAAGCTGTCGGAGCTGCTGCTGCGCCTGTTCCCGGTGCCGGAGGACGCGCAGTGGCTGGCCGCCCTGTCGCCCGCGCTCCTCGCGCGGCTGACGGCGCTCGTGGGCGAACCCCCGCCCCCGGAGCCCACCCCGTCGGCGCGCGTGCGCGGCGACCTGATGGACGCGCTGCTGCTGCTGGGCGTGCAGGTGGCGGGCCTGGGCCTGGCCGAGGACGTGCGCGACCGCAGCCCGGAGACGTCCTTCCGCGCCTCGCCGTTCCTGCGGCTCAGGCTGGTGTGCGACGCGGTGCTGGCGCGCGACGGGGCGCAGGAGACGCTCAAGGACCTGGCGCGGGTGTTGGAGGACTGCCGGGGCGTGGTGCAATCCGTCACGCGGCACCTGGAGTACTCCGGCGTCAGCGTGGACCTGGTGTACCGGATGGAGCGCATCCGGCGCGGCCTGGACCGGATGGAGGCCATCTCGCGCGTGCTGGGCGCCGCGAGGGGCGAGGCGCGGTGGCGCGAGGCCCTGACCCTGCTGTCGGACCTGTTGGGGTACGCGCACGCGGACCGCTCCGTGCGCGCGCTGGTCCAGCGCAACGCGCGGCTCCTTTCGCGGAAGATCATCGAGCGCACCAGCAGCACCGGCGAGCACTACATCACCGCGACGCCCGACGAGTTCCACCGCATGGTGCACTCGGCGGCGGGCGGCGGCTTCCTCACCGCGTTCACCGCCCTCTTGAAGTTCTTCCTGGCCAGCCTGTCGCTGGCGCCCTTCTTCGCGGGCTTCTTCGCGGCGCTCAACTACGCCGGCAGCTTCGTGGTGATGCAGTTCCTGGGCTTCACGCTGGCCACCAAGCAGCCCTCCATGACGGCCTCCACGCTGGCGGCCGCCGTGGGCGAGGAGGCGGCGGGCCCGGACGGCGGAAGCGGGCGCATGGAGCGGCTGGCGGCGCTGGTGCCGCGCATCACCCGCTCCCAGCTGGCCGCGGCCCTGGGCAACCTGGGCTGCGTGCTGCCCGTCGCGGTGGCGCTGGCGCTGGGCTTCCAGTGGCTCAAGGGCCATTCGCTGCTGTCGGTGCACAAGGCCGAGTCCGTGGTGGAGTCGTTGCATCCCTGGCACAGCGCCACGCTCCTGTGGGCCGCCTTCACCGGCGTGCTGCTCTGGGTGTCCAGCGTGGCCGCGGGCTGGTTCGAGAACTTCGTCGTCTACCGCCGGCTGCCGGAGGCCCTGGCCCACCACCGCGTGCTGCGCGCGCTCTTGGGGGTGACCGGCGCGCGCCGCGTGGCGGACGCGCTGATGCACCACGCGGCGGGCGTGGGCGGCAGCGTCACCCTGGGCGTGCTGCTGGCGGTGGCGCCGGGCATCGGGGGCTTCTTCGGCATTCCGCTGGATGTGCGGCACGTCACCCTTTCATTCGGGTCCCTGGCCTTCGCCGGCTGCACGCTGGGCCCCGCGGCGGTGCTGGAGCCCGGATTCCTGGCGGCCGTGCTGGGGGTGGCCGTCATCGGCGTCCTCAACTTCGGCGTGTCCTTCGCGCTGGCGCTGGGCGTGGCCCTGCGCGCACGGGATGTCCCGGCGCGGGAGGGCCTGCGGTTCCTGGGCGCGGTGGCGATGCGCTTCCTGCGCAACCCCGGCCCCTTCCTCGTCCCGCCCCGGGACGAGGCCGCCCCGGGTGGGACGCAGGCGCAGACCGTCCCCCAGAGCGGGCCCCCGGGGCACTGAATTCCCGGTTGAAGAGGGGCCCTGTCTCGCGTGGAGGGGGGGCGGACAGGCATCCCTGGCTTTGCTTCCGGGCGGGGGCGTTTGTCGATAGGGTCCCGCGCCCATGAGCGGCAATCCCTCCTCGCCCCCCCCGCCCCGACTCGCAGTCGCCTACGCCGAGATGCTGGTCCGGCGTCCCGGCACCGTCATGACCGTGCTGCTGTTGCTGCTCGGCCTGGCGGTCTGGGGCACGTCGAAGCTGACCATCAACTCGAACCAGCTGGACCTCATCTCCCAGGACCTCCAGGAGGTGAAGGACGTCAAGCGGGTCATCGACATGGTGGGCGGCAGTGGCTTCTTCATGGTCGCCCTGCGCGGCGACGACGAGGCCACCCTCAAGCGCGTCGCGGACGACGTGGCCGCGATGGTGGGCCAGGACAAGGAGCACGCGCGCTCCATCACCTACAAGATCCCCGTCGAGTTCGTTCAGCAGAACATGGTGCTGTTCGTGAAGACGGAGGACCTGGCCGAGGGCAAGCGCCGCATCATGGCGTTCCTCAAGGACCAGCTCCGGCGCGCGAACCCCTTCTACATCGAGATCAAGAAGACGGAGCCGGTGAAGCTGGACCTGCAGGACCTGGTCGACAAGTACTCCAGCGTTGGCAACAAGAGCATCGCGGACGACTACTACATCTCCCAGGACCGCAAGCTGCTGCTGCTCCTCATCAAGCCGATGTGGGACACCAACCAGATTGGCCAGACGAAGCAGTACGTGGACAAGCTGCGCGGGGACCTGGAGCAGTACTCCAAGAGCAACGCCGCGGGCGTGCAGCTGGTGGAGGACTACTACAAGATGGGCGACAAGAAGACGGTCGCCTACGGCTTCACGGGTTCCTACAAGACGGCGGTGGACGACTCGTACGCCATCGAGGACTCGCTCCAGCCGGTGACCATCATCGCGCTCATCGCCATCTTCGGCATCACCATCGCGTTCTTCCGCAAGTGGGCGCCCACGCTCATCGTGGTGAGCGGCACGGTGGCGGGCACGCTGTACACGCTGGGCTTCACCTACGCGACGCTGGGTGAGCTCAACATGATCACCTCCATCCTGGGCGGCATCCTGATGGGGTTCGGCATCGACTACGGCATCCACTTCATCTTCCGCACGCGCCTGGAGCTGGGCGCGGGCAAGCGCTACGACGTGGCCATCCGCGACGCGGTCATCAACGCGGGCCGTCCGGCGCTGGTGTCCGCGGTGGTGGTGGCGGGCTCCTTCTACGTGCTGATGGTGAGCGAGTTCCGCGGCTTCTCGCAGTTCGGCTTCCTGGCCGGCACGGGCACGCTGATGCTGGGCTTCACGCTGTTCTCCTGGTGCCCGGCACTGCTGGCGCTGGCGGGCCGGAAGAACCCGGAGCTGCCACAGAAGCTGATCGGCGTGATGAAGCCGCCGCCCACCAACAACGCCTCCGGCAAGGAGCTGCGCATCCCGCGCCCCGGCCTGGTGCTGGCGGTGGGCTGCGTGATTGTCGCGGTGGTGTGCGGCGCGGCCATCCCGTGGAAGAGCGGCGAGCCCCCGGCGGACGCGGGCTTCTTCGCGCGGCTGCCGTACGGCGTGCGCTTCAACTACAACACCCGCGCGCTGATGCCGGCGAACCAGCCGTCCGTGGTGCTGCAGGATGAAATCAACGTGCGCTTCAAGATCGCCAGCGACCCGCTCGCCGTCTACACGAAGGACCTGGCGGAGACGGAGGCCCTCTACAAGGAGCTGACGGCGGATCCGAAGAAGCGCCCCGCCATCTCGCAGGTGATGAGCCTGTTCACCTTCGTGCCGCCGGAGGGCATCTCCCAGGCGAACGCGAAGATCCTGGAGGAGTGGCAGGAGGAGCTGAAGGAGATCGACGTGAAGGCGCTGCCGCCGGAGACGCAGGAGAAGGCGGCGATGTTCTTCAAGATGCTGGAGGCGCGGCCCTTCGACGTGCACCACGTGCCGGAGATCTACGCCTCGCAGTTCCGGCACCTGCCCACCACCAGCCCGGAGAACCACGGCTACCTCACGTTCATCTACCCGAGCGTGGACCTGTGGGACGGCAAGCAGATGCTCCAGTTCGCGGACCAGACCAGCTCCATCAAGGCGCTGGTGACGCCGGGCAAGTTCACCGACGGCGGGCCCACGGGCGCGCCGGTGGAGAAGGAGTTCCGCGCCGCGGGCGCCACGCAGCTCTACGCGTCGCTGGCGCGCATGGTGCTCAAGGACGCGAGGCTCACGGTCATCCTCACCGCGCTGTGGATCCTGGTGATGCACTTCGCGGACTTCCGCAACGCGAAGCTGGCGCTGGCGTCGGTCATCCCGCTGACGGTGGGCCTGGCGATGATGATGGGCTTCATGGCGCTGTTCGACCTGCGCCTGAACTTCATGAACATCATCATCCTGCCCATCCTGCTGGGCTTCGGCGTGAGCCACGGCCTGTACCTGCTGCACCGCTTCCTGGAGGGCACGTCCCCGCTGGTGGCGCTGCGCAGCGTGGGCGCGGCGGTGGCGTCCTCCACGCTGACGGCGGTGGCGGGCTTCGCGGCGCTCCTGGTGGCCAGCCACAACGGCCTGCGCTCCATGGGCCTCGTGGCCTGCATTGGCCTCATCACCACGCTGCTGGTGTCCTTCACGGTGCTGGCGGCGGTGATGCAGCTGATGCACGACCAGCGTCAGCGGGACGCGGCGCGCGGCCAGGGGGGCGGCTCCGCCCCGGGCGGTGACGCGTCCTCCACACGCGCGGCCTGACAGCGCGGAGGAAGCGCTTAATATCCGCGCCGGACCTCGGCCCCGCCTTCCCTCACCCAGGGAAGCGCGGGGCTTCTCTTTCTCACGGAAGGAGCTTCAAGCCATGGGGACGTTCAAGCGGGTGGGCGCGGTGCTGGGCCTGATGGTGCTCACGGGTTGCGCGAGCACGGTGAAGAGCCATCGGCTGCGCGACGACTACGCGACGGTGGACCGGCAGCAGGTGAAGCGGCTGGCGGTGGTGACGCAGCCGTTTCCGCCGGGGCAGCAGTACGTGGGCGACCTGTGGAGCCTGATCGCGCGGCAGTGGCTGAACCAGAACCGGGACTACCTGGTGAAGGCGAACACGTCCCTGCCGGAGCGCCCCACGGACCTGACCTTCAAGGACCAGTGCGTGGAGGGGATTGAGGGCGTGCTGTGGCTGGACCCCAGCGTGAAGCGCGTGGGGGAGGGAGCGGAGGTGTCGGTGAAGGCGCAGCTGTTGCGCTGCCGCGACGGCCAGGAGGTGTGGGCGGCGGAGGCGGGCGGCAGCTGGGACTCGCACGACAAGAAGTACGTGGAGCGCACGGAGCAGTACGTGAAGGAGCTGGGGCCGGAGGTGGAGCCCTACGTGGTGCCTTCGTACAAGCTGCTGGTGGCGACGCTGGGCACGTTGCCCAGTCCCGAACTGAACGACGCGGACAAGGACGAGAAGATCGACCTGGGCGAGTAGCGTCCGGCGTCGGTGGACCCTCAAGTCATCGTCGGGCGGTTGGTGCTGGCCACGCTCCTGGGGGGCGTGCTGGGCGTGGAGCGCGAGGCGCACAACCAGGCCGCGGGGCTGCGCACCCACACGCTGGTGGGGCTGGGGGCGTGCTGCTTCACGCTCTCCAGCGTGTACGCGGGGATGGTGCTCCGGGCCGGGGAGACGCACGCGGGGGCGCAGGCGGACATCAGCCGCATCGCCAGCCAGATTGTCGTGGGCATCGGCTTCCTGGGCGCGGGGGTCATCCTGCGCCACAAGGGAGTGGTGCGGGGGCTCACCACGGCGGCGAACCTCTGGGTCACGGCGGCGGTGGGCCTGGCGTGCGGGCTGGGGCTGTACATGGCGGCGGGCGCCACCGTGGCCATGGCCCTGCTGTCGCTGGTGGTCCTGCGTCCCGTCGCCCGGCGGCTGGCGCCGAAGCCCAAGCGCCGCGCGAAGGAAGACGACGAAGGCAGGGGCCACGCCCGTGGCGGTGACTTGCGTCCGAAGTGAAGCGATGCGAGGTCCAGGGGCTGCGGCCTCAAGTCGGAGGTCATGGATGCCGGCGCGAGCTACGCCATCAGCGACGAGGGGGTCATCCTCAAACGCGAGTGAGCCGCCGCCCCGCTATTCCATGGGGACGAGCGCACCCGTCAGGTCGTGGGTGTAGACCACCGGCCGGTGCGAGGGAGGGCAGGCTTCGTGCCCCGCTTCCTCTTCCCCCAGATTGAGCACGCCTCGGGTCAGCAAGGCGCCCGGAAGGCTGGCCAGGTCCCGGCGCAGGTACACGTCGTCTCCATCCAGGTCCGCGACGTCGGAGAAGCGCACCGGGTATTCCCGCTCGAAGATGCGCCCCTTGCCGATGGTGAAGCCGCGGGGATCCACCGCGACGATGCCGCCGAGCGCTTCCCCGTCCCGGTCCCGCACCGTCATCCCCCTTTGAATGTCCGTTGACTTGAACACGCTGCTGCCTCCCTACCATCCGTGTCCGGCCAACGTGTGCATCCCCCCTGGAATCGGCGACCCCCTCCCCCCTCATTCACCCGGGGGGAACGGGGCCTACACGGACTCCGGTTCCACGTCCCGCATCGCCAGCAGCGAGCCGTCCTGGCCGCTGAAGCGCCGGTCCATCTCCGTGCGCACGAAGCGTTCAATCTCCTCCGCCGTGGTCAGCTCCATCGCCCCCTGGAGCATCTCCACCGCCTCGCTCCGGCTCACCCGGCGCATCAACTTCTTCACCACCGGAATCTGTCCGGACGTCATCGACAGCTCGTCGAAGCCCAGCGCCAGGAGCACCAGCGTGAAGAGCGGGTCGCCCGCCATCTCGCCGCACATGGACACCGGGATGTTCGCGGCCTTCGCCGCGTCCACCACGTTCTGGAGCATGCGCAACACCGACAGATGCAGCGGCCGGTAGAGGTACGCCACCTCGCGGTTCTGACGGTCGATGGCCAGCGAGTACTGGATGAGGTCGTTCGTCCCGATGGAGAAGAAGTCCGCCTCCTGCGCGAGCCGGTCCGCGATGGTCGCCGCGCTCGGCGTCTCCACCATGATGCCCACCGGGAAGCGCTTGCCCACCGGCACCCCCGCGCGCCCCAGCGCCGTGCGGCATGCCTCCAGCTCGCTGCGCGCCTCGCGCAGCTCGCTCACGCCGCAGATGAGCGGGAACATCAGCCGCAGGTTGCCGTGCACGCTCGCGCGCAGCAGCGCGCGCAGCTGCACCCGGAACAGCTCCCGGTTGGACAGGCAGTAGCGGATGGCCCGCAGGCCCATGGCCGGGTTGGGTTCCTTCTCGTGCTTCGTCTTGCCCGGCACCTTGTCGCCGCCCAGGTCCAGCGTGCGGATGGTGACAGGCCGGCCGCCCATCGCCTCCAGCACCTGCTTGTAGGCCCGGTAGTGCTCCTCTTCCGTGGGCGCCGTCTTGCGGTCCAGGAACATGAACTCCGTGCGGTACAGGCCGATGCCCTCCGCGCCGTGCGCCAGCAGCGAGGGGATCTCCTCCAGGAACTCCATGTTGCCGTTGAGCCGGATGCGGAAGCCGTCCGTGCTCACCGCGGGCTGGTCCTTCGTGGCCAGCGCCAGCTGCTCGCTCTCGAGGTAGCGGCGCTGCTCCTCGCGGAAGAGCGCCAGCTGGTCCTCCGACGGGTTCACCAGCACCACGCCGCGCGTGCCGTCCATGGCGACCAGGTCGCCCGGGGAGATCTGCTCGCTCGCGCGCCCCGCGCCCACCACCGCGGGCGTCTCCCTGGCGCGGGCGACGATGGCGGTGTGGCTCGTCTGCCCGCCCAGGTCCGTGACGAACCCCGCGACGCGGCCACTGCGGGCCATCATCGCCGCGTCCGCGGGCGGCAGGTCGTGCGCGACGACGATGGCCTCCGCCGGCACCTCCACCTCCTCATCCACCACCTGCCCCATCAGGTTGCGGATGATGCGGTCCGCCACGTAGTCCACGTCCGAGCGGCGCTCGCGGAAGTACTCGTCCGGGATGTTGTCGAACAGGTGCTTGATCTTCCGGGCCGTGCGGCGCACCGCCCACTCCGCGTTGATGCGGTCCTCCACGATGAGGCGGTTGACCTCATCCACGAGCATGGGGTCGTGGAGCATCAGCCGGTGCGCTTCCAGGATGAGGGCGTGGTCGCTGCCCTCCGTGCGCGTGATCTGGTCCTTCAGCTCCGCGAGCTGCCGGTCGGACAAATCAATCGCCGTCTTCATCCGCATCCGTTCGGGCTCCACCTCCGCGTCGGCGAGACGCAGCTTGGGGGTGCGGATGCGCTTGCGGTCCAGGATGAAGGCATGGCCCACCGCCACGCCCGGAGAGGCGCCGATGCCCGTCAACCTGAGTGTAGGGGTGGCCTGGCTGCTCACGGTTCGTTTCCTGCCCTCACGGGGAGTCTACCTCCCCCTTCGACGCTTACTGCGCTTCGCCAAACCGGTCCTCGATGAGCTTTTTCAATTCGGACAGGCACGCCTCCGCGTCCTCACCCTTGCAGGTGAGCGTCACCTGGGTGCCCTGGGCCGCCGCGAGCATCAGCACGCCCATGATGGACTTGGCGTTGGCGCGCTGCCCCGAGGCCTTGATGATGACCTCGCTCTTGAAGCGGTTGGCCACCTTGACCATCTGCGCCGCGGCCCGGGCGTGCAGCCCCAGCGCGTTGATGATCTCGAAGGTTCCTTCGGCTTCACTCGCCATCGTGCGACTCCTACCTCGTACCGCTGTTCGTACTCACAGAAAGGCTCCCGCCGCGCAGGCCAATCCCGCCGCGACGTAGAGGACCACGTAGGTGGGGACTCGCCGATTGACGAGCACGTACGCCAACACCCCCACCGCCAGACACCCCCCCGCCAGGAACGGCGCCCAGGTGCCGCCCGCCGTCGCCCCGAAGCTCACCGCCAGCCACGCCGCCAGCCCGCCCGCGCTCGCCGCCGCCACGCCCCTCAACCGCGCGCCCTTGGCGGGCAGGTTCACCCGCGCCACCGCCTCCACCAGCCGGTCCCCCAGGCTCAGGCCCAGCCAGTACAGCCGGACGCGCAGGAGCAGGTGCACCAGGTTGTAGAGCAGCAGGAACAGCGCCACCGCCCAGACGCCCAGGAGCGGCACCATCGCCGCGCAGAAGCCGCCCACCGCGGGCTTGAGCGACAGCCAGAAGAACCCGTCCCCCAGCGCCGCCAGCGGCCCCATCAGCGCCGCCTTGAAGCCCACCACCCGGTCCGGCGTCTCTTCTCCCCGGGCGATCCGCTGCTCGTGGTTGACCACGCCTCCCACGATGGCGGCCGCCACGTACGGGTGCGTGTTGAAGAAGACCAGGTGACGGCGCACCGCCGCCTCGCGCTGCGGGCCCGCCGGGTACAGCTTCTCCAGCGCGGGGTACACCGCGTACGCCAGCCCCAGGTTCTGCATCCCCTTGGGGTTCCACGACGCCTGGAGGAAGAGCGAGCGCAGGAAGACGCGCAGCACCGTGCCCCGCGACAGCCGCGCGGGCGGGCTGAACGCAGGAGCGGACGCGGACATGGAGGCGGGCGGTGGCGTCGTCGTGCTCATGGCCGCTGCTCCTGGAGCTGGACCAGCACCACCGCCGCGGTGACGATCGCCGCGGCGATGCCCGCGTACAGGGGGGCGCGCTTCGCGTGGCTGCTCTGCGCGGCGATGGCCGCCGCCACGGACGCCATGGCCGGGTACGCCCACGCCAGGCCCCGCACCAGCCCGTGCGGCAACACCGCCATCAGGGGCTCCAGGAAGTAGCCCGCGAGCGCGCACGCGCCGGTGATGGCGCCGTACGTCGCGAAGTGCGGCCACATGCCCCACAGGTTCTGCCGCATGGCGCGCGTGAGGTTGCCCGCCTCCGCGGACGCCAGGGCCACGCGCGCGAGCCGCGCCGAGTAGCCCTCCAGCAGCCGGTCCAGCCGGCGCCCCACCCGCCCCAGCCCGATGAAGAGCAGCACCGCCAGCGACCAGATGGCGGGCGTGGAGCCCGCGCCGGTGGCGGCGGTGAGCGTGGCGGCGGCGGCGGCGGTGCCGGTGGCCGCCAGCGTGTCGTTCTCCGGCAGGGAGGCGCCCAGGTTGGCCGTGCCCAGGTAGAACAGCTCCAGCAGCATGCCGACGGACAGGCCGCCGCCCACGTCTCCCAGGAGGGCGCCCATGAACGTGGCGGCCACCAGCGGCCGCGACAGCATGGCCTGCAGGAACGCCTTGCGCTCCACGGCCACCAAGCCGCCCCAGAGACACGCGAGCGCCACCTGGGTCCAGCCGACGTTCACCGGCTCACCCGGCCTTCGACCAGCGCTCGGTCAGGTCTGGCAGGTCCACGGACTTCTCCGCGGGCACCGCCCGCGCCTCCACGCGCACCCCCTGCTCCGACAGCTGCTGGAGGGCCTGCAGCTCCCCCTCCGCCAGGAACACGGACGGCGACACCTGCCGGCGCCCGGTGCCGAAGTGCACGTTGCCCAGGTTGAGCTGGTCCATGGCCAGCCCGTGCTGGAAGGCGAAGGGCACGGAGGCGACGTCCCTCAGGAGCACCAGCGTGCGCACGCCGTCCTTGGAGAGGGCGGCGAAGTCCACCTGGGCCAGGGGGAGGATCTGCACCTCGATGGCGCTCTGGACGGCGAGCGCCATGGCGGCGCGAATGAGGGGACTGGAGGCCGCCTCATCGTCCGCCACCACGACACGGGACACCTTGAGGTGGGGCAGCCAGGCTTCGACGACCTGACCATGGATGAGGCGGTTGTCGACGCGGACCAGGGTGATCACGGCAGTCTCGAATCGCCGACCCGTGCGGGTCCGTCAAGTTCGCGGCTGCTGCTGCGCCTCGCGAAGCAGGGCGGATGCACAGGTGATGTTGCGCTGGCCGTACGACGCCAGCTGGTTGGCCATCTCCGACAGGCTCATCTGCTCCGAACGGAGCGAGTTGGCCTTCAGCAGCATGGGCAGATTGACGCCGGCCAGGACTTCCAGATTCATCCGCTGACACATCATCAGCGATTCCTTGCAGGGGGTACCTCCGAAGAGGTCGGCCATGATGATGACACCGTCCCCTTCATCCACGGTCTTCACCGCCTGCTTCATCTTGGCGCGGAGGTCCTCCACGGGCGCCCCCGGCTCGATGCTGCAAGTGGCCACGGCGGGCAGCTTGCCCACGATCTGTTCAGCGGTAGAGACGAGCTCATCCGCGAGACGCCCGTGCGATGCGATGACGAGGCCGACCATTGATCACCCCTGAGCAACTTCCCGGGAGATTTGCGTCCTACGCTCATCAACGACCGGACGCAACTCCGGCGAAGTTTTCCGCCTGCACCTGGGACCGCTGCCCCAACGACTTCGACTCGAAGGTAAGGCGACTGCGCCCACCATGCCTGGAATTTCAGGTCCGGGGAAGGGACAGGGTGTCGTCTGCCGGACGGGGAGCCGGGCGCGGTCTCCCCACACTTGAAGAGATGCCCGTCGCGCCCCCGCGGTGCGTGCCCTCCAGGACGAGTCCACCGTTCCCGCTCGGTGGGTAGGAAGCCGGGCGAGCCCCGCCGCAAGCAGCGCGCATCTCCGGGAAATCCCAGGAGCCTCGCAGGGGTCCAGCGGTACTCGGGGCCTCCAGGTTGTGGGGACCTGTCACATCGGGTGACGTGTTTCATGGGACGACCAGGCAGGCCCGCTGTTCGGCCGGCCGGATGCGCGCGGTGGCGCCGGCGCCGAAGGTGAGGAAGTCCTCCTCCATGCCGTCGCTGAAGATGACGCCGCCCTGGGGCATCCGCGATTCGAGCACCAGCTCGTCCCGGGCGGTGACGAAGCCGCCGACGATGTCCGCGCTGGAGTGGCGGCTGACGAAGGGTTCGCGCACGACGAAGGCCAGCCGCGCGTCCTCCCATCCGAGCGTCCAGGACTGTCCCGGCACGCCCCCTGTCTTCTGGGTGAGGCCCCGCGCCAGGGCGAACACCGAGGACAGCCAGCCGCTGGAGCCCGCGCCGGTGGACACGAGCACGCCGCTGGAGGACTGCGCCTCTTCCTGGCCGCCGTAGCGGACCTGATAGCGGGCGGAGACGTGCGTGCGCGCGCCGATGAACAGGTCGTTGAAGGCGAGCAGCCGCTGTCCGTCCTGGAGCCGCGCCTCCGCGAGCTGGACCTGACGGACCTTCGCGCGCCCTTCCAGCACGCGCAGCACCGCGCTCCGGGCCTTGGCGGGGAGGAAGGGCAGGAGCACCCCGTCGAAGCGCTCGGGGTCCGGGTTGACGCCCACGAGCGGCTGGCTGCCCACGTACTTGGCCACGTTGGCGACGAGCCCGTCCTGCCCCGCCGCCACCACCACCTCCTTGCCGGTGAAGAGGAAGGTGGGCACGAGCGAGCGGTCCACCTGCTGCACCGGCACCCCCACGTCCAGTTGGGCGCGCAGCGCGTCCACCGAGCGGCGGTAGGTGTCGTCCTCCGCCTCGAACCCGTTGAAGTCCTGGCCGGAGCGCTCCACGTAGAACTTGGCCTGCTTCTTCGTGTTGAAGCGCACCACCAGGTCCGCCAGCCGCGTCCTGCGCGTGACAAGCACCACCTTCTCGAACTTCTCGAACAAGGCCTCCTCCTCTCCTGCTCGCGCGGCGTGGACTAGCGGTCGCGGGGGTTGAAGGAATGGACGTCCGCGCGGCCGGGCTTGTGGGGCTTCGGGTCCGCGGCCGGCGCGGGGCCGGAGGCCGAGGGCAGGAGCGAGCGCAGCAGGTCCGGCGACACGTTGAGCTCGCCGATGCGCTGGGCGTTCTCCCCCATCTCGCGGAAGGCCAGGGCGATGTGGAGCGCGGGGTCGCCGCCGTTGGCGGACGTGGCCAGGAGCGTCTTCCAATCCACGTGCTTCACCGGCTCCAGCGTCTTCTCCAGGGTGTACGCGCGCGCGTCCGCGGACTGGCGCTCGTTCTGGACCCAGCGCTCCATCAGGGCGGCGCGCTGCTCCTCCACCGCGATGTCCGCGGCCATCTTCGCCTCGCGAATCTGGCGCTGGCGCTCCTCCACGACCAGCTCCGTGGCCAGCTCGCTCTCCTTGATGCGCCGCTCCTGCTCCACGGCCGCGTTGCGCCGGGCATAGATGGCTTCGTCCGCCTCGCGCTGGAGCCCCTCGCGCGCGCCCGCCTCCAGCGCGCGCGCCATCTCCGGGGTGGGCTGGATGGAGAGGACGGAGAAGGCCATCACCCGCACGCCCAGCGCCTTCACGGCCTCCGCCTCCGCCAGCGCGGCCAGCACCCGGGCCTCCATCGCGTCCGAGTGCACCAGCACCTCGCGCAGGCCCAGCGACTGTACCACCGCGCGGGCTCGCACCTGCGCCGCCTGCACCAGGCGCTCCGCCAGCTTGTCCGGGTCGTCGGAGCAGTGGCGCCCCGCCGGCGTCACCGAGTAATCCAACAGCCCCGCCAGCTTGCGCGGGTCCTCGACCCGGTAGGTCAGCTGTCCCTGCACCGTCACCGGCTGGAAGTCACGGGTGACCTCGTTGAACGCGAAGGGCACATCCGCGCTCGACAGCGGCACCGCCACCAGCGTCGTCGCCGGCTTCCAATAGAGGAACGACAGGCCCGCTCCCTCGCGGACCACCTCGCCGTCCCGGTACTGCATCACGTACGTGGTCGGCGTCGACTTCATGTATCCGATGAACATCCGCGCATCCCCCTCACTTGCAGCATCGCAATCGTGTAATTTCGACACCATCTTAGTGTCATCCATACACATTCGCAACGAAGAATGGAGGAAACGGGTGTAGGTGCCGTGGAAGCCGGTGGACGGGGCGTGCCCGGGCGTCCTTGAATCGGGGCATGACGCGCAAGCTCGGGGAGCAGTTGGTCCTGGATGGAGTGCTGACACCGGAGCTGTTGTCCCGGGCACTCTCGCGTCAGCAGGCGACGGGCCTGAAGCTGGGCGAGTGCCTGGTGCGGCTGGGCGTGGATGAGACGCCGGTGTTGCGGCTGCTGGCGCAGGAGCTGAAGACGCGCTTCGTGTCCACGGAGAAGCTGGCGCAGGCGAAGGTGGAGCCGGCGCTGCTGGAGCGGGTGCCGGTGCGGCTGGCGGAGGGCTTCGACTTCATGCCCCTGCGGCTGGCGCAGGACGTGCTGTACGTGGCCATCTCCGAACCGCAGCGGCAGCGGGCGCTGGAGGAGATCGCGAAGACGGTGGGCGTGGCCCAGGTGCTGCCGTTCGTGGCGGTGCGCCGGTCCATCCGCGCGGCCATCCGCAAGCACTACTACGCGGACACGCAGGCCTTCGAGCACCCGCCGGAGGACCTGGCGTGTCCGCACTGTGGCGCGTCGTGCAAGCCGGGGGACTTCCAGTGCGCGCGCTGTGAGCTGCTGCTCGTGCGCAACCTGGACGACCTGCCGCCCCGGGACAACGTGTCGCTGGTGCGCGCGCTGCTCACGAAGCCGGAGCAGACGGGAGCGCGCGGCGTGCCCCGCCCGCCCCAGCAGGAGGCGACGCGCGTCGTGTCCTTCCAGGCCCAGGCGAAGACGAAGGGGCCTCCGGTGCGGCCCGTCATCGTCGCGGGGCTGGACCTGGTGAACCGGCCGCTCAGTCCCTTCGAGGCCTACGTGCTGTCGTTCGTGGACGGCCGCACGGCGCTGTCGGACATGGCGATGATCACCCAGGTCACGGAGGTGGAGCTGCGCGCGCTGTTCGAGTCGCTGTCGGAGCGCGGCGTGACGAAGCTGGTGGGCACGCTGGCGTCCGCGGCGGCGCCACCCATGGAGGAGGCGCCCTCGCTCGGGAAGGAGCCGAGGTCCTCACCGTCGGCTCCGGCGGCGAAGGCCGTGGCGGCGGCACCGGCGGGGCGCGCGGCGGCGGCGCGGCCCCAGGCACCTGCGCCGGGAGCGGCGCCGGCGGCGCGGCCAGCTCCAGCGGCGGCCCCTTCCGCGCCTCGGACGGAGGACACCCACGAGGAGGTGCTCCAGCGCGTCGTGCGGCTGGAGCAGGCGGGGAGGATGGCGGAGGCGCTGGACCTGCTGGAGCGCAGCATCGCGCTGCTGCCCAAGCCCGCGCCGCTCTACAACCGCATGGGGGTCATCCTTCTGAACCACCAGCGCGACTACGAGCGCGCCAGCGCCTTCTTCCAGAAGGCCTCGGACCTGGAGCCGGAGAACAGCGTCTACACGATGAACCTGTACTCCGTGCTGGCCCTCACCGCCGAAGCCACGAACGCCGGGCAGAAGAAGCCCCGGCGCTGAGCCCACCATGCCCTCTTCCACTGAGTCCTATCTGCTCGACTTCCACGCGCGCCTCGCCGGGGTGACTTCGCGCTGGTTCGCGACCGCGCCCGTGCTGCGGGAGGGCGAGACGTTTCCCTCCACCTATGGGCTGCTGGAGGCGGTGGTGCCCCGCGACGCCGGGCCGCTGACGGTGCTCGACGTCGCGTGTGGCGATGGCTACCTGCTGGAGCTCCTGGCGAAGCGCGGGCAGCCGGGGCTGTCCCTGCTCGGAATCGACATGAGCGAGGACGAGCTCGCCGCGGCCCGGCGCCGCTTGCAGGGCGCGGCGACGTTGCATCAGGGGCGGGCCCAGTCGCTCCCGTTCGGCGACGCCAGCGTGGATGTCGTGCTGAGCCACCTGGCGCTCATGCTGATGGATGACGTGGAGACCGTCCTCGCGGAGATCCGTCGCGTGCTCAAGCCCGGGGGCACGCTGTCCATCGTCGTCAGCGGCGAGCTGGTTCGTGGCGAGTCGGTAGAGCTGTTCGCGGGGTTGTTGAAGCCCTTGCTGAGCGCGGAGGCCTCCCCTCCCGTGCCGCTGGGGGACCCCCGGGTCCGCTCCATCACGGGGCTGCGGGCGCTCCTGGGCGAGGGGTTCGTGGACGTCGAAGCGCACTCCCTCGCGGTCCAGGGTGATGGGATGCCGCACGCCGTCTGGGAGTCCCTGCTCACCACCTACGACGCGGACCGCTTGTCCGCCGCGGCCCAGGACTCGCTCCAGGCCGCGTTCCTCCAGGCCGTGGAGCCGCTGCGCCGCGCGGATGGCAGCGTGCCCTGTCGGTGGGGCATGCGTCAGGTGACGGCGACGGCCTCGCGATAGGGAACCGGTGGGACGCGAGCCCCATGAGCCTCCCCCGGAAGGGCAGTCGTCGCATCGAGGTCGACGGGGCTGAGTACCTCTGGCACATCCGGAAGCACCCAACGGATGCACAGGCGGCCTGCGCCACCCCGATGCACCTCGCGGTCCAGGCCCGCGTGGAGGGCCCGCGGCGAGTGCTGGTCGTCGAGCTCGGGGTCAGCCGCCCGGACAACGACGGAATGGACCCGCATCAGACGGGCATCAGCCCGTCCATGGTTCGCGAAATCATCCGGTGGGCACGCACCGCGGGTTGGGAGCCCTTGGGCGCGGGGCCACCCTTCGCCCTCACGTACCCCGTGGTGAAGGACACCATCGGCCTCGTCCTGTCGCGGCTCAGGAACGCGGCGCCCCCACCCCCGCCTTCGTCGGGGTGACGCGGCAGGAAGGGCCGCGTCACCCGGCGGACGTCCACGGCATGACTCGCACGGCGTCGCCGTCCTCCGTGGGCTTCGTCTCGTGGAGGGTCATCGCGAGCGCCCCCGCCGCGTCGCGCGCGTGGTGCACGATGAGCGACCGCAGGGGAACTCCCGGCAGCGCTTCCGTGAGCCAGGCGAAGCCCTCTTCCGGGGTCTTCGCTTCCAGGACGCAGATGGCGCCATGCCCCGTGAGCGCTCCGTTGCAGAGCAGCTGCATGTCCTCCAGCGTGCGCACCTCGTCCGCGACGAGCAGGTCCGGGTCCTGTCGCAGGAAGGAACGCACCGCCTGCGCCACCGTCAGCTCCGGCCCTACGCGCACCATCCCGACGGCGCCTCCCGCGCCGCCCTTCGGCTCCTCCACCGCCGCCAGCGCGTTCACGTTGTCGGGCAGCGCATCGATGAGGGCTCGGAGGGTCGTGCTGCGGCCCGTGCCGGATTCCCCCGTGAGCAGCACCAGCTGTCCGCTGAAGAGCGCCCGGTCCAGGCGGTTGAAGTGCCCCGTCAGGAACGCGGCGGCATCCCTGGTGAGCGGCAGGCTGGCGACGCGCGGGAACGCCTGACGCGTCTCCCGGTCCCGGGCCAGCACCGTGGTCCAGGTGCCCAGCGCGTCGTCGCGGAACGACACCCGGAACTCGACCTCTGGATCCGCCGCGCCCGCCGGGAAGGACACGCTGCCGCGGTCGGGCATCACCGGATCCGCGCCCCGCTTCGCGTGCGCTGTCAGCGCCTGCCCCAGCGACCGGTACAGCGCGTACGCCATCGGCTGCCGCACCGGGACCCGCTCCCCGCCGAGCAACCCCACCCGGTCCGGCGAGTCCGCACCGACGAAGAAGAACGTGATGCCCGCGTCGTACCGCGACTCCCGCCGCCGCCGTGCTTCGGCGTCGTCACCGCGTGCGCGGTCGCTGCCCCGCGCCTTCAAGCCCCCGGTCGCGTTCCCACCCGCCTCGGCATCAGCGCCCTCGTGCGCGGCCGCCTCGCGGTCCTCGCCGTCACGCGCGGCCGCCTCGCGGTCCTCGCCGTCGCGCGCGTCCGCATCGCGGTCCTCGTCCTCGCCCGCGTCCGCATCGTCGGCATCGACCTCGCGCGCGTCCGCATCGTCGGCATCGACCTCGCGCCCGTCCGCATCGCGGTCCTCGTCCTCGTCCTCACCGCCGGAGTCATCCGCGGCCCAGACGGAGAACAGCGCCGCGCCGGTCCTCGCCGCGACCTCGAAGAGGGCCGCCGCCAGGGCCTCGGGGGTCTTCGGGGACGCGACCGGTCCGGCCAGCGTCCGGCCCCCCTCTCCCAGCTTCTGGAGCAGGCTGGCGAACACGGCGTCCGGCGTGGACGGGGTCTCGGGCTTCGGGCTCGGGGGCGTCATGGGAGGCGGGACCATGGCACGCCCCGTTCCCACCGGGCCACGCCGGATGCGGCGCTCCAGCCCTGGCCCCAACGAGGGAAAGACACAGTGCGGCAACGGCCGCTGGCCTGCCGGAAGAACAGGCGAGGAAGCCTCACGGTTGGGGCTCCCCTCCAGCGTGCGCTTGGGTAACATCGCTTGATGTTCAGGCGTCTCACCAACGCGCTGCGACGGTTGTGGCGCCGGCCCTCCGAAAGCAGCCCTCCGGACCGGCGCAGCCTGCCCAGCGGCACCGAGCCCGCCGCCGCCGCGCCCCGGCGCTCGCGCGTGTCGGTCGCGGAGGAGCCGTCCCCCCAGGCCCGCCACGGCACCAGCCGCCCCCGCCGCCCCGCCGTCCGCATCGTCGCGCATGGCAGCACCTCCGGCGGCCGCAAGACGGTCCGCCGGGGCCTGACCACCGCCACCCGCTTCTTCGACCTGCACGACGACTTCCGCGCCCCCGGCCGCTGGGAACCCGGCGACCCGCAGGGCCTGGATGACAAGGTCGTGGGCGACGTGTGGATGTTCACCGCCGGGCACCCCGTCGCCGTCGACGGGCCCATGCACATCCCCAACGAGGGCCGCAGGGCGCCCCTGGACTTCTCCCTCGCGGGCGCGGGCCTCACGCCCGTGGTGCACCCTCGCGTGGCCGCCGTCTTCCAGCGCCTGGCCCCCGAGGACGTCCAGCTGCTGCCCGTGGCCATCGAGGGCCAGGCCGCCCCGTACTTCCTCCTCGTCGCCACGCGCCTCATCCGCTGCGTGGACGAAGCCGCCTGCATGGAGGTCCTCCACTACGGCCCCGGCGACGGCGTCCCCGCGCGCGTGGGCCAGTACCGCTCCGTCCGGGGCCTGCGCATCGACCCGACCCAGGTGGGCCGCGCCCGCGTGTTCCGCCCCTGGGGCTGGCCCGTCACCCTCGTCGTCTCCGAGGTCGTGAAGGAGGCCCTCGAGAAGGAGGGCATCACCGGCGCGCGCTTCACGCCCGTGACCGACACCCGGCATTGAAGCGCGCCGGGCGCGCTACTCCTTCTCGATGTCGCGGTCCCACAGCTGCACGCGGCCGTAGTCCGTGGACAGCCGGCGCACCATCTCCGCCGCCAGCGCCACCGAGCGGTGCTTGCCGCCCGTGCACCCCAGCGCCACCGTGAGGTACGCCTTGCCCTCCTTCTGGTAGCGGGGGAACAGGAAGCGGCAGAGGTCCACGACCTTGTCCAGGAACTGCTGCGTCTCCTCCCGCTCCAGCACGTACCCCGACACCTTCGGGTTCTTGCCGGTGAGCCCCTTCAGCTCCGGCACGAAGTACGGGTTCGGCAGGAAGCGCACGTCGAACACCAGGTCCGCCTGCGGCGGCACGCCGTAGCGGTAGCCGAACGACATGATGGACAGGCTGGGCCCCGTCGTGGGCTCCGGGCTGAAGCGCCCCTGCACCATGCGCTTCAGGTCGTGGACGTTGAGCGCCGACGAGTCGATGACCTGGTCCGCCAGCTCGCGCAGGTCCTTGAGGGCCTCGCGCTCCGCGTGGATGCCCTCCGCCACGGTGCCTTCCGGCGCCAGCGGGTGGCGGCGGCGCGTCTCGCTGAAGCGGCGCAGGAGGCTGTCGTCGCTGGAGTCCAGGAAGAGCACGTCCACCTGGTGGCCCGCGCGGCGCACCTCGGCGACCACCCGCGGGGCGTCCTTGAGGAAGACGCCCTCACGCACGTCCACCACCAGCGCCATGCGCTCGATGTTGCCCCCGCCCGCGAGCTCCGTGAGCTTGGGCAGGAGCAGCACCGGCAGGTTGTCGATGCAGAAGAACCCGGCGTCCTCCAGCGCCCGGATGGCGGTGGACTTGCCGGATCCGGACATGCCGGTGATGACGATGATCTGCTTGGCGGGGGCGGTCACTCGACCTCTTCTCCCAAGGTGCGGCGCATCGCCCCCTGGGCGATGGCTCGATTGAGTCGCTCGGCGAACTCTCGCGCCGAATGGTGGCCCTGAAGCTTCAACAGTTGGTTGCGCGCGGCCACCTCCACGATGGTGGCCATGTTGCGTCCAGGACGCACGGGCACGACCGACAAGGGGATGTCCACGCCGACAATCTGCAGGTGCTTGTCCTCCACGCCCAGGCGGTCGTACTCCTGGTGCGGATCCCACTCCTGCAGCTCAATCACAAGCTCAATCTTCTTCTGTTCCCGGACGGCGGACACTCCGAAGAGGTCCTTGATGTTGATGATGCCCAGTCCGCGAATCTCCATGTGGTGCTTGATGACCGGGTTGCCCGCGCCGTAGACGGCCCCCTTGCGGCGGGTGACGTCCACGATGTCATCCGCCACCAGCCGCTGGCCGCGCATCACCAGGTCCAGGGCGATTTCGCTCTTGCCGATGCCGCTCTTGCCCAACAGCAGGATGCCCACGCCGAAGACGTCCATCAGCACGCCGTGCAGGCTGCTGGACTCCGTGAGCGCGTCCTCCAGGAAGCTCTGCACGCGCTGGATGAACTCGCTGGAGAGCAGCGGCGTCTTCATCAGCGACAGGCCCGCCGCCTCGCACGCGTCCACCAGCGCGCGGGGCGCGTCCAGCGCCTTGGTCACCACCACGCACGCCAGGTCCTCCTCGCCGAAGAGCTTGGCCAGCGACGCGCGCTGCGCCTCCTCCGGGAGGGTGGCCAGGTAGGAGATCTCGGTGTTGCCGAAGACCTGAACGCGGTGGGGGTGGAGGTGTTCGGTGAAGCCCGCGAGCGCCAGACCCGGCTTCTGGATGCGCGAGGAGTCCACCGTGCGCGCCAGCCCCTGGGTGCCCGCCATCAGGGTCAGCCGCAGGTCGTGGCCCTGGTCCTCGAGGAGCTGGGAGATGCGAATGGATTTCATCGTCAGGACGTGGATATCACCCACCGGCCCCCGGAGGTGAACCCCGCCGTGTCCACCGCCCCAGCCACCTCCCCTTCCAGCCCGCCTGGAGCACCGACCGCCGCTCCCACCGAAGCGCCGTTCGAGCGCCGCCTGGGGCAGGTCCTCCTGGGGGTCGTGCTGCTGCTGGGCGCGGCCTTCCGGCTGCACTGGGCGCTCCACGACGACGGCATCTACTGGCCGGACGAGGTCTACCAGAGCCTGGAGCCCGCCCACCGGCTCGTCTACGGCTACGGGCTGGTCGCCTGGGAGTTCGTCCAGGGCGCCCGCAACTGGGCGCTCCCGGCGCTGGTGGCCGGGGTGCTGGGGCTGGGGCGGCTCCTCGGGCTGACGGACCCGGCGGGCTACCTGGGGCTGGTGAAGGGCTTCTTCGCGCTGGTGGGCACGGCCACGGCGTGGGCCACGTGGCGGCTGTCCCGCGCCGCGGGGGCCTCCACCCTGGCGGCCTCCGGAGGGGCGGCCCTGTTCGCGCTGGCGTCGGTGCCCCTGTACTTCGCCCCCCGGGCGATGAGCGAGAACGCCTCCGTGCTGCCGGTGGTGTTGGGGCTGGCGCTGGCGCTGCCGAAGGACGCGTCCCGGCGAGCCCTGGTGGCGGGGGCGTCACTGCTGGGGCTGGCGGTGCTCCTGCGGCTCCAGAACGGCGTCTTCTGCGCGGGCCTCCTGGGGGTGCTGCTGGCCCGCCGGCGGTGGCGCGAGGCGGCGGTGGCGCTGGGGGTGCTGTCCGGGTGGGCGCTGGCCTTCGGGCTGTTGGACAAGCTCACCTGGGGCCGGTGGTTCCACTCCGCCATCGTCTACCTGGACTTCAACGTGGTGCAGGGCAAGGCCGCGCAGTGGGGCACGGAGCCCTTCGGCTACTACCCGCGCATCCTGCGCACGGCGATGCCGGTGCTGTCCGTCGTCACGGGGGCGCTGGCCCTGCTGGCGCTGCCCCGGGCGTGGGGGCTGTCCGCCCTGACGGCGGCCTTCTTCCTCCTGCACGCGCTCCAGCCGCACAAGGAGCTGCGCTTCCTGGTGCCGGTGCTGCCCCTGTTCGCGGCGCTGGCGGGCGTGGGGCTGGACTCCGTGCTGCGAGCGCTGCGCGGCGGGCCCGCACGGGCCACGGCCACGGTGGCCGTGGTGGCGGGGGCGCTCCTGTCCGGCGCGGGCGCCGGGGCCCTCACCTTCGGAGAGGTGGGCCAGTACGAGCACGTGCGCCCCAAGGACAGCGCCTGGGATGACCAGGGCGCGGTGAACCGGCTGCTGGAGGCGGCGGGCAGGCGCGACGACGTGTGCGGCCTGAAGGTGGAGGCGGTGCATCTGGCGTGGACGGGGGGCTACAGCTACTTCCACCGGAAGGTGCCGCTGTATCCCCACACGGGCCCGTCCCGGGGCACCGGCCAGTTCAGCCACGTCATCACCCGGACGGGCAACGAGGGCGCGGGCACGACGGTGGCGCAGGACGGCCCGCTGTCGCTGGTGAAGCTGCCGGTGGCGGGCTGCGTGCTGGACCCCGGCTATTCGTGGCGACTGCCGTGAGGTGAGCGTCCGGGGGTGGAAGGCCCTTTGCCACCCCACGGCGGGTTGGTAAGCCACGGCCATGCCCGAATCCGACTGCCTCTTCTGCAAGATTCGCGATGGCCTCATCCCGGCGAAGGTCGTCTACCGGGACGACCACTGCCTCGCCTTCGAGGACATCAACCCCCAGGCCCCCACCCACGTCCTGTTCATCCCGAAGAAGCACATCGCCACCATGAACGACCTGACCCCGGAGGACCGGGAGCTGGTGGGCAACCTGTACATGGGCGCGGCGAAGGTGGCGCGTGAGCGGGGCCACGCGGACGCGGGCTACCGCGTGGTGATGAACACCCAGCGCGACGCCGGCCAGACGGTGTTCCACATCCACCTTCACCTGCTCGCGGGCCGCGTCCTCCACTGGCCGCCGGGCTAGCGGTCGGGTGAAGACACGCCCCGCACCGTTTGACGCGGCGCGGGGCGGCGGGTGCTAGCGTTCCCGGGCACGGGGCCGTCCCTCCTCCCGGACGGGCCCGCCCGTCATGTTCAGTGCCCAGTCGTCGCCCCAGTCCCGTCGCGCCTACTCCCGCCTCGCCGTGCTGCTGGCCTCCGTGGCCGGAGCGGTCAACGCCATGGGGTTCGTGGCCCTGGGCGCGCACGCGTCGCACATGTCCGGGAACATGGCGACGCTGGGCGAGTCCCTGGCCCAGGGCCACTGGGGCGCGGCGAGGCTCCCCGCGCAGCTGATGGGCCTGTTCGTCGCCGGCGCCTTCTGCGCGACGGGGCTGCTGGATGCCTCGCGGCACCGCACGCGGGGCCGGCACGTGGCCGCGCTGCTGGTGGAGGCCATCGTGCTGGGCGGTGTGGGCGTGGGCATGGCGTCCGTGCCTGGCGCGAGGGCGCCGGGGCTCTTGTGGGGGCTGGCCTTCGCCATGGGGTTGCAGAACGCGCTCGTCACCCGGCTGTCCGGCGCGGTGGTGCGCACCACGCACGTGACGGGGCTGCTCACCGACATCGGCATCCAGTTGGTGCAGATGCTGGCGTGGGTGCGCGACGGAATCCGGGGCGAGGGCGCGCCGGGGCTATGGCACCGCCTGAGGGACCTGCCCTCCGCGGTGCAGTTCGAGCGCACGCGGCTGCACCTGGGCCTGGCGCTGGCGTTCCTCGGGGGCTCCACGCTGGGGCCGTACCTGTTCCTGCGCCACGGGGCCGTGACGCTGGTGCTGCCGTGCGCGGTGCTGGGTGTGCTGGCGGCGCTGGACGTGCGGCTCGCCGCGCGGCCCACGCCCTCCTCCTCCACCGCGCCGGGCCGCTGACGCCGTCGCGCGGTCAGGGCGCCGTGGGCCGCGCCAGCGGGAGCTCGGGCGCGTCCGTGACGTTCGCGCTGGCCGCGTTGGGGCCCGGGAGCCGGGGGCGCAGCGCCTGGAGCACGCTGCTGCGCTCGTCCGTCCAGGTGTAGTCCGGCTCCCCTCGCAGCCCCAGGCGGCGCACGCGCGCCCGGCCCCGGGTGAAGGTGGAGCTCCAGAAGAACTCGCGGTCCGGGCTCAGCAGCATCCACGTGCTGGACACGGCGTCGTCCCCGCCCTCTCCGTCCAGCGCCACGAGCGCGGCGGACATGCCGGACGCCTGCGCGTGCGCCAGGCTGATGGGCACCAGGTCCAGGTGCTGGTTGCTGATGTGCAGCACCAGCACGCCGTGCGGCGCCAGGTGCTGGCGGTAGAGCGCCACCGCCTCCCGCGTGAGCAGGTGCACCGGGATGGCATCCGAGCTGAAGACGTCCAGGGCCAGCACGTCGAACGCCTGGGAGCCGTGCTCCAGCTCGCGCTCCAGCGAGATGCGCGCGTCGCCTTCGATGACGTCCACGTGCGCGGGCGTGTCCGACAGGAGGCTGAAGTAGCCGCCCTGGCCCCGGGCGAGGTCGATGATGACGGGGTTGATTTCGTAGAAGCGCCCCGCGTCCCCGGCCTCCAGCAGCGCGGCGCTGCTGCCCACGCCCAGCCCCAGCATGCCCACGCGCAGGGACGTGGGCAGCCCCAGGGCCCGGCGCCAGCGGCGCTGCTCGGTGAGCGCCAGTCCCAGGCCACTGTCCGGCGTGTAGTACGCCGTGGCGACGTCGCGGCGCGCAGGAAGGATGTACTGCCAGCCGTGGGTGATGGCGCCGTGGCGCAGGGCGAACTGGTGGTGCTGGGGGTCCTCCGGGGACAGCTCCAGCACACGCACCACGCCGAAGAAGTTGCGCGCGGCGAAGCGCACGCGGCCCTGGTCCGCGGCGACGAGGAGCGGCAGGTGCACCGCCACGCCCACCAGCATCGCCCCGCGCAGCACGCGCTGGACGCGGGCCACCACCGCCTCCTCGCGAGGCCGGCGCATCAACCCGGCCAGCGCCACCGCGCAGCACGCCCCCAGCGCCAGCGGGTGCTCCCAATAGGCGGTGAAGATGGCGGGCGCCACCAGGTTGACGAACACGCCGCCCAGCACCCCGCCCACGGACACCCAGAGGTAGAAGGCGCTCAGGTGGCGCGGGGCCGGGCGGCGCCGGTACAGCTCGCCGTGGCACACCATGGCGCCCGTGAAGAGCGCGGAGGCGTGGAAGAGCACCTGCCACCCCAGGCCCAGCGCGGGGCCCTCCTTGTGCGCGTACGACACCAGCACGACGGAGACGATGAGCGCCACCGAGTACGGGACGCGCGCGTAGAAGGACTCGCGCGAGAAGGCCAGGATGAAGGTGACCAGGTACACGGCCAGCGGCATCACCCAGAGGAAGGGGCCCGCCGCCACGTCCTGGGAGAGCTTGTTCGTCGTGGCCAGCAGCAGCACCGACGCGCACATGCTCAGCGCGAGCCACGCCAGCGTGCGGCCCACCCCCGGGCGCGGCGCCTCCTCCAGGGCCTCCGGGGCGGCGGGACTTCCGGCGGCCCCCGCGGGCGGCGGGACTTCCGGCGCCTTCGCATGGCGCAGCAGGTCGCGCGCGCAGGTGAGGACGCAGAGGACGAAGAAGACGAAGCCCGCGGCCCAGCCCCACGCCTGCGCGCTCCGGCCCACCCAGGGCTCCACGAGGAACGGGTAGCCCAGGAGCGCCAGCAGCGAGCCGGCGTTGGAGAGCGCGTAGAGCACGTACGGCGAGCGCTCCGGACGCGCGCGGGCGAACCACGACTGGAGCAGCGGACCGGTGGTGCTGAGCACGAAGAAGGGCAGGCCCAGCGTGGCCGCCAGCATCCGCATCAACCGGAGCACGGGCAGGTGCTCGTCCACGGGGCGCCACCCATCGCCCGGCGCCAGCGGAGAGCCCGTCCAGGAGGCCCGCGCCGCGAGCGCCCCCAGCGCCACCACCAGGAGCATCAGGTGCAGGAGGGCCTGCGTCCGCGGGCGCAGCCGCGACGCCACCGCGTGCGCATAGGCGTACCCCGCGAGCAGCACGGCCTGGAAGAACAGCATGCACGCGGTCCACACCGCGGGAGTGCCGCCGTACCACGGCAGGGCGTAGCGGCCCGCCAGTGGCTGGACGCCGAAGAGCAGGAAGGCGCTGGTGAAGATGGCGACGGCGTAGCGCACCATGCGGCCTCGGTGGCGGGGGGAGACACGACGGAACAGGGGCCCCGCGCTCATGGTGTTTCCCGCCGGGGTGACATCCCTGTCAACCCACGCCGCCCTGGAGTGAGGCAGGCGGGCGGGCCTTCACGCTCGAGGGGGAATCCCTGACGGGCTGCGAGCGGGCGGTGGCGGCAGGCCCGGGCGTGGCGGGCCTACCCCTGGGACTGCTGCGTGACCTTCAGCTTCTCGTGCATGTCACGCACGCGCTTGAGGAGCGAGGCGTCGTTGCCCCCGCCGCTCTCGGCGCTCTCGTTGATGTCGTCCGCCAGCTTCTCGAAGAGGTTGCACTGCATCTGCATGACCTCGCACCCGTGACGCCGCTTGATCGACAGGAAGAGCGACCGTGTCTGGGCCCACTCCAGGTCCAACGCGCTGGGCGCGTTGAGGTCCTTGGCGGCCGCGCGCGAAGGGGGGCCGCGCTTGGGAGGGCGTGACGGGGGCGGCTTCTTCGGAGTGGGTGCGCGCGGCGTGGGAGCCTCCTCACTCGCGGACGACTCGTCGGGGGCGAGCAGATCGTCGGACGCCAGCGTGGGCGGAGGCACGACCGGCGCGGCCGGGGGCGCCTTGGCGTCCGCTGCCGGCTGCGTCGGCTCGGCCGGGGGTGCCTCGGCGACGTCCTGGCCGGGGGGCGTCACGGGCGGATGCCCCGGGAGCGCCGCGGGACGCGTGGGGACCTGCTGCACCGGCATGGGCGGAGGCGGCGTCATCGTCCTCGAGTGCTCCAGGCCCACGGCCACGCGCATCTCGGGGATGAAGTAGAGCCCCATGCCCACGATGGACAGCGCCACGAACGCCAGGAGCGTGAACACCAGCACCGAGCGCAGCACACCGCCCTTCTTCTGGACCGGCGGCACCGGCTCGCGGCGGGAGGCGCGGACCGGCTCCGCGGGCTCCGGCCGCACGGGCATGGCCTTGCGGCGCGTCTCGTCGCGCGACGAACGCGAGGTGGACGACTCGTCCGGCTCCGCGGCGGGCGCCGGGCGAGCGGAGACTGCTCGCATGCCCGAGGAGGTGCTCGAACGCGCGACCGGCGTGCCCGGCGACGAACCGCGCACGGCGCGGCGCGACCCCGTGCGTCCGCGCGCGGGCCCCGTGGGGCCGGTGTCGGGCTCGCGGCGGCCCGCGGCGCTCGACTCGCGCAGGAGCGCATCGTCCAGCACCACGCGCGCCTGGGCGTCCTCGCGTCGGGAGGCGCGGGGCATCGGGATGCGGGGGTGCGTGTCTCCATCCCCCTCGCGCGCGGCCACGGCGTCGTCTGGATCCGCGGAGATGTACGGCACGCTGGAGTCCGACTCCAGGGCCTGCGCATCCACCGAGACCAGCTCCTCCGACGGCCGCGTGTCCTGCATCGTCGGACGGGGGACCGGACCGGAGTCCACCGGTTCGGAGTCCGGGGTCTCCAACTCGTCGGAGGCGCTGGAGCGGGAGGAACCTCCTCCGGACTGGATGGAGGGAACCTGGATGGTGGGCGCGGCGTGCGGCGGCACCGGCCGGCTGCCATTCGACGGCGTCATCGCGCCGGGGCGCGCCGACGACGACAAGGACGGCATCGCGGCGGTGGGGCGCTGACCTTCCGGAACACGGGACTCGGAGGCCCGGGGCGCGTCGAAGCCGCGTGAGGACTCCGAGGAGCGCACGGACTCGAAGCTCGGCAGGGGTTCGGGGGGCGGGGGCGCCGGCCTGCTGCCGTTCGACGGCGTCGTCACGCCCGGGCGCGACGCCAGGGACGGCATGGCGGCGGTGGGGCGCTGGCCTTCCGGAACACGGGGCTCGGGGGGACGCGGAGGCTCGAAGGGGCGGGCCACTTCGGCCGCGCGCGCGGACTCCGGGGCGCGAAGCTCGGCTCCCGCGGAGCGGCCGTCCTCGCCGCGAGGCTCCGGCCAGGGATAGGGGCTCTCGGGAAGCTCCTCATCGTCGAGCAACGGGCCGTCCGGCGGGGGCGGCGGCTCCATGAACGGCAGCGATTCCCCCGAAGTATCGAACCGCGCCGGGCCGGGGTCCGCGAACGGCATGGGCGGCGGCGCCACCGGACGCGACGCATCCGCCGGAACGAAGGGGACGGGTCCATCCACCGGACGGGCGGGCGGAGTCGACGCCACGGGCGGCACGCCCCGGGGCCCCACCGAATCCGAGAAGGGCAGCGAGCCCCCACGGTCGCTGGCGTCCGCGGCCGGCCGCGACACCTGCACCTCCGGCACGGGCGGCGCGGCGCGCGCGGACAGCCCCGGGTCCGAATACGGCAGGGCCGTGGCGCGGGGCGCGGTGGGCTCCGCGAGCGCTGCCTCCGACCGAGGCAGCGCCTCCGCGCGGGGCGCGGTGGGCTCGCCGGTCAGCGGCGGGGGCGGGGCCTCCACCGCGGCGGGGCGGTCCGAGGGGAGGCGGATGGCCGGGAGCCCCTCGAGGATGGTGGGCCGCTCCATCGCGTCGTGGCGGACCTCCACCGTGGGCGACGGCTCCGAGGACGTGGGGCTGGGCCGCGCCCTCGCGCGGGCCGCCTCCTCCAGCGCCTCCACCGGGAACGCGGGCCGGGTGGACTCATCCACCATCACGCCGGGGCGCGTCTCACCGTCGTCGCGCGCGCCGCCGCCGTCCTCGCGGCTGCGGGGCGTGGGGTGGAAGGACAGGGGCTCCACCGGGCCATCCAGGCGGATGGTCTTCGGCGGCAGCGTGGCCGGCATCGTGGGCCGGGGCGCGGGGCCCAGCGCCTCGTACGTGCCGCTGGCCCTCACGTCGCGCGGCACCTCGCGCAGGGTCGTCAGCAGGCGGCGCTCGGACTGGTAGTCCGCGGAGAAGAGGTCGCGCATGAAGCGGCTGACGCTCTCCGGGCCGGCGCTGGTGTCGATCTCCATCAGGCACGCCTGGAGGCGCCCGCGGAACTCCTCCGCCGTCTGGAAGCGCTGGCCCGGCTCCACCGCCAGCGCCTTCGCCACCAGCTGCGACACCGCCGGCGGCGTCAGCGGCTCCGCTTCACTGAGCGGCGCCACCTTCGGGTTCGCCACCACGGACATCAGCTCGCCCGGTGGCATCGCGTCGAAGGGGTTCTTGCCGGAGATGAGCTCGTACAGGCACAGGCCCACCGCGTACAGGTCGCTGCGCCGGTCCACCGGCTGGTGCCGGGCCTGCTCGGGCGACATGTAGAGGAACTTGCCCAGGATGATGCTCGGGTTCGTCTTCGCCGCCGACAGCCGGCTCTTCGCCAGGCCGAAGTCGATGACCTTCACCTCCCCCTCGTAGGAGATGAGGATGTTCTGGGGGGAGATGTCCCGGTGGACGAGCTTCAGCTCCTTCTCTTCCTCGTCCCGCTTGCGGTGCGCGTACGCGAGCGCGTCCAGCACCCGGCCCATGACGTAGAGCACGAACGTGAGCGGCAGCGGCGTCTGCCGGTCGCGCACGCGCGCGGCCACCTTGCGCAGGTCCTTGCCGTCCACGTACTCGAGGGCCATGTAGGCCTCGCCCTCGTGCACGCCCATGTCCAGCACCTGCGCGATGGAGCCGTGCCCCAGCCGCACCAGCGTGCGCGCCTCACCGACGAAGCGCTCGACGAAGTCCTGATCCTCCGCGAACTGCGGGAGGATCTTCTTGATGACGCACAGCTTCTCGAAGCCCTGCGCGCCCTCCAGGCGGGCGAGGTAGATCTCCCCCATGCCGCCGGTGGCCAGGTGCGACAGGAGCGTGTACCGGCCGAAGGGCTGCGGCCGGAAGGGACGCAATCGGGCGGGCTGGGTCGAAGAGCTCATGCGGTGCGGGGGTCCACCACGGAAAGCGCATTGAACCCCGAGCAGGGGCCCCGCTTCAACCGGTCAACCGGCCGCGCCGGCTGCCTCACCGGATACCGGGGTTGGTCAGCATGCCCATGTCCTCTTCAATCACCTCGAAGACGGCCACCTTGTCCCGAGGGGGACGCACCACCCGCTCGCCCAGGGGCATCACGTCGAAGCGGGCCCCGGTGGCCGCCAGCAGCTTGCCGGTCATCAGCACCTGCCCGGGGCCGGCGGTGGAGGCCAGCCAGCCCGCGACCCCCATCCCCTCGCCCACGGCGGTGTACTCGGTGCGCGCCTCGGTGCCGATCATCCCCACCAGCGCCTTGGTGGAGTGCAGCGCGATCCTCAGGTCGCAGCGCTCGTCTTGCGGCCGGCGGGCCATGCCCCGCTCCCAGTCCGAGCGCAGCGCCAGGGCGGCCCGCACGGCGCGCACCGCGTCGTCGCCCTTCGCGTAGGGCACGCCGAAGAGCGCGCGCATGGACTCGCCGAGGAAGCCCTCCACGGTGGCCTCGAAGCTGAAGACGATGCCGCTCATGCGCGCGTGGAAGTCGTTGAGCAGCTGCGTGGCCCGCGCCGCGCCCAGCCGGCCAATCACGGCGCCGAAGTCCGCCAGCTCCGCGTGCAGCACGGTGAGGTTCTTCTCCTCCAGCCCGGGCAGCTTGCCCCCCACGCGCTGGGCCTCGGCGGCGCGGCGCTCGGCCACCTCCGGCGAGTGGAAGCGCTCCAGGTTGCGCCGCATCCGGTCCGTGCCGGAGCCGTCGCGCACGGCGAAGCGCTGCACGCCGCTGGCCACCAGGTGGGCCACCGCGGTGCAGGCGTCCAGCATCAGCTCCAGGCTGGTGTCCCCCTCGCCGGGGACGTTGACGTAGAGCACGCCCGCGAAGGGCGGCTCGGTGCCGATGGGGATGCACAGCACCCGGTCCACGCCATACATGATGACGCTCTCGCGTCCGGCGAAGCGGCGATCATCGCGCACGTCGCCCACCGCGAGCGCGCGGCCCTGGCGGAGGGCCTCATCCACGATGGCGTCCGACACGGGCACCTCGCCCTTAGCGAGCCGTCCCCGGTGGCGCACGGCCGCGGGCACCAGCGGCCCCGTGGCGTGCTTGAGCAGCACCACCGCCGTCGTCGCGTCGGTGCGCTCCAGGAGCCGGTCCATCGCGGACTCCAGGAACGCGGTCAGCGTGCGCGCGGTGGCCAGCGCCTCCGCCGCGTGCACCAGCAGCACCAGCGTCTCATACGACACGCGAGGGCTGGCGACCGCGGAGCCCGTGGGCACGGGAGAGGGGCCGGAGAACGCGTCGTCGAACGGCAGCGGCCCCACGTTGTCCAGCAGGCGGAGCACCTCCGCGTCCTTCACGTTCTTCGCCAGCAGCACGGAGGGGCCCACGTCCGTGCCGTGCCCGAAGCGCACGACGCCGCCCGCGCCCAGGTCCATCATCTCCGTGGCGGCGTTCTCCACCGTGTGCGGCTGGCGCACCGCCAGGGTGTTCTCCCCCAGCGCCACCGTGTCGCCCGCACCCAGGTTCTTGCTGCCCTGCAGCGGCGCGCCGTTCACCCGGCTGCCGTTGCGACTGCCCAGGTCCTCGATGCGCAGCACGTCACCTTCGACGTACAGGCGAGCGTGCCGGCGCGACACGAGGTCACCGCCCAGCACGATGTCGTTCTCGTCGGCCCGGCCGAGGCTGGTGACGCCCTCCGGCAGGTCGTACGACGTGTCGAAGTAGCCGGGCCCGTTGATGATGATCTGCCACATCGGGCGCACGACATTACACGACCTCCCAATCTTCCGAGAGTCCGAGACGCTTTCCCGTGGAATACGGGCGTCCAGGCAAGGCCTCGGACGCCCTCTCGCGTCGCGTCATGCCCTCCGGACACCCGATGTGGTGGAGACCCGGGGTCGGACTTCACCTGGGGCGAAGGATGGACTTCACCTGGGGCGAAGGATGAAGAGCGAATCACCCACGCGCAGGGTGCGATAGGCGGCGAGGGGCCGGGTCGCGGGCCCCCGGAGGACCTGCCCCTCCAGGCCGAAGCGCGACCCGTGGCAGGGGCACTCCACCAGCCCCAGGGTCCCGTCCCAGGCCACCGCGCAGTCGCCGTGGGTGCACGTGCGCCACACCGCCCGGTAGCAGCCGTCCGCCGCGTGCACGACCACCACGTCCAGGAGGGCGGAGGGGACGCGGACGCGGTCACTTCCCCCGGGCTCGCGCAGGGCGGGATGGTCCGCGAGGGGGACCTCCACCCAGCCCTCCTCCGGCGGTCCCGGCAGGCCCGTGTCACCGCACCCGGCCGGGCCCGCGTCGGGCACGGCGTCCGGACCGGGCAGCACCACGGCCTCGCGCCAGTCGCCACCGCACCCCAGCGCGGCCAGGGCACAGGTGCCGCGCAGGAGCGTGCAGAGCGCCTGACGGCGGTCCACCCCACCCGCCTCCACGTGCTCCCGAGGCGAATGGAGCGGGGGTTTGCTCACGGGGTGCCGCCGTCGGCCAGCTGGCCATTCACCACGGCGAGCGCATCCAGGTCGAAGCCGCCGGAGGTGCCGCCGTAGCTGTTGAGCCCCGTGTCGGTGAGGCGGACGAAGCGCGCGCGGGCAAGGCCCACGTCCGCCAGGTCATAGCCGTCCCCGCCCGCCACGGCCGGGTCGATGGGGGAGACGCCGTTGTCGGGGCTCGAGAGCACCGGATGCGTGCCGGCGCAGCCCGGGTAGCCCCCGTCCTTGTCGGTGGGGTCGCAGGGGAAGTCGAACCACGTGATGCCGTCGTCGCTGACGGACACGGTGGCCGTCTCCGCGAAGATGTCGCCGCCAATCTTCTGGAACGCGTTCTCGAACACGAGCAGGTCCACGCCCGGGCCGTCCACCGCGACCAGGTCGGTGAACTCCAGGGTGATGGAGCCGCCCCGCCCCAGCGACAGCACGTCGAGCGAGCCCGCGAACTGCCCCGCCCCCACCGGAGGCCCCAAGACGACCGCCGGGAAGCGGTCCTGCCCGAAGCCGGCGAAGTCTCCGAAGTGGTACGCCGTCACCCGGTCCGCGAACGGATCCACGGGCCGCGTGCCCGCGTCGACACCGGCGTCCGTGCCGGCATCCGCTTCGGTGCCGGCATCGGAAGCCGCTCCGGCGTCCGTCCCGGCGTCCACGCTGTCCTCCGCGGGCGGCGGCATGTCGGGGTCGCCGGTGCACGCGCCCAGGGCCAGCAGCGCGCCGAGCGCGAGCAGCAGGCGCCGCATCACGGGCCCTGCCGGATGCGCACGAGGCGGCGGCCGTGGATGTCCGTCACGCCCACGAGCAGGTCCGAGCCCAGCGACGACAGCAGGTCCACGGACGTGCACCTGTCCACGACGGTGAGCACCGCCTCACGCGCTCCCACGCTGAGGGGCTGGCCGCCGCCCAGGCCCGGCGTGAGCGAGAAGCGGGACACGTCGGTGACGCCGAAGCCCGCCGTGGCGCCGTAGCCGCCGCGCACCACCGCCACGCCAT
The DNA here is from genome assembly GCF_009909145.1 of Corallococcus silvisoli. Classification (NCBI taxonomy): domain Bacteria; kingdom Pseudomonadati; phylum Myxococcota; class Myxococcia; order Myxococcales; family Myxococcaceae; genus Corallococcus; species Corallococcus silvisoli. The sequence continues at coordinate 110,634 of NZ_JAAAPJ010000014.1, forward strand.
TGCCGAAGCCCGTGGCGGCGTTGAAGTCGCTGCCCACCTCCAGGCGCGGCTCGTTCACGAGCACCACCGGCGTGCGCGAGGCCAGCGCCTCGCCCAGCTTCGCGTACGACACGGCGTGGGCCACGTTCACGTACGTGTCCGCCGCCGAGTAGCCGAACACCGCGATGTTGTTCGCGGAGACAGCGGTGAAGCCGCTGGCGCCCACCTGCGCGGGGAAGTCCGCCACCTTCACGGCGGCGTAGGGCTTCGCGGAGGTCACCAGCGCGTAGACGCCCAGGCCGGACGACACCGTGTCCAGCCCCCCTCCGTTGATGAAGAACGCGTCGGCCATGCCCGCGGCGGAGTAGTTGCCCGGCGCGCTCAGGTAGAGGGCGGCGTCCCGCGAGGACGGCTCCACCACCGCGACGCTGCCCGGGAAGCCCGCGGCCGGCTTCGTGTAGCCCGCGAGCAGCCGCGTGCCGTCATAGGCCAGGAAGTAGGACGGGAAGGTGTTCGCGGCGTCGGCGCGATCCGCGGGAGCGAGCACGGTCTCGAGCGCGGCCTCCCCCAGCTTCACCTCCGGCCAGGTGCCCAGCGCGAAGAAGTCGCGGCCCGTGGCCGTCGTGCGCAGCGCGAAGAGCGAATACGTGGGGCCGGGCGTGGCCACCACCGCGACCACGTTCGGGGACAGGGACGCGGCCTCCAGCACGGTGAAGCCCGCCTGGAGCTGGAGCGTGCCCAGCTTCGCCTCGCGCGGCACGGCGTCGCACGCGTCGGTGCCGCCGTCCGTGCCCGCATCCGTCCCGGCGTCCGTCCCCGCGTCCGAGCCAGGACCCGCGTCGGTGCCGGCATCCGTGCCCGCGTCGGGAACGATGTCCACCGGGACGCACTTGTTCTCCACGCACATCCAGGACCGGCCTTCCGAAATCGGGGCCTGGTCGCGGCACTCGGCGGCGTCCTCGCACTCGTTGTCGCCGCAGCCTGTCCCGCCCAGCACCACCGCCAGCAGGGCGCCCATCAGCGCCGCGCGCTGGCCCTTCGCGCCCACCCGCTTCGTGTCGGTCCGCATCGTGTCCTCGTTCCTTGCCCGCCGCGTGGAGGCGGCGGGGCTTCCTGGCGGGAGGCGGGACGGGCACGAAGGCGCTGGAGCTCCTGTCGCGCGGCGCGACCTGGAGTCCTGTCTTCGCCGTCAGCTCCCCGCGGAGGTTCCGGTCTGTGTCCGGGCCCTCCCCGAATGGGAGGAGGACACCGGGTCGTCGCCAGGTCTTCGGACTCACGAGGACGGGGTGCTTGCGAACACCGTCCCTGCTCACCGCTGCGGGGCAGTCCCGGACTCACACCGGGTTCCCTGGACGCCCTCACGCCCCATGGCGCGATGGCATCGATGACGGGGCGGGACTATGGCGCCCCCGGGTCAATGTCAATGCGGCGAGGGCTCCACCGCGGCACCAGGAGGGAGGCGGGCGTGTCATCCCGGCGCTCCCACCCGGGAAGCCTCCCCCACCCCGAATCCACGGGATGGGCACGCGGCGCCCGGGACCGTCCGGTGGAGAACGGTCCCGGGTCCCGCCGCGCGTCGCGGACTACGGCAGCTGCACGCCGTTCACCACGGCGACGGCGTCCAGGTCGAAGCCGCCGCTGATGCCCGCGTAGCCATTGGCGCCGGAGTCGCGGATGCGCACGAAGCGCGCGCGGGTGAGGCCGACGTCCGCCAGGTCGAAGCCATCTCCCCCCGCCACGGCCGGGTCGGTGGGCGAGATGCCATTGCCGGGGCTCGAGTACACGGGCTTCACGCCCGCGCAGCCCGGGAAGTCGTTCGCCACGTCGGAGGACGCGCACGGGAACTCGTGCCAGGTGACGCCGTCGTCGCTGACGGCCACGACGCCCGTCTCCGCGAACGGCTTGCCGCTGGGCTTGAGGAACGCGTTCTCGAACACGAGCAGGTCCACGCCCGGCCCATCCGTCACCGCGATGTCGGTGAACTCCAGGATGATGACGCCGTTGCGTCCGAGCGACAGCACGTCCAGCGAGCCCGAACCCGCGCCAGCGCCCTGCGGAGGCCCGAGCACGATGCCCGGCAGCTGGCTCTGACCGAAGCCCGCGCCGGCGCCGGGCGTGAAGGACACGATGCGGTCCGCGAACGGATCCCCGACCAGCGCCTGGTCCTGGAAGCGGTCCGGCGAGTCCTCACCACCGCACGCCACGGACAGGAGCGCGGCGAGCCCCATCGCGAACCGCTTCGAGAGAAGGGTCTTCATGGGTGTTCTCCGGATGAGGGTCATCACGGGGCCTGCTGGATGCGGACCAGCCGCGCGCCGTTCTTGTCATCCACGGCCACGAGCAGGTCCGCGCCAATGGAGGTGATGCCGGTCACGCTCGTGCACTGGTCCGCGTAGACGAGGACCGGCTGACGGGCACCGACGGTGACGGTCGCGCCGGCGTTGGTCACGGTGAAGGCGAAGCGCGAGATGTCCGTCCCGGCGAAGTTGTAGTTGGGCGGAACGTAGTCGCCGCGAAGCACCGCCACGCCCTCGCCCTGACCCGCGGCGGCGACGAAGTTGGAGCCCACGGCGAGCGCGGGCGCGTCCGCCACGGCGAACGGGGTGCCCGAGGAGAGCGCCTGGGCAATCGCCGCGGGGGCCACCGCGCGGCCCTCGTTGAGGTAGGTGGTGCCGGAGTAGTAGCCGAGCATCGCGACGCCGTTGGTGGACACGGCGGTGAAGCCGCTGCCATCCGTGTCGGGCGGGAGCGTTCCGACCTTCAGGGCGGTGAACGGCGAGGTATCCGTCTTCAGCGCGTAGATGCCCAGGCCGGCCGACACCGTGTCCAGGCCGCCGCCGTTGATGAGGAACGCGCCCGGCACGACACCCGCGGAGAAGTTGCTGGGCGCGGAGAAGTAGACGGAGGAGGCAGGCGTCACGGTGTCATAGACCCCCACGGAGCCCGGGAAGCCCGCGCCGGACTTCGTGTACCCCGTGAGGATGCGCTGGCCGTCCGACTCCACGAAGGAGCTGAGGAAGAGCGACGTGGAAGGGCCCCGGTCGGCGGGCGCGGCCACGTCGAAGAGCGGCGTCGCGCCCAGCGTCACCTGCGGCCACGTGCCCAGCGAGTACAGCGCATGCGGGCCGACATAGCCGACCGACACCACCGTGTAGAGCGAGTACGTGGGTCCGGGCGTGACGCCCACCGGGCCCGCGGAGGCAGGCAGCGGCGCGGCCTCACCGGCCACGAAGCCCGCCTGGAGCTGGAGCGTGCCCAGCTTCGGGTCGTAGGCCGCGCTCGCGCACGGGTCGGAGCCAGCGTCCGTGCCCGCGTCGGTGGTGCCGGCATCCGTGCCCGCGTCGATGGTGCCGGCGTCCGTGCCCGCGTCGATGGTGCCAGCGTCCGTGCCCGCGTCGATGGTGCCAGCGTCGGTGCCCGCGTCGATGGTGCCAGCGTCAGTGGTGCCCGCGTCGGTGGTGCCAGCGTCGGTCTCCGTCCCCGCGTCGGGCACGGGGTTGGACTTCAGCTCGCAGCGGTTCTCGACGCAGGCGTAGCGCTGTCCCTCGGGAGGGGTGCCCTTGTCGCGGCAGTCGAACTCATCGATGCACTCGTCTCCGCAGCCCGTGCCGGTCAGCGCCATGGCGAAGGTCGTCAGCACCAGCACGAGGCCCCGCCCTGAAATCATCCGCTCTGTCTTCATCCGCGACTGCTCCCTTGCATCGCCCCCACGGGCGAGGTGATTCCAAGGGGCGAGGGACGGAGAGCGGACCGCGAACGAAGGACACGTCAGGACACGACACGCCGCGCGAGCGGAAGACCTCCGTCACCTCCCCTCGGAGGCTCCGGTCTGGCCATGCCCGGGGGCATGGGTCGTGGCAGGTCTTCGGACTCGCAGGCGCGGGAGAGCCCTCATCGGGTCACCCACCTACTGGCCGTCGCTTCCCAGCCCACTCGGGGGCCAGTGCTTGCGAGGACGGCGTTCGTTCCTGCTCACCGCTGCGGGGCAGTCCCGGCTTCACACCGGGTTCCCTTTAAACTCCGCCTCTGCATGAGGAGGAGTACCGACGACGGTCGCTGAAGTATGGCGGAAGGCAAGGCTTGTCAATACGAGCGCCTGCAACGCTTCACGGCACCGCGACGATGTCGATGGCATTGGACACCGAGCGCCGCGGGTCCACCGGACACGCATCCAGCGCCGCGCCCTTCGCCTCGGGCGTGGAGTTGCCGCGCCGCTCGACGAACTGGCCGTCGCGCACCTCCACCACGAACACGCGGCCCGCGTTCACGTCCGTGACGTACACGGCATTGCCCACCACCGCGAGCCGGCCGCCCACCGCGAGGTTGCAACCCGTCTCCGGCCCTCCGGTGCAGCCCGGCGACAGCGCGTACGAGGCCACGGGCCGGTCGTCCTTCACCAGCACCAGGCCCGTGGCGCGCACGGACTTCGCGCGGTAGCCGCTCGCGGTATCGAACACCGCCTCTCCCAGGCAGCTCACCACCAGTTGGTCGCCCACCGCCTGCACGTCGCCCGCGTTGAGACAGTCCTTCGCGCCCAGGTCAATGGCATGCACCCCGCCGTCCGCGGGGTCGATGCGCGCGAGCATCCCGGGGCCGTTGGGCAGATAGTCATTCACGGGGTTCAGGTTGGTGAGCGCCACGTAGACGCCCGCGTCCACCGACACGGCGGCATAGGGGAGCGCCATCGTCGTCCCGCCATCGAACGACTTCAGGTCCAGCCCCGTGAGCGGAACGGTGTCCACGAGCCGGGGATGCTCCGGGTCGCTCACGCTGACGCGCGCCACGGCGTTGCCCTGCCGGAAGTCGGAGCCGGCCGTGCCGAAGAGTGGGATGTAGAACGTGTCGCCGCGCTTCGCGATGACCTGCGGGCTGGTGTTCGCGCCCAGGTTCACCTGCCCCACCGTGCGCAGCCCCAGGCCTCCGCCCTGCGACGGTCCTTCCCGCTTGAGCACCTGGAGCGTGTTGTTGACGGAGTCGAGGACATACACATACGGAGGGTCCACGAGGATGTCATTGGGTGACGCCGCCACCGCGCCCAGCGAATCCTCCTCCACCACCGTCCCCAGCGAGCCCGCCAGCGCCTGGGACAACACCGAGCGCGCCGCGTCCGCCGCCAGCACCACCCCGTCCCACGCCGCGAGCGACTGCACGCCGGAGCCGAACTGCCGCCGGGGCCCCATCCGGTCCGTCCCCGCCTGGATGCCGACCAACTGCCCGTTGGTGTAGCAGGCCGTCACCACGTCATACATGCACCGGCCCGCATGACAGGACTGCACGTCCGGACACGCCGCGCCGCACGCGCCGCAGTTCAGCGGGTCGCTCGCGAGCGCGACGCAACCGTCGCCGCAACGCTCGGTCCCGGGAGAGCACCCCTCGCGGCACGTGCCGGACTCACAGACCTGTCCGGAGGGGCACGCGGCGCCACACGCGCCGCAGTTCAGCGGATCACTCGCGAGTGCCACACACGCGGCGCCGCACGTCTCCGTGCCCGACTGGCATCCACACACGCCCGCCTGACACACCTCCCCTGTCCCGCAGGTGACGCCACACGCGCCGCAGTTCGCGGAGTCGCCCTGGAGGTCCGCGCACTCGGCGCCACAGACGCTCAGGCCGGACGTGCACAGCACCTTCTCCTCCGGACAGCCGGTGAGGACCAGGGCCAGCAACACGAGCGCGAGCCGCGCATCAAGGAGGGGACGCGACATGGGAGTCCTTGGGGGCAGAGGGTTCGAGCGCCACGGCGAACGTCACGTAGGCGGCCCGGCCCGGCAGCGGCATGCCGGTGTAATCCGCGGTCCGGGCATCGAGCAGGTTCTTCACGTCGAACGACACCGTGAGGTCCGGGCGGCGCAGGAAGGTGCTGGAGGCGCCCACGCTCACCCAGGTGCGTGCAGGCAGCGACAGCCGGGCCTCCCCCACGCGGTTGATCAACTGCGCGGACTGGACCAGCACCTCCGTGCGGCCGTTGAGCCAGTCCGGGCCCACGCGCAGCCGGCCCACCCACTTGTGGCGCGGGCGATACGGCAGCTCCTTGCCGAAATAGCGCGGGTCGCCGTAGCGGTTCTGTGTGCGGGTCCACGCGTAGCTCGTGGTGGCGACCAGCCACGTGCGCGGCCGGGCCTCCGCTTCCACCTCCGCGCCCCACACGCGCGCGGCGGCGAAGTTGTAGGGCTTCGCGAGCATCGGCGGATACAGCTCATAGGCGATGAGGTTTTCGTAGACCGCCGCGAAGCCTCCCGCGGTGACGCTCCAGGTGCCGTCGTGCCACAGGCCCGCGGCGTCGACGGACAGGGCGCGCTCGGGCTTCAGCTCCGGGTTGGGCAACAGCAGTCCCTGGCGGATGTAGAGCTCCAGGAACGAGGGCGCGCGGTGGGACTGGCCCGCGTTGGCGCGCACGCCGAAGCCGTGGCCCAGGTCCACGCTCGCGCCCAGCTTGGGAGACAGCAGCGAGTAGTGCCCCACGCGCTCCACGCGCAGCGACGGAACCAGCTTCATGCGTTCAGAGAACAGGGACAGCTCGTCCATGGCCATGACGCTCGCGCGCCACCACGACGCCGCCTGGGCACCCGTCGCCTGCGTGACGGCCTCCGACGAGGCGGCGAGCGTCACGGCGAGCGCGTTGCGCCCCACCACCGCGCGACCCTCCACCTCCGCGCCGCCCACGGTGTAGTGCTGCGCGCCGGCATCGAGCCCCATCGCGCCGCCGGTGACATCCAGCCAGTCGCGCCGGAAGAAGCCGCGAGCGCTGCCCTCCTCTGTGTCTCCGAAGGGGCGGCTCCAACGCGCGCCCAGCGACAGGCGCGTCTGGTCCTGGCGGCGGGACTCGGTCGGGTTCTGCACCGTGCCGGCGATCGCGCGGTCCTCCAGCGACAGCTCCGCCAGCGCGTCCACGCGTCCGCCGCTGTCCAGGCTCCGCTGGTACTTCAGCAGCGCGCCGCCGCCGCGGGCATCGTTGCGCGTGCGCACCTCCTGCGTGAGCGGGTTGTCATCCAGCGCGGGCAACTCGTCGACGCGGTAGCTGAAGTCCCCCTGCGAGCGGCCCCCGTGCAGCAGCACCAGCGCCTGCCCGTCGAGCAACGCGCCTGACGCGGCGACATGTCCCATCACGGTGTCGAAGCTGCCGTAGGTGACCTCGCCGCTGGACAGCAGCCGTGACGCGGGCGCGCGCGTGACGAGGTTGACCGCGCCGCCCAGGCCCCCCGCGCCATAGCGGGCCCCGGCCGCGCCGCGGAGGATCTCCATCCGCTCCAACAGCGCGACGGGGATGAGCGACAGGTCCGCGACGCCCCCCGCGCCGTTGAGCGGAATCCCATCCAGGAACACCAGCACGCCATTGGACGACGCGCCGCGCACGACCAGGCTCTTGCCCTGGCCGTAGCCCCCGGCGTCCTGCACGACGAGGCTCGCCGAGCCCCCCAGCAGCTCGGCGGTGTCGCGCGCCTCGCCCGCGCGCTCACGGGCGTCGATGACGGTGATGGCCCCCGTGGGGTCGCGCCGTCGCACGGAGTCGGGAGGCGCGTCGGGCACCACCCTCCCGATGACGTCCACCGTGGGGAGGATGAACTCGGGGAGGGGCGCCTCCGCCTCGGAAGCAGCGGACCCGGGGGGCGTGGCTTCGGACGCAGCGGGCTCCTGCCCGGCCTGAGCGGGTCCCTGGAAGCCGAGCCCCAGGACCCACGCGGCCCGGGCGAGAAGCGAGCGCCACATGCTCCGCCTTCCGCTCTCTTCCTCGAAGAGAGAAGGCCTCACGGCGGGTCCTCCTTGAGGACACGGCCGCACCCCCGGGCAGGTCTCCTGGCTCACGGACTCCAGACGTGGGCGCACACCGCGCCCTTCTGGAAGGAACCCTCCACCTTCCCTCCGCGTCCTGACGCGGAAGTGGTGACAGCCGAGGCTTCCAGCCCTGGACCTCAGGGCGACCCGTTCACAGTGGCGGGACCGCGCCGGACTCGCACCGGCTTCCCTCTTGAAAGCCCGGCATGGGCACCCAAGGGCCCGGCCCTTCTAGGAGGTCACCTGTAGCCCGTCAAGGCGCGGCCCGTGCGCGTCCCGACCCGCCACGTCTCTCACCTGACAAGACCCACGCTGGAGCATCCGCGCCCATCCCTCCGCGTGGACGCCTCGTGCACCGCCGCACGGTGCGAGGGCCACGTCCCCGAGCAAGGCGCCGCTGGCATGCGGACTGCTCATGCCCGGACGCGACCTCAGGCGGTCGAGCCAGCGAGGTGCCCGGGCCGTGGTGGCGCGGGAGTCTGAAGGGGGAAGCGTGTCGATGCTGATGGCGGGGAAGCGGTTGGCGGTGTTCTCCATCCGCGAGGGCAAGGGCGGGAGCATCTGGGTGCGCGCTGGCAGCGCGTTCGTCAACAAGGACGGTTCGCTCAACGTGCTGCTGGACGTGCTGCCGCTGGACGGGAAGCTGCACGTACGCGAGGCGGCGGAGAAGCGCGACACGGCGGCGGGCGGGCGCTTCGCGGGCGAGCCGGCGCTGGAGGCGGGCGTGGGGGGCCACTCGTGAAGTGGGCCTGGGCGTGGGTGTTGGGCTGCGTGCTGATGGGGTCGGGGCGCTCGGACGCCGCCAGCTCCCGCACGCAATACGTGGGGGTGGTGAACCTGAACGAAGCCTCGGCGGCGGAGCTGGACCTGCTGCCGGGCGTGGGTGAGAAGGCGGCGCAGCGCATCCTCGAGCACCGCAAGAAGCGGCCCTTCGGTCGCGTCGAGGAGCTGGTCCGGGTCAAGGGCTTCGGCAAGAAGAAGTTCCTCAAGCTGCGCGCGCACCTGGCGCTCAGCGGCCCCACGACGCTCAAGCAGGAGAAGGTCCCCGCCCCCCAGCCGCCGGGAAGGGAGGGAAACGTCACGAACCCATGACAAACACAACCATCGGTTGAGTCAGGCTCGTGAGGGCCGCTGCCTCCGGGCTCCGGCATGCCCGGGGTGGCGGCCCTCGTTCCCTCTGAAGCCTCTCCCCTGGACGCCCCGATGCGTCATGACGCCAGTCCCGGCTCCAGGCGGGCAGCCCCGTCCTGCGCCGTTCATCCCATCCTGATTTTGCTGGAACGGCCGGGCCGACGCGCTAGGACACACCAAACAGGTTGGACCACCGTAGAAAGACAGGGAGGCCGTAGGTGAGGGAGGATGCGCCCATGAAGGACACTCAAGCCCCGGAGTCGATGGCAGGCCCGGACGGCAGCAAGTCCCGGGGACCGCAACTGGGTGAAGTGCTGGAGTTCATGCGCCTGCTCTGGGCCGTGGACCACGGCCTGCAATCCACGTCGAAGCGGATGGAGTCCACGCTGGGGCTCACCGGCCCTCAGCGCCTGGTCATCCGTCTGGTCGGACGCTTCCCGGGTATCACCGCCGGCACGCTCGCGAACATCCTGCATGTGCACCCCAGCACGCTCACCGGCGTGCTCAAGCGCCTGGAGAAGCGCGGCCTGCTGGAGCGCAAGTCGGATCCGCTGGACGGCCGCAAGGCGCTCTTCGCGCTCACCGACGCCGGCCGCTCGCTGGACATCCCGTCCGAGGGCACCGTCGAGTCCGCCGTGCAGCGCGTGCTCGCTCGCATGCCCCGCGACCGCATCGTCTTCACCCAGGAGGTGCTCACCGCGCTCGCCGAGGAGCTGGGCGGGCTCTCCGCGCCCCACGAGGACACCCCCGCGGAGACGCCGTCCAAGCCCACCGCCGAAGGCTGAGCGTCCATCCCGCTCCCCTGCCCTCCGGTCGTTCCCACCGGGCGGGGGAGGTCCGGGGTCCTCCTTCCGCGTTGTCCCCCGAACCCTGCCGTCCGCACCCCTTCCTGCGGCGGACACAGGGCCGCCCCATCCGACGTCCTTCCCCCAGATGCCCGCGCGAAGACGGCGGGAGTGCGTCACTATTGGGAAATAGCCCGCCCTGCCCGGGGTTGGCCCGCGACCGACGAGCGGACGAGACAGCGTGAACCTCGAGACACCGCAGAGCCCAGGCCCCGAGCTGCCGCCCCCGCCGCCTCCTCCGGCCCCACCGCCCCAGGCCCGGCGCGAAGCGCGCTCGGGCGGCGTGGCGGACCTGCTCGCCCAGGTGCGCGCCCGTCAGCGCCGCCAGCTCTGGGCCCAGGGCATCCTCCTGGGCGCCGTCGCGGCGCTCGGGCTCCTCTTCGCCACGGGCCTCCTGGGCCGCGTCGCGCCGGGCCTCGCGGAGGTGCTGCTGTGGCTCGCCGTTCCGGTGGGCGCGGCGGTGGCGGGCTTCTTCGGCGTCGTGCTCGCGCGCCGTCAGGTGGGCGACGACCTGCTCACCGCCCGGCTCGTGGGCCAGCGCCGCCCGGAGCTGTCGCTGGACGTGCTCGCGGCGGTGGAGCTGTCACACGAGCGCCGCGAGGAGGCGGGCTGGTCCCCCCAGCTCGCGGACGCGTTCCTCGCGCAGATGGACGCGCGGGCCGGCACGGTGGACCCCGGCCTCGTGGTGGACACCCAGCCGCTGCGCCGCGTGGCCATGGCCTGCGCCGGCGCGGTGCTGGCGCTCGCGGTGCTGATGTTCTTCGTGGGCGGCCGCTGGGCCGCGGGCTGGAAGCACCTGCGGGAGCAGGCCGCGCGCCCGGAGACCGCCGCGCAGGTGGAGCCCATCACCGGCGACATCGAGCTGACGTACCGCTACCCCGCGTACACCGGCCTCGCGCCGCGCACCGTGCCGGGCACCAACGGAGAGGTGAGCGCGCCCGCCGGCACCGAGGTCGCGCTGAAGACGCGCTCGGACCGCGCCATCCAGCGCGCGGAGGTCGTCGTCAACGATCAGGTGCTGCCCCTCACCGTCGCGGGAGGCCGGGAGCTGACCGGCAGCTTCATCGCGAAGCAGGGCGGCCACTACCACTTCGTCTTCTATGGCGCGCGCGCGAAGCCCCTCGCGGTGGGCCCGGACATCCCGCTCACCGTGGAGGCGGACAAGTCGCCCCAGGTGACGCTGCTCACGCCCTCCACTGAAATCGAGGTCGACCCCGGTCAGACGGTGACGCTCAAGTACGAGGCCACCGACGACTACGGCCTGTCCGGCCTCGCGCTGGTGTTCCGCATGCCCGGCGCGAAGCAGGAGACGCGCGTGAACCTGCCGCGCGAGGACAGCCGCCGCAGCCGGGGCACGTACGCCTGGGACCTGGGCCCGCTCAAGCCCGCCCCCGGCGACCGCATCACCTACTACGTGGAGGCGAAGGACAACGACGCGGTGGAGGGCCCCAAGAAGGGCGTCAGCCGCACGCAGACCCTGCGCGTCTACAGCGCCGCCGAGCACCGCCGCGCCGCCCTGGAGAAGGCCGAGGCCCTCTGGGGCCGGCTCGTGGACCACCTGGCGGACCGTCTGGAGGGCCCCGACCGCGCGAAGCAGAAGGACGCGCAGGCGGTGGAGGCGGCGCGCACCGTGGACACCAGCGGTCAGGCGCTCGCGGACGACTTCCGCGCCCAGGGCCAGGAGCTGTCGCGCGAGAAGGACGTCCCCAAGGAGATCGTCTCCGCGCTCATCAACATCGGCGGAGAGTTGAAGCGCAGCGTGAGCACCACCTCCGACTTCCGCCGCCTGTTCCTGCGCACCCAGCGCGCGCGCGGCGAGGACTGGGGCACCGGCACCCGGCTCGGCGCCGTGGTGGAGGACGAAATCGAGGGCGTGGAGCGCGACATCCTCTACCTGGAGTCGCTGCTGGACCGGCAGAAGCTGGAGGCCCTCCAGGACCTGACGAAGCAGCTGGCCAACGAGCGCCGCGACCTGTCGCGCCTCATCGAACAGTACAAGGCCAACCCGGACGAGTCCGCGCGTGAGCAGGTGATGCAGCAGATCCAGCAGCTCAAGTCGCGCATCCAGGAGCTGATGCAGCGCATGGCCGAGCTGCGCAAGGGCATCCGCGACGAGCACCTCAACGCCGAGGCGCTGTCGGAGATGATGCAGCAGGAGGACATGCAGGGCGCCATGGATGAAGTGGAGCGCCTGATGCAGGAAGGCAAGGCGGACGAGGCCCTGGCGAAGCTCCAGGAGCTGGGCATGCAGATGGACGAGATGCTCGACTCCATGGACAAGTCCCAGGAGGACTTCGGCGCGGAGCAGTACCCGGAGCTGGCGGAGAAGTTCGGCAAGTTCATGGATGACCTCCAGGGCACCATGGACGAACAGCAGAAGGTCGCGGACCAGACGCGCGCCCTGCGCGACCAGGCCCGCGGCCAGAACCGCGAGCGGCTCAAGGAGAAGGGCCAGGCCCTCAAGGACGAGCTCGCCCGCAAGGTGAAGCAGGTGCAGGAGAGCTACCAGAAGCTGGACCCCTCCCGGCTCAACAGCCGCGCGGCCCGCCCGCTGGAAGAAGCCCAGTCCGAGCTGCGCAACGTGGAGAACGCGCTCAAGGTGGATGACTTCGACCTGGCCGCGGAGTCCGCCGCCCGCGCCGAGGACGCGGCCCGCCAGCTCTCCGGCATGGGCGAACAGCAGCGCCAGTTGGATGAGATGTTCGGCAACCCCCCGGAGGTGCGCCAGCAGTCCGCGCAGCTCGCGGAGCGCCTCAAGAAGGACGCGCGCGACGTGTCGGACGTGAGCCAGCAGCTGCAGGGCCTCTTCCCTCCCCCGGGCTCGCAGCTGTCGCAGCAGGAGAAGCAGCAGCTCCAGCAGCTGGGCCAGCGCCAGCAGCAGCTGGAGCAGCGCGCGCAGGGCCTGCGCCAGCAGATGGAGGACATGGAGCAGACGGCGCCGCTGTTCGGCGAGGAGGCCGGCCAGCAGATGGATGAGATTGGCCAGCGCATGGGAGAGGCGTCCCAGCGCATGCAGGGGCGCGACCCGGGCCGAGGCTACGGTGAGCAGCAGGCCGCGATGGAGGGCCTCAAGCGCTTCCAGCAGCAGATGCAGCAGAGCCAGCAGGGCCGCAAGGGAGGCCGCGGGCTGCCCATGCCCATGGGCTCCGGCCGCCGCCAGGAGGGCAACGGCCGCAACCCACAGGACAAGGTGGAGCTGCCGGACGAGGACGCCTTCCAGGCGCCGCGCGAGTTCCGCAAGGACCTGCTGGACGCGATGAAGCAGGGCGCGCCGGAGAAGTACCGCGAGCAGGTGAAGCGCTACTACGAGGAGCTGGTGAAGTGAGCCACCGCACGCACGCGGGAATCCGGAGCCTGGGCGCCCTCTGCGCCCTCCTCCTCGCCGTCCCCGCCGCCCTCGCGCAGCCGCCCGACCCGGCCCTCAAGGAAGAGGTGAAGACGCGGCTGGGCAAGGTGGAGCAGTCGCTGGACGACTGGGACGTGGGCACCGCGCGGCGCGAGCTGGCGGAGGTGGAGAAGCGCGTGCCCTCGGAGCTGGAGCCCCTCAAGTACTTCCAGGGTCGCGTGGCCTTCGAGGAGGGCCAGTACGACGACGCGGTGACGCTGCTGGAAGGGGCGAACATCGAGGACAAGCCAGGCAGCTACCTGCGGCTCGCGAAGGACACGCGCGCCATCGTCAAGGACCACCAGCGCGCGGAGAGCGAGCACTTCATCTTCATCTACCCGAAGGGCAAGGAAGAGGTGCTGGTGCCCTACGCGCTGGAGACGCTGGAGTCCATCCACCGCGCGCTCGCGGAGGACCTGGGCTGGACGCCGCCGGGCAAGGTGCGCGTGGAGGTGGTGAACAACGCGCGCGAGCTGTCCCGCGTCAGCACCCTGACGGAGAAGCAGATCCGCACCACGGGCACCATCGCCATCTGCAAGTTCAACAAGCTGATGGTGACGAGCCCCAAGGCCGTGGCGCAGGGCTACGACTGGCAGGACACGCTGGCGCACGAGTACGTGCACCTGGTGGTCAGCCAGATGTCCCACAACACCGTGCCCATCTGGCTGCACGAGGGCCTGGCCAAGTTCCTGGAGTCGCGCTGGCGCGGCCGGGGCGGCCTGGCGATGACGCCCTCCACGCAGGCGCTGCTGGGCAAGCGCGTGAAGGAGGACAAGCTCATCCCCTTCGAGAAGATGCACCCCTCCATCGCCATGCTGCCCACGGCGGAGGACGCGGCCACCGCGTTCGCGGAGGTGTTCTACGCCATCGACTACATCCACGGCACCAAGGGCACCGCGGGCCTGCGCACGGTGCTCCAGGAGCTGAAGGCGGGCCAGCCGGACAAGAAGGCGGTGGAGGCGGCGACGGGCATGCCCTTCCCCCTCTTCGAGAAGACCTGGCTCACCTACGTGAAGAAGCAGCCCTTCCCCCAGGAGCTGGTGCCGCGCGACGACCGCGTGGTGCTCAAGGAGGACGCCAAGGGGGCTCGGAAGGACAGCGAGAAGAAGGGGCGGGAAATCTCCTTCGGCGGCTTCTCCGAGGTCACGGAGGTGCCCGCTCGCAAGTTCGCGCATCTGGGGGAGCTCCTGCGCGAGCGCAGCCGCGTGAAGGCCGCCGCGGAGGAGTACTCGCGGGCGCACAAGCTGGTGGGCGACAAGTACGAATCCGTCTCCAACAAGTTCGCGCTCGCGCTGCTGGAGCTGCGCCGGCTGGAGGAGGCGGAGGCCGTGCTGCGCGGCTCGCTGCGCATGCACCCGGGCTCGCCCTCCACCAACGTGCACCTGGGCCGCATCCTGCTGTTCCGCAAGGACTACCCGAAGGCGAAGACGGCCTACCTGGAGGCGCTGGCCTCCGACCCGTTCGACCCGGAGATCCACGTGGCCCTCACGCGCATCCACGGCGCGCTGGGGGAGACGGCGCTCGCCACGCGCACGCGGGTGGCCGCCGCCAACCTCACCGGCCTCAAGCCCGACGACGTGGACCGCGCCGCCCAGGCCTTCCTGCGCGCGGAGGATGAGCTGTCGGAGACGAAGAACGTCCCCGCCGTCACGCCCGACGCGCCGAAGCCCGCGCCCGCGCCGAAGCCCGCGAAGTAGCCGCCCACCCACCGTGCCGCACTGAACGCCGTCCCCGGCCCCGGGGGCAGGGAGGATGTCCACTGCCCTACCCGGAGACGGGAGGAACGTGCATTGCCGCACGTCCGCCAGCCCAGCCCCTGGGTGCACTGTCCTGTCCTGCTCCAACGTGCGTCGCGCGGCCCCGGTCGTGCCGGGTCCTCCGACCTCGTCCGGCCTCGCTCCCGAGGCCCTGAAAGGAGCAGCACCCCATGAAGCGCACCCTGCACGGAGTCACCCTGGCCGCGGTCCTCTTCGCCGGCGGCATCTCGCTGGCCCAGAGCTCCGCGTCCCCCAGCACGAAGTCCGGCACCCAGGGCATGGCCGAGTTCAAGGGCTTCACGGCCCCCACGGACCCGAAGGCCTTCCTGGAGCGCCTGCATTACATCAACCAGTCGGAGATCAAGCAGGCGCAGCTTGCGCTCCAGAACTCACAGAATCCGGACGTGCAGAGCTACGCGAAGATGATGGTGGACGCGCATACGGCCGCCGACAAGAAGGTCACGGACTATGCGAAGTCGCAGAGCCTGAAGCTGGCGGACACGCCCAAGGCCACCAACGACACGGAGCGCAAGTCCATGGCCGCGGACAAGGCGGACATGGAGAAGCTCCAGGGGCTGAAGGGCCCGCCGTTCGACTCCAACTATGTCGCCGGCCAGGTCGCGGCCCATGACGAGGCCATCGGCATGGTGCTGGCCGCGCAGCACGGCATGGGCGCCACGGGCGAGCTGGCCACGATGCTCACCAACCTCAGCCAGGAGCTGCCCAAGCACCGCGACATGGCCTACCAGACGCTGGGCAAACTGAATGACGCGTTGGGTGTGGGTGGCGCCGGCCAGGGCGGTGGCATGGACCACGGCGGCATGAACCACGGCACCTCGCCGAGCGGTTCGACGAAGACGAAGTAGTGCAGCCTTGGTGAAGCGCGCGGGGTGCCTCTCGCGAAGCGCCTTCGCGGGGGGCACCGGGTGCGTGCTAAGTGCCGGGCCATGTCCCGACTGATTGCCCTGGCCTCCTGCGTCTCCGTCCTGCTGCTCACCGGCTGCTCCAACGACGCCGACTCCATCTGCGACCGCCGCAAGGAGTGCTTCGACTCCGACCTGGATACCGGCAAGTGCGCGGAGAAGATCGGCGCCTGGGAGGACGAGAAGGAGAGCGAGAAGGACAAGCGCCGCGCGCGCACCGCGGAGTGCTCGCAGTGCATCTCCGACCGCACCTGCGCGGAGGTCCTCTCCAACTGCATCGACGACTGCTTCGGCATCCCCTGAGGTCCGTCAGTCCCCCAGGGGACGCCGCGCGGGCGGGCTACCTGCCCGTCCAGCGGTCCAGCCAGCCCAGCACCTCGTCGTGCCACTGGATGCTGTTCTGCGGCTTGAGCACCCAGTGGTTCTCGTCCGGGAAGTAGACGAAGCGGGACGGGATGCCCTTGCGCTGGAGCACGGTGAAGGTGGACATGCCCTGCGTGTCCACCACGCGGTAGTCCTTGCCGCCGTGGATGACGAGCATGGGCGTCTTCCACTTCGCCACGTGGTCCACCGGGTTGTGCTTCGCGTAGCCCTGCGGGTTCTCCCACGGCAGGCCCTTGTGGTCGTACTCCGGGAACCACAGCTCCTCGGTGTCGAAGTAGGCCATGCGCTCATCCAGGTTGCCGTCGTGGTTCACGAGGCACTGGAAGCCGTCCGGCCAGTTGCCGGCGATCCAGTTGATCATGTACCCGCCGTAGCTGCCGCCCAGCGCGCACCGCTTCTCCTTGTGGATGAAGGGGTACTTCTGGAGCGCGGCGGCCAGACCCTTCTGCAGGTCCTCCAGCGGCTTGCCGCCCCAGTCTCCGCCGATGGAGTCGGTGAACGCCTGGCCATAGCCGGTGGAGCCGTGGAAGTCGATCATCACCGCCACGTAGCCGCGGCCCGCGTACACCTGCGGGTTCCACCGGTAATGGAAGTGGTTGCCGAAGCTGCCCTGCGGGCCGCCGTGGATGAGGAAGGCCAGCGGGTACTGGCGCTTCGGGTCGAAGTCCACCGGCTTCACGACGTAGCCGCGCACGGTCTCGTCGTTCCAGCCCTTGAACTCGAACTGTTCGAAGGCGCCGAACTTGAGGCCCGCGAGCGCGTCCTTGTTCACCTGCGTGAGCTGCCGGGCGCCGGTGCCGTCCGCCTTCACCGCGTACAGGTCCGACGGCGAGTCCAGGTCATCCAGCGCGTAGACGACCTGTCCGTCCGCCGCGGGCTGGGCGCCGTCCGCGTTGCCGCCCTGCGTGAGGCGGCGCACGTCGCCAGAGGCCACGTCCAGCGCGAACACGGGGTTCTGCCCCACGTCATTGGCGGTGGTGTAGAGCGTGGCGCCGTCGCGGCTCCACGCGAGCGAGCTGGCGGAGTGGTCCCAGCTCTCGGCGAGCACGCGCTCCTGGCCGCCCGGCCACGTGCGCAGGATGATGCGGTAGCGGTCGGACTCGTAGCCGGGGCGCGACATGGCCGCGTACGCGAGCGTCTTGCCGTCCGGGCTGAACACCGGGCTGGTGTCGGTGGCGCGGTTCTTCTCCGTGAGCTTGCGCGGCTTCGCCTTGCCGTCGATGGGCGCGAGGAAGAGGTCCAGGTCGGTGGACCACGCCTCGGCGCGGCCCACGTCGCGCGCGGCGAAGACGATGCCCTTGCCGTCCGGCGTGAAGGTGAACTCCTCCGCGCCGCCGAAGGGCTTGCTGGGCGCGTCCGCGTCCATGCCCTTCATCACGTCCACGGGCGTGCCCCCGGCCACGGGGACCACGAACAGGTGTGAGCGCGTGCCGTCCCGCCAGGTGTCCCAGTGGCGGAAGAAGAGCTGGTCGTAGACGCGGCCGGTGGTCTTCTTCTTCTGCGCCTCCGCGAAGCGCAGGGTGTTGCAGGAGAGGTTCGCGCAGTCGGGGAACACGTCCAGCGCCACCGCGAGCTGCTGGCCGTCGCGCGACAGCGCGAAGCTGTTCACGTCCAGCGGCAGCTGCGTGACGGGCAGCGGCTCACCGCCATCCACGGGCAGGCGCCACACCTGGGACGAACCGCCGCGCGAGGACAGGAAGAAGAGGCTCTTGCCGTCCGGGGCCCACACCGGGTCGCTGTCGTTGTCCGGATGGGCGGTGAGCTGCCGGCCGTTCGTGCCGTCCAGGTTGACGAGCCACAGGTCGGTGCGACCGCGGTTCATCTCCAGGTCGGTGGAGCGCAGGACATAGGCGACCTGGCGGCCGTCGGGTGACACGCGCGGGCTGCTGAGCCGGCGCAGCGTGACCAGGTCCTGCTGGGTGAACGGCCGGGGCGCGGGCGCCGGAGCGGCGCCGAGGGCCAGGGCCGCGAGGAGCGACAGGGGCACGGAAGATTCCTCCTGGGAGATGGAACCGGGACCGTGCCTCTGGCGGGAGGCTCTGTCCACCGCTGGGTGCGGGCCACGCTGGAAGGGGTGGAAGGCCCTGACGCGCGGTGCTAGAGATTCAAGCCATGAGCGCACCCATCGTCATCCACATCTGGTCCGACTTCGTTTGACCCTGGTGTTACGTCGGCCTCGGTGAGGTCGAGAAGCTGAAGAAGGAATACGACGTCCAGGTGGAGTGGCATCCCTACTTCCTGCGCCCGGAGACCCCTCCGGAAGGGCTGCCGCTGCCCGAGTACGTGCGCCAGGGAATGAAGGACCCGAACAACCCGCTGAAGCTGCGGGCCGCGAAGGCCGGGCTGAAGATGGTGCAACGGGACATCATCCCGTCGACGCGCCGTGCGCACGAGGCGGCGGAGTACGCGCGCTCACAAGGCCGGCTGGAGCCCTTCCAGGCCGCCATCCTGCGCCGGTACTGGAGCGAGGGTCAGGACCTCTGGCAGTGGGACACGCTCCGGGGCGCGGGTGAGGAGGCCGGGCTGGATCCGGACGCCTTGCAGCGCGCCGTGGAGGACGGCCGCTACCGACAGGTGGTGGAGCAGTCCGTGCGCGAGGCCCAGGAGATGGGCATCCGCGCGGTGCCCACGTTCATCCTGGGGGAGAAGGTGGCCATCCAGGGCGCGCACGAGTACCCGTCGTTCCAGCGGGCCATGCAGCAGCTGGGCGCGAAGCCGAAGGGCCAGGGCTGACGGGCGGCGCTACAGGCCCTTCACCAGGATGAGCAGCCGCGCGAAGGTCTCCGGACCTTCGCCGGCCAGCCCCTTCGCGAAGTCGAGGAACGGGGGCGCCTGTTCGACGTGCTTGGCGACGAGTTGGAAGGACTCGACCGCGGCGGCGTCCAGGGCCGCGGCCGGCGTCTCCGGAGCATCCAGCAGCGCCACCACGGCAGGGTGTCCCAGCAGGACCCAGCGCACCACGGAGGCGCGCAGGACGAGCAGGAACACGGCGTTCAGGAGGCTCGGGGCTTCGGTGAACGGGTGGCGCAGGACGTGGTTGAGCGCGTGGTGCAGGAAGTAGCGGTGCAAGCGCTCGCCGTGCAGGGACTCCAGCGCCGCGCGGCGGGCCGCGTGGAGGCGCCACGCATCGTCCGGTGAGGCGTCCGCGCCACCGTACGATGCGCGCACGTCGCGCACGAGCGAGAGGAACCGGGGGCTGCCGACGGCGGCCTCGCGCGAGCGGAGCACGGCGCCGCAGATGCCGGCCCAGGGACCTCCGGGCAGCTCCAGGGCGTCGAGTCGCGCATGCAGGGACGTGAACGTGTCCGTGGACTCGTACTCGCTCAGGATGCGCGCGAGCCGCGCCTCGGCGGACTCCTCGCGTGGGGCCGTCCGCACGTCGCTCGCGGAGGCTGCCTCTCCGGGCTCCGCTTCGCGCGCGCTCGCGGGTGACGCCTCGCCTGGATGCGCGGCGCCATCCCCCGTGAACGCTGGCGTCTCCGGGAAATAGAAGTCCCCCAGGTCCAGCGCCATGGAGCCCAGCGCGTACAGGCGCGTGGCGAAAGGCACCTCACCGCGCGTGAGCAGCCGCAGCATCGCTTCGCGCACCGCGTCCGCGTGGGCCGTCCAGGCGTCGTCACCGGAGGCGACCTGCCGCGCGACCTGCGGGCGCAGGGCCTGCGCCTCGGGCACGGGCTCGCGCACCAGCGCGTCCTCCGCCAGCAGGCACAGGCGGGCCGTCTCCGGACACGCGAGCGACCCCGCCATCTCCACCTGCGCGCCCCAGCGCGTCAGCACGCGCGGGAAGACGGAGCAGCCGTCCGGCAGCACGGCTTCGCCATGCTTCCGCTGGAGCGAACACAGCTTCGCTTCATCCAGGAAGGCGCAGTGCCCATCCGCGCGCTTGCCCAGGATGCCCGCCTGCTGGCCCGTGGCGCCGTCCGGATTGGGGGTGATCAACGCCGAGACCCGCGCCTCGTCCGGACCGCCCGCCACCTTCTGGCGCAGCAGGCTCCAGCGCGACTCGCTGATGGGCACCGTCAGCCCCGCGCAGCAGGTGTCCTCGCACGCCTCCGCGATGCAACGGAAGCGCGCCATGTAACGGGGGGCCGAAGCGGTCATGGGCCCGGAGTCTACTTGCGACCCAGCGCCTTCTTCACGAAGCCCCAGAAGCGGCCCGCGCGCTCCTTGAGGTCGGCGCCCCGGCGCTCCTCGGCGGCGCTGACCGCCTCCTTGCTCACCTGGAGCTGCTTCTGGAGCTCCTCCGGCGAGTAGCGCGTGGCGAGCGTCGCCTTCACCTCCTTGCGCGACGAGTACTCACGCGCCTCCACGTGCAGCACGCATTCGGAGTCGAGCTTGAGCGTGACGGCGACGCGCACGGAGCCCTTGGGACCGCGCGGCAGTCCTTCCATTCGCACGGTGCCCAGGTATTCGTTGGCGGAGATGTGGTTGTCCTCGCCCTGGAAGATGGACAGCTCCATCCGCTCTTCGTTGTCCTGCGAGGTGCTGATGGCGAACGAGCGCTGCGTGGGCAACGGGCTGTTGCGCTCGATGACGCGCTTGAAGCCGCCACCGGGCATGGCCACGCCGATGGTCATGGGCAGCACGTCGATGAGCACCACGCTGCTCACCTTGTCCACCGAGCCGGAGTACAGCGCCGCGCCCAGCGCCACGGCCTCGTCCGCGTTGACGCTCGCTTGCGCGTTCTTTCCGAAGAGGCCCTTGAGCTTGTCGCGCACCAGCGGCATGCGGCTCATACCGCCCACGAGGATGATGTCGTCCACGTCGGACGCGCGCAGCTTGGAGTCCAGGAGCACGTCCCGCACCACGTCGATGGTGCGGTTGAGCAGCGGATCGCAGATCTTCTCCAGGTCCTGGCGCGACAGCGTCACGCGCAGGTCCCGGGGGCGGCCCGCGTCGTCCATCATCAGCATGGGGATGTGGACCTCGAAGGTGCTGCGCTCGGACAGCCCCATCTTCGCGCGCTCGGCGGCGTCACCCACGCGCGACAGCGCGATGCCGTCCCCGTTGAACGCGATGCCCTCCTTCTCCTGGAAGCGCTCCAGGAGGAAGTCGACGATGAGGTTGTCGAAGTCGATACCGCCCAGGAAGATGTCGCCGCCGGTGCCCAGCACCTCGAAGACGTTCTTCTCGATGCGCAGGATGGTCGCGTCGAAGGTGCCGCCGCCCAGGTCGTAGACGAGCACCTTCTTGTTCAGCTCGCGGTTGAGGCCATACGCGAGCGCCGCCGACGTGGGCTCGTTGAGGATGCGCTCCACCTTGAGGCCGGCCATGTGGCCCGCCTTGCGGACGGCTTCACGCTGGGGCTCGGAGTAGTAGGCCGGCACCGTCACCACGGCGCGCTCCACCTTCTGGTTGAGGTGGGTTTCGGCCATCTCCTTGCACTCGCGCAGGATGATGCCCTGCACCTCTTCCAGCGACAGCACGTCAGGGCCCAGGCGCACGGCGGCGCGACCGGCGGCGTCGGGGGTGATTTCGTAGTGGAAGCGCTCGCGCACCTGCTTCACCACGGCGCTGTCATAGGGCCGGCCCACCAGACGCTTCGCGCCGTAGATGGTGTGCGTGGGCCGGAGGACGAGCTGGTTCTTCGCGCGGTGGCTGACGAGCAGCTTGTTCTGCGCGTTCAGCGAGATGACGGACGGGATGGTGTTGTAACCCTCGCGCGAGCGCAGCACGACGGGCCGGCCGTTCGTGAGGAGCGCCACGCAGGAGTTGGTGGTGCCCAGGTCGATGCCAATCACGGGCCCCGTGCCGGACAACGCCTGCGGCGGCGTGAGGTAGATGGGGCGCGGCTGGCCATTGGCGTCCAGCGCGGGCGTGGCCACCTGGGGCGCGGCGGCGGGGGCCAGCATCGCGGGGGCGCTCGGCGCGGCGGGGGCGGCGGGGGCCTGGCGCACGGACGGAGGAAGCACCTCCGGACGCGCCTGCGGCGGTGGAGCGGCGGGCCTCGCGCTGGGACGTCCCGGCGAGGACGTGGGCTCGCGCATCAGCTCCAGCGGCCCGTCGTCGTCGAAGGACAGGTCCAGGTCGAACTCGGCGCTGCCGCCGGACGCGCGCGGCGCGGGGGGCGGCGGCTGCTGCGGGACGGCGCGGCCCCAGGAGGACGCGGGCTCCTGTGAAAGGTCTGGCGCGCCGGGGCGCCCGGAGGCCGAGCCCGGCTCGCGGCCCAGTCCCGGCGCGGCGGGGCGGTTGGCGAAGGAGCCGGGCTCCAGCGGCAGTTCGCCAGGAGCAGGGGCACGCGCGCCGGGGCGCCCGGCGGCGGAACCCGGCTCACGGCCCAGTCCCGGCGCGGCACGGCCTGAAGCGGATCCAGGCTCACGGCCCAGCCCCGGTGCAGCGGCACGACCTGAAGCGGAGCCGGGCTCGCGCCCCAGTCCCGGCGCGGCACGGCCAGACGCGGATCCAGGCTCGCGGCCCAACCCTGGTGCAGCAGCACGGCCAGACGCGGATCCAGGCTCGCGGCCCAGTCCCGGCGCGGCACGGCCAGACGCGGATCCAGGCTCGCGCCCCAACCCCGGCGCGGGACGACCCGGCGACGATGCGGGCTCGCGGCCCAGCGGACGGTGACGACCCGGCGACGACGCGGGCTCGCGCGCCAGCTCCAGCGGCCCGTCGTCATCCACCGACAGGTCCAGCTCGAACTCGGTGCTGCCACCGGAGGTCTGGGCAGGAGCGACGGGAGGCACCACCGCCATCACGGCGGGCGGCGGTGGGGCCGCTCGCGGCACGGACACCGGAGGCACTGGCGCGACTCGCGGCGGCGCGGGCTCGAAGGCGTCCGACATGTCCAGCTCGAATCCGCCGCCGTCACCGGACTCCGACGCGGATCCATCCTCCACCGAGAAGCCCATCTCGATGGGCACCTCGTCCAGCGACTCGCCCATCGCGATGGGCGAGTCCGAGACCGGGACCTCGAACTCGAAGTCCAACCCAGGCAGCGGCTCGTCGTCGCCCGTCAGCACGCCCTGCACCGTGGGAGGCGGCGTGCCCGCGATGAGCTCATCCAGCGGGATGTCCACCTCGCTGGACGGATCCGTCAGCGGAATGCCCCCGTCATCGTCCGCGCCCCCCAGCGAGAACGGCTCGTCCAGGCCCCCCAGCGAGAACGGCTCATCCGCGGCGGGCTCGGGGCTCGCGGGCGCATCCAGGTCGTCGAAGAGCGAATCGAGCGCGACACCGCCCGGAGCCTGCGGGGCGGGGCGGACAGGCGCGGCGGCGGGAGGTGCCACGGCCACGGGACGCGCGGGCGCGGCCACGGGCGGCACGGCGACCGGACGCACGGGCGCGGCCACGGGCGGCACGGCGACCGGACGCACGGGCGCGGCAATGGGCGCGACCACGGGAGCGATGGACGGCAGCGGCGCGGCCACCGGAGCGGCACCGCCCCCCGGCTTGCGCTGGAGCATCAGCTCCACCAGCGCGCGACTCGGCGTATCCAGCTCCTGGAACTGCAACCCCATCCCCGGAGGCCCCGCGGGGTCGTTCACTTCGCGCACCCAACGCACCGTGGCGGTGCCCTGGAGCACGCGCACGCCGTTGGCGATCTGCACCTCGAAGCGCACGGGCGTCCCCACCGGCTGCGGCGTGCGCGACCGGATGAACATGCCGCCCGGGCTGAGGTTGGTGGCGAACTCCTCGGTGAAGCTCCCCACGGACTCATGCTTGAGCTTCACCAACAGACCGACCGACTTGCGGTCCGAGGTACGCCGACCTTGATCCATGGACCGGCACTGTCGCGGGCCAGGGCCATTCCCTCAAGGGGGTTCTGGGCCCTTGTCCGGCCGTCCGGTATCCCAACGATACCTCCAGGTGCGCCTGCGACTTACCTGTATGTCCCAGCTATCCTGGGACTTCGTTTTCCTGGAGAAGGAGTCCGGGTTCACCGGACGGGAGTCCCCGATGGAAGCGGTTCTCTCTCTCGCCCCGGTTCCCCTCCATGCGCGGTGGCTGGTGGACCGGCGGCACGACCTGCTCTCCACGGTAGGGGGCCTGGGCGCGAGCCTGGCGTTGATGGGGCTGCACCTGCTGGGTGGGGTGAGCGGGCCGCCGCTGTGGTGGGCCTGGGTGCTGTTGCTGGACGGGCCGCACCTGTTCGCCACGGTGTCGCGCACGTACCTGGACACGCGCGAGCGCAAGGCCCGGGCGCGGCTCCTGTGGGGCAGCCTGGGCTGGTTCGCGGCGGGGCCGGCGGTGTTCGCGGTGTCGATGCTGGCGGGGCAGCGCTGGCCGTTCGCGGTGTTCGTGACGCTGGCGGCGCTGTGGGCGTACTGGCACGTGGTGCGCCAGCACTACGGCATCATGGTGCTCTACCAGCGCAAGGCCGGGGAGCGGGACGCGTGGGACCGGCGGCTGGACAGCGTGACGCTGTACGTGGGGTTGCTCGCGCCGTTCGTGGCGTTCGCGCTGACGCACCCGGGGGCAAGGCGACGGCTGGGGCTGATGGCGGACCCGACCTGGGAGGTCGTGGCCGCGCACGCGTGCTTCGCGGTCGTGCTCGGGGTGGTGGGCGTGCTCGCGGCGCGGCAGGTGTGGCGGTGGCGCCAGGGCCTGGGGGTGAACGGGCCCAAGCTGTTGATGCTGGGCGCGGCGCTGGGGCTGACGTCGCTGGTGTTCTGGCCGTCGGTGTCACGGCGGATGGACTTCCTGATGTTCACCGTGGCGGTGACGGCGTTCCACAACGTGCAGTAACGTGCAGTACCACGGCATCGTCTGGTTCTTTCACCGCAACCGCTACCACGCGGACGGCGTGGACCGGGCCGCGTTCGGATGGGCTCCGAAGGTGAGCCAGCGCTTCATCGTCTACGCGCTCTGTGGGCTCGCGTTCACGCTGGCGTACCGGACGCTGGGCTGCGGCATGGGCGTGCACCCGGGCTGCGGCGCGTTCGACGCGAAGGTGGCCCTGGGCCCCCACGGGCTCACGCTGCGCGACCTGATGGAGGGCTTCATCTGGGGCTTCGCGCTGCACCACTACTTCCTGGACCAGTACATCTGGCGCGTGCGCAGGGACCCGAGCCTGAACCAGGACCTCAAGCTGCTCACCGCGGCGGCGTGACACCCGGGCCGCATGGTGTGTCGGACCTGTCCATATTATCTGTACATCATGGCCAGCAAACACCGGCGGCGGACGCCGCCCCGTCCCGCGACAGCGAGGCCCTCCTCTTCATCCAGGCCCACGTGGCCCCTCGCCGTTCAGCGCATCCCGCTCAGCGAAGCGCGCAGCCAGCTCAGCGCGCTCGTGCAGCGGGCGGCGACCCAGCGGCATGTCACCGCCATCACGGTGCACGACGAGTTGAAGGCGTACCTCATCGCGCCGGCGCGGTTGGAGGCCTTGCTGGAAGCGGAGCGCAAGGCGCGCCCCACACGAAAGCGCGAGTCGAGGCTTCGCGGCTCCCTTCGCATCACAGGTGACCTGGAAGCCCTGGATGAGAGCCCCAGCGAACAGCTCCAACGCTCGGTGCTGACGTCCACGGAGGCATTGGACCTTGAGTGAAGGCTACGTGCTCGACACGAATGCCCTGCTCTACTACGCGGGCGACCAGGTCCAGAAGCTCGGCCCCACGGCGAAGCGCGCGTTCTCGGCCTTCGAGCAGGGCCGTGGCTATCTGGTGGTGCCTGCCCCTGTCGTGCTGGAGACGTGGCTGCTCGCCCAAGGAGGGAAGCTGCGGTTCCCGACGACGCTCGACGCCTGGTGGTCCGACATCGACTGTCCGGAGCTGGTTCACGAGCCCATGAGTGAAGCGGATGTCCGGGAAGCGGCCCGGCTCGACTGGGAGCATCGGGACCTCTTCGACCGGCTCATCGTGGCGGCGGCCCGCAGGCTCGGGCTGCCGCTGCTCACGCGTGACCGCGCCATCACCGACTGGGCGCAAGACACCGGAGGCATCGAGGTCGCGTGGTAGCGCGGCCCCGATGCCCGCTTGGAATCACGGCGCCACGAGCCGCAGGAACGCATCCTGGTTCCACGTGTCACCCGCCCCATCGCGCTGCCAGCCCGACACCAGCAACCCCGCCGTCGGCGGCGCCACCAGCGCCGTCGTCGCCAGCGAGCACGTGCCGCTGCCGCACGCCTCGGGCTCCAGCGTCTTCGTCCCCAGCAGCGCGCCGTCCGCCGCGTAGCGCGTCAGCGTGTTGCCGCACGCGGCCGCCACCGCGCCCGAGGACTCCACCGCCGCCACCGTGCCCACCGACGCCGTGCCGCACGAAGGCTGCTTCGCCCAGCGCTCCTCACCCGCCGCGCTCGCGGTGAGCACGAACGGCCCACCCCCATCCAGCGCCGCGCCGTTCCACACCAGCGGGCCCACGGCCTCTCCCGCGACGGCCACCGTGCCGTCCGCGCCCAGCGACACGGAGCCCACGCTCCCGTTCCCCCCCGGCACCTCGCGGCCCCACGTCAGCTTGCCGGCCGCGTCGAACGCCAGCACCACGAAGCCGCCCGCGCCTTCCGCGTCGAACGTGCGCCCGTCCACCGTCACCGGGCCCACCAGCCGCCCCGCGACCACCGACGTCCCCGTCGCCGACAGCGCCACCGCCGAGAGCCGCGAGCCGTCCCGCGCGCCGTCGAACGTCCGCGTCCAGCGCGCCGTGCCGTCCGCCGCGTAGCGCACCAACCGGGGCGTATGGGCCTCCGTCGTCCACTCCTCCCCCAGGGCCACCCCGCCGCCGGCCGCGTCCGCCGCCACCCCGTAGACCTTCTGACCCACGCGGCGCTGCCACTCGGGGGCGCCGGCCTGGGAGAACTTCACCAGGAAGCCGTCCTGCGCCTCTCCCAGTCCGAAGTCCGCCGAGTACAGGAACGCGTTGCCGGACAGGAACACCGCGCCGTCCGCCCCCGTGGAGGCGGCCACACGCAGGTCGGAGAAGCGGTTGCGCTCGAACTCCTTCGCCCACAGCTTCGTCCCGTCCGCCGTGTAGCGCGACAGCGTCAGCACGAGCCGCTCACCCTCCACCTGCGCCCGGTCTTCGTCCGAGCGCGGCGTGCCGGACGTCACCCACAGCACATCCCCGCCCCGCCCCACCGCCAGCGCCGCCCCCGTGTCGTCCTGCGGACCTCCCAGCATGTGAGACCAGGGGCTCACCGCCGGGGCCGCGGGCGCGGGAGCCGCCGTCGTGGGGGGCTGGGTCCCAGCAGAGGGGGCCTGGGTCCCGGCGGAGGGGGCCGCCGCGTCGGGGGCCGGTGAGGGGACGGGATTCTGGACTTCCGCACGGGCCGTCCCATCCGCGCCTTCGTCGGCCGAGGCCCCCCCGCAGGCGGTACCGCCCAGCCCGAGGAGTCCCGCGCCCAGAAGTGCCCACCCGCCCCAGATGACCCGTCGTGCTGAACGCATGCCGTGCTCCCATGCCTGCCCTGCTCCATCGCAGGTGCCTTGGGAACGTAAGCAGTGTGTCCACGGTGCGGCATTCCCCCCTCCCCCAGGGGACTCGAAACCGGCCGGGGGGCGGACGGGGGGACGGGCGCGGGGCCGGGGGGACCCGTGCCTGTCGCCTCGGAATACACAGGGCACGGAACGGTTGCCACCCCACGCTCGGGCGCCGAGGCGACGGAAACCGTTGGTCCGCCCCCCGCGCGCCGATTAAGAGAACCCTTCCATGGAAAGCGCCGCCCCCGCCCCACTCCCCCCGTCCGACGCCACCCCCGAGGACCTGCGCGCCGTCGAGGAGCTTGCCCAGGCCCGCAGCGCCATCGTCGAGCAGATTGAAAAGCGCGTCGTCGGCCAGCGCGACGTGGTGGAGCACCTGCTGATTTCGCTCTTCAGCCGCGGCCACTGCCTCTTCGTGGGCGTCCCCGGGCTCGCCAAGACGCTGCTCATCTCCACGCTGGCGGACGTGCTCAACCTGTCCTTCAACCGCATCCAGTTCACGCCGGACCTGATGCCGTCGGACATCACCGGCACGGACATCCTGGAAGAGGACAAGACCACCGGGCGCCGCTCCTTCCGCTTCATGCAGGGCCCCCTGTTCGCGAACATCATCCTCGCGGACGAGGTGAACCGCACGCCGCCCAAGACGCAGGCCGCGCTGCTCCAGGCGATGCAGGAGTACCGCGTCACCGCCGGCGGCCGGACGTACCCCCTGGAGCTGCCCTTCCTCGTCTTCGCGACGCAGAACCCCATTGAACAGGAGGGCACCTATCCCCTCCCCGAGGCGCAGCTGGACCGCTTCATGTTCCTGGTGGACGTGGGCTACCCCTCCGCCGAGGAGGAGGTGCAGATCGTCAAGAGCACCACCGCGGGCGCGCCTCCGAAGCTGGAGAAGATCCTCTCCCCCGAGCGCATCCTCGCGCTGCAGGAGCTGGTGCGCCGCGTGCCGGTGCCGGACCACGTGGTGCGCTACGCGGTGGAGCTGGTGCGCCACACGCGCCCCAAGGAGCCGGGCGTGCCGGACTTCGTGGCGAAGAACGTGTCGTGGGGCGCCGGCCCCCGCGCCAGCCAGTACCTGGTGCTCGCGGCCAAGGCGCGCGCCATCCTCAACGGCCGCTTCGTGGCCACGGTGGAGGACGTGCGGGCGCTGGCGCGGCCCGTGCTGCGCCACCGCGTGCTGCCCAACTTCACCGCGGAGAGCGACGGCATCACGTCGGTGAAGCTCATCGACCAGCTCCTCACGGTGGTGAAGGGCTAGTCCCGTCCCCCCATGGCGCTGCTCGACGCCCAGACGCTGTCCCGCCTCCAGGGAGTGAAGCTGCGCGCCCGCGCGGTGATGGAGGGCGTGCTGTCCGGCCTCCACAAGAGCCCGCATCAGGGCCAGAGCGTGGAGTTCGCCGAGCACAAGGAGTACGCCCCCGGCGACGAGCTCCGGCACCTGGACTGGAAGGCCTACGGCAAGTTCGACAAGTACTACGTCAAGCGCTTCGAGCATGAGACGAACCTGCGCGCGGTGATGGTCGTGGATGCGTCCGCGTCCATGGGCTACCAGAGCGGCGCGCTGTCCAAGCTGGAGGTCGCGAAGACGCTCGCGGGCGCGCTCAGCTACCTGCTCGTGCGGCAGCAGGACGCGGCGGGCCTCGCGCTGATGGTGGGCGGGGCGTTCCGCGACGTGCCGCCCCGCGCTTCGGCCGGGCACCTCAACGTGCTGCTGGACGCGCTGGAGCACACGGAGGCGAAGGGCCCCACGGACCTGGGCAGCGCGGCGGACCACCTGGCGGAGGTGCTGCCCCGGCGCTCCACGGTCATCGTGCTGACGGACCTGCTGGACGAACGGCAGGAGGCGCTGAAGCGGGTGCTGGCGCTGCGGCAGCGCAAGAACGACGTGGCGGTGTTCCACCTGGTGGACCCCGCGGAGCTGACGTTCCCCTTCGACGACCCCACGCTCTTCCTGGACATGGAGGGCGAGGGCCGCGTCGAGGTGAACCCGCGCGAAATCAAGCAGAGCTACCTGGAGGAGTTCGGCGCGTTCCTCGCGGACGTGAAGGCGAAGTGCGCCGAGGCCGACGTGGACTACGAGCTGGTGCGCACCGACGAGCGGCTGGATGAGGTGTTGCTGCGCTTCCTGGGCCGCCGAGGGAGGCGCCGGTGACGTTCGGCAACCCGTGGTTCCTCTTGGGCGCGCTGGGTGCGCTCATCCCGGTGCTGGTGCACCTGTTCGACCGGCGCCGGCCGCGGGCGCACCCCTTCGGGCCGCTGGCCTTCGTGCTGCGCAGCCAGAAGCGCACGGCGAGCCGGCTCAAGCTGAAGCGGCTGCTGCTCTACGCGCTGCGCACGCTCATCCTGCTGGCCATTCCCCTGGCGCTGGCGAGGCCGGAGTTCACCCGGGACGCGCAGGCGGCCACGCTGACGCGCGGCCCCGCCGCCACGGCCATCATCCTGGACGCCTCGCTGTCCATGCGCTGGTCGGACGGCACGTCGAACTTCGAGAAGGGCCGCGACGAGGCGCGCGACGCGCTCAAGGACCTGCTGCCAGAAGAGCCCGCCACGGTGATGGTGTGCACGGGCTCGCCGGAGGCGCCTCCGGCCCCGGGCTTCGACCGCGCGCGCCTGCGGGCGCTGGTGGACGAGGCGAAGCCCACCTCCGGCGCGGCGGACCTGTCCCGCTGTCTGGACCTGGCCGCGCGGGCGCTGGAGGAGAACCCGATGCCGGGCAAGCGCCTGGTGGTGGTCTCCGACATGGCGGCCTCCGGCTTCCGGCTGGAAGCGCCGCCGCCCACGGTGAAGGGCCCCACGGGCGCGATGGTGAAGCCGGAGGTCGTGCTGCGCGACGTGGCGTCGGGGCGCGAGTCCCTGGACAACCACGCGCTGGTGGACCTGCGGGTGGAGCCCGCGCTCCAGGCGGGGCCGCGCGCGTACCAGTTCACGTTCACGGTGCGCAACTTCGGCGCGAAGCCCGCGAAGGACCTGGAGGCCGCGGTGCGCGTGGGCGAGTCCACGCTGGCCAAGGGCTTCCTGGACGTGCCGGCGGGTGGCACGACGCAGAAGACGCTCACGGTGCGCTTCCCCCAGGGTGGCACGGTGGTGGGCGCGGTGACGCTGACGCCGGACGCGCTGGCGGACGACGACCAGCGGGCCTTCGTGCTGCCGGTGCCGCGCGGCCTGAAGGCGCTGGTGGTGAACGGGGCGCCGCACGCGACGCGTTACCGGGACGAGGCCTTCTTCGTGGACGCGGCGCTCACGTCACCCGGCTCGCCGGTGGACGTGGCGGTGCGCGACGCGGAGGTGGGGCTGCGCGAGGACTTCAGCGCGTATGACCTGGTGCTGCTGCTGAACACGTCCGCCCCCTCCGAGGAAGAGGCCGCGAAGCTCACCGCCTTCGTGGAGAACGGCGGCGGCCTGTTCGTGAGCGTGGGCGACCACGTGAACCCGGAGGCGTACAACCAGCGGCTGGGGACGTTGCTGCCCCGCCCGCTGCGCCTCGTGCGCACGAGCGCCGAGCGGGAGGACCCCGACGCGGACACGAAGACGGCGAAGCTGGCGCAGGTGAAGGTGGACCATCCGCTGTTCGCGCCCTTCACGGGCCGCGCGGAGGAGGGGCTCATCGGGGCGCGCTTCTACAAGTACATGCTGCTGGAGGCGGACAGCCCGTCCGCGCCGGGCACCAGCCAGGTGCTGGCCACGTACGAGGACGGGGCGCCGGCGGTGGCCGTGGCGCGCCGGGGCAAGGGGCGCGTGGCGCTGTTCACCAGCACGGTGGACCGCGACTGGAGCGACTTCGCCATCCGGACCAGCTTCCTGCCGCTGATGCAGCGCTTCGCCGCGTACCTCACCGGCTCCCTGGAGGAGCGCGAGGAGGTGCGCGTGCGCGTGGGCGAGTCGGTGACGCTGCGCCCCGAGGGCACGCAGAAGGTGAGCGCGGTCCGCGCGCCGGACGGAAGCGAGCTGCCGGTGAAGGCGCAGCCGGACGGCTCGTTCGTCGCGGGCCCCACGGTGCAGCCCGGCGTGCACACGGTGCTGGGCGCGGAGGGGAAGCCCGTGGCCGCGCTGGACTTCGCCGCCACGTTGGACCCGGCGGAGAGTGACCTGACCCGCGTGCCGCAAGACACGCTGACCGCCTACTTCGGCGAGGACACGGTGAAGGCCTCCACGGGGGACTCGGACAAGCCCTCGGTGCCGCTGTGGACGTGGCTCATCCTGGCCGCGTGCCTGGCGTTCTTCTTCGAGGGCACGCTGCTGCGCAAGTAGCGGCCCGGTGCCGTCGCCCCCCCGGGGCGGCTCCGGACGACGGCTTCAGGGGAGGCCACGCGCTGGCCGCCCCGCGCCCTGACAGGCAGCCGACGGTCCGGGCGCGCATCCGATGCCCCAGGGGCGTCTGGCTCTGCCACACTGCGCGGCCGTGAGCCCTGCTTCCGCCCTCTACCGCGACTGCGCCCGCCTGTTCATGGTGGGCTTTCCTGGCACCCGCATCGACGCCGACCTCGCGGCGCTGATGGACGACGGCCTCTACGGCGCCATCCTCTTCAAGCGCAACGTGGGCACGGCGGCGGAGACCGCGGCGTTGTGCCACGAGCTGAAGGTGCGCGCGGGCC
The DNA here is from genome assembly GCF_009909145.1 of Corallococcus silvisoli. Lineage (NCBI taxonomy): Bacteria > Pseudomonadati > Myxococcota > Myxococcia > Myxococcales > Myxococcaceae > Corallococcus > Corallococcus silvisoli. Next base: position 142,760 of record NZ_JAAAPJ010000014.1, read on the forward strand.
GGCCCTTCATCCTCTCCGTGGACCAGGAGGGCGGCCGGGTGGCGCGGCTTCGCGGCGAGCCCTTCACCGCCCTGCCCCCCATGCGCGAGCTGGGACAGCGCGGCGACGAAGCCCTGGCGGAGCGCGTGGGCCGGCTGCTCGCGCACGAGCTGCGCGCCGTGGGCTTCGACTGGGACTTCGCGCCGGTGCTCGACGTGGACACCAACCCGGCCAACCCGGTGATTGGCGACCGCAGCTTCAGCCGGGACCCGGCGGAGGTGGGCCGGCTGGGCGTGGCGCTCGCGAAGGGCCTGGAGGCAGGGGGCGTGGCGTCGTGCGGGAAGCACTTCCCGGGACATGGAGACACGACGACGGACAGCCACCTCACCCTGCCCCGCCTGCCGCACGACCTGGAGCGCCTGCGCCGCGTGGAGCTGGTGCCCTTCCACGCCTTCGCGAAGGCGGGGCTCGCGTCGTTGATGACGGCGCACGTGCTCTTCGACGCGCTGGAGCAGGGTGTCCCCGCGACGATGAGCCGCCGCGCGCTGCACGACCTGCTTCGCGAGGAGGTGGGCTTCCACGGGGTGCTCGTCAGCGACGACCTGGAGATGAAGGCCATCGCGGACCACTACTCCGTGGCGGAGGCCGCGGTGCAGGGCACGCTCGCGGGCGTGGACCTGTTCCTCGTGTGCCACAAGGCGGACGTGCAGCGCACCGCCATCGAGGCGCTGGTGAAGGCGGTGGAGTCCGGCCGCGTCCCGCGCGAGCGCATCGCCGAAGCGCACCGGCGCCTGGACGCGCTCGCCGCCCGCTTCGCCCACCCCGCCGAGGACCGGCTCGCCACGCTGGGCGACGCGGAGCACCGCGCCCTCGCGCAGGGCCTCGCCAGTGCGTTCACCGGCAAGGACCCCACGGAGGTCATGCTCGCGTCGCGCTGACAGCGCGCAGGGCTACTCGGTGTACAGCTCCGCGGCGGAGAGGGAGAAGCCAGCGAAGCCCCCCACCACCATGAACTGTCCCGATGGCAGCAGCACGGCCCCGGGCTCCATGCGGGGCCGCCCCAGGCTCGACGTGGCGGTCCACAGCCCCGAGCTGGGATCGAACACCTCGGACAGGCCTGTCGCGGTGGTCGTCCCGAACACGGAGCTGCCGCCCGCGACGAGCACCCGTCCCGACGGCAGCAGCGTCGACACGGCTCGGGTGCGGCCCTGGAGCATCTTTCCCACTGCGCGCCAGGACCGGGTCGCCGGGTCGTACAGCTCCGCCACGCTGACGAGCTGCGTCTTGTTCGTCCCCGTCGCGGCCAATACCTGCCCCGACGCGAGCACCGTCAGGGTGTGCGACGACCGGGGCTGGACCAGGGTCCCCGCGGCCGTCCACGCTCCCGTCGCGGGGTCATAGAGCTCCGCCGGGCCCAGCGGGAGCCCCGCCCCCGAGACACCTCCCGCCGCCAACACCTGACCGGAGGGCAGCAAGGCCACGGCATGCAGCCGGCGACTCACGGACAGCTTGCCCGTGGAACGCCACGTCCCCGTCACCGGGTTGTAGAGCTCCACGGTGTCCGTCGGGCTTCCACCGTTGGCCTTGCCCACCACGCCCCCCACCACCAGGACCTCCCCGGTCGGCAGCAGCACCGCGCCATGCCCGAAGCGGCCCAACGCCATGCTGCCCGTCGGCGTCCAGCTCCCCGTCGCAGGGTCGTAGAGTTCCGCCGTGGCCAGGGGCACATCGGTAAGGCGGGTGTAGCCACCGACCGCCAGCACCTTCCCCGATGGCAGCGTCGTCAACGTGTGCTCACGGCGCCCCACGCCCATGCTGCCCGTCGCCGCCCAGGCGCGCGTCGCCGGGTCGTACAGCTCCGCGACGGGCTTCGCCGCCATGTCCCCCTCGCCCACGGTGTAGCCCCCCGCCGCCAGCACCCGCCCCGAGGGCAGCACCGCCGCGCTGACGTACGTCCGCGCGGAGCCCAGCGTGCCCGCGGAGCTCCAACCGGAATACGCGCAGGCCGGCAGCCCCGTCACCGTGAAGGTCTTCGCCGTGGACAACCCCAGGGCGTTCTCCACGGTGGCGACGACGGTGGGCTGAGCGCCCTGGGCGATGCAGGCCGGCGGCAGCCACACGGCCTCGCTCGAGGTGCCATCCGCCACAGGCGGCTCGAAGGTGCCGCCCCCCGCGGTCCAGTGGAACGTGAGCGGGCTGGACTGCGCGTCCCACGCCGTCACCCCGAAGGTCATCCGGGAAGTGGCCACCACCGTGGCCGTGGTGGGCGACGTGCCGACAATCTCCGGGTGGAAGCGAAGGGTGTCCTGGGGGCCCACGCAGATGCGCAGCGTCCCGGTCCCCACGCCGCCCCGCCCGTCCCGCACCGTCAAGGTCAGCGGGCAGCGGTTGCAATCCTCCGCCGCGGGAGGAACCGCGCTGGGCGTGAAGGACGCGGTGGCCTTCGTGGCATTCGTCCAGGTGCCCTCGCAGCCCGCGGTCCACAGGTACGAAAGCCCGTCCCCATCCGCGTCCATCACCAGGGCCGTGGCGACCGTCGTTCCCCCCACGCCCACCGCCGTCTCGGACGCGGTGATGCGCGTCACCTGGGGCCACAGGTTGAAGGAGGCCTGGACCTGCGCCTGCCCCGTAGGGATCGTCACCATCAGGGTGACGCCCAGCCGGGCCTCCGCGCCCTGCGAGTCGCGCACCGTCAGCGTGAGGATGACGGGCCCCTCCACCGAGGGCGCCGTCCAGGTCGTGGCGGCGCTGGCCGCGGCGCTGAAGGTGCCCGACGGCGCCGTCCACGCATACGTCAGCGTGTCCCCCGCGTTGGGGTCCTTGGCCACGGCCGTCAACGTGATGCTTCCTCCCGGCGCGACGGTGCTGGAGGACACGATGAGCGAGCTGATGCGCGGCGCGTCGTTGTCGAAGGGCGGCGGGGGCTCCAGGTCCTGCAGGGTGAGGAGCACCGTCGTCTGCCCGGTCCCAATGGTGACGCCCAGCGCCTGGCCCTCGAAGCGGAGCACGCCCCCGGCGTCGAACGCCTTCGCGGTGAAGTCGCGGCCAGTGCCTACGGGAATGGCGGACAGCGTGCCGCTCCAACTGCTTCCCACCCGGGAGAGGGAGCCTGAAACAGGCGCCATCCCAGGCCCGCTCACGTTCACGGTGACCTGGGTGATGCTGTCCGCGCTCGCGGACTGGATCATCGCCACCAGGTGCGCGCTCCCCTCCTCGCGCGACTGTCCCCCACAGGCCATGACCGCCAGCGCCAGCCCCAGCACCAGGGCAGGCGACCGCCTCTTCACTCCTCGCATGGAAGTCCCCTCTGAGCACCCGGCGAGCCCGCCCGGCAGTGCAATCACATATCAGCGGGGACCCATGCGCGGCGAAATGGCCTCCATCCAGCAACTACTTCGCGGAGCCGGGTGGATTCCACCTCACCGCCAACCACTCCAAAACAAGACAAGGCAATAATTCAAACCATCCAAGCAACAACAAGATAGAGACCGCCACGGACGCGCGTCACCGCTGTTGCCCTTCGTGGCCCTGGATGAACGGCCGCGCGCCCCCGGGGTCCTTCGTGTTCTCGTTGGGCGAGGTGTAGCCCGGCGCGCCAATCTGGTTGCTCAGGCCCTGCGCGCCCGAAGGCTGGGGCTGCGTGGGCGTCCCCTTCGCGTCGGTGGGCACGTTCGTGCCGGAGCCTCCGGTGCCGGGCGGCGCGGGCTGCTGCGTGTTGACGACCCCCTGATAGCGGCTCCCCGCACGCGGCATGGTGGGCCTGTCGCGGTTGCAGGCGGGGCCCACCACGGCGGCCGTGGCGACACACACGCCCAGCAGCGTCCAACGATGAAGGGTCTTCGATTGCATGGCCTGCTCCTTCTGGAAGCCGCGACGGCCTCGACAGAAGGAGTGGCCACCCCGGTCTCCCGCCGGGAGTGGCGGGGCCGGAGCGCGGGCGCCCGCAGGCACGCTGGCCGGCGGACGCCGCTGGACCTCCAGGACGGCTAGCGGTCCCGCAGGTAGATGGGCGGGCTGACGTAGCTGTAGGGCTGCTCGTAGCCGTGCGCCTCTTCGTTCGCGGAGGACGTCGCCCAGCCGCCCAGCCCCACGGCCGCGGGCGAGTACCCGGCGCCGCCGAGCGTGGCGTAGCGGTGCGCCATCATGCCGCCCGCGTCGTCCCACTTGGAGTTGTTGGACTTGCCCTCCGTGGCCTTGGTGCGCGGGTCGATGCTGGAGCCAATCGTCCCGATGGTCCCGTTGTAGCCCCGGTCCACCGTCAGCACGTGCGGCGGCAGCTTCGCGGCCAGGTCGCCGTGGTGCGCGTCCGCCGGGTTCTCGTGGCCCTGCTGCTCGGCCACGTTGTAGACGGGCTCCGGCTGCGCGCCGCGCTGCGCGAAGGCATTGCCCCGCGACTCGTTCGGCTGCCTGCCGCCCGTCTCCGGGAGCTCACCGCAGGCCGTGCCCAGCAGCACGCCCGCCGCCAGCGCCGCCGCTCCCATCCACCGCTGAATGCCTCGCTCGCGCATGTTCATCGTCTCCGCCATCCCCGAGGAATGGTCATGCCGTGCCCACCAACCACCAGGCACGCACCCGGGGGCTGGCATCGCCGGTCGCCCGCTGTCGGGCCCGGAGGCCCGTGGGGCTGCATCGTGAACGGCCGGTCCCTCCCGGGGGAGCGAGGGGCCAGCCACGGGGGCAGGCATACACGGTCCCGGCCTCCCTGTCCCGCCAGGAGTGCACCGAAGCCCGCCGCCCCACGCCGCCTCAGGCGCGGGTCCCCTTCCGGGCCGCGGCCTTCGCCGGAGCCTTCTTCGCCGCCGGGGCCTTCGCCGGAGCCTTCTTCGCCGCCGGCGCCTTGACAGCCGCTGGCTTCGTCACCGCCGCCGGGGCCTGCTTCGCCGCCGGAGCCTTGGGCGCCGCAGCCGCGCCGGAGGGCTGCTGGAGCGTGGCCAGGACCTCGGCGACGTGTCCGGCCACCTTCACCTTGGGCCACGCGCGGACGACCTTGCCCTCCGGCCCGATGAGGAAGGTCGCGCGGATGAGGCCCATGAACTTGCGGCCGTAGAGGGACTTCTCCCCCCACACGCCGTACGCGTCCGCCAGCGCGTGCTCGGGGTCCGCCAGCAGCGAGAAGGGCAGGCCCTGCTTCGTGGCGAACTTCTGGTGGCTCGCGACGCTGTCCGGAGAGACGCCCAGCACCACCGCGCCGGCCTTCACCAGCGCGGAGTGCTCGTCGCGGAAGTCGCACGCCTCCGTGGTGCAGCCGGGGGTCGCGTCCTTCGGGTAGAAGTAGAGGACGACGTGCCGCCCCTTGAACTGTGAGAGGGAGACGGTGGCGCCGCTCTGGTCGGGGAGCGAGAAGCCGGGGGCCTTGTCACCTGCTTGGGGCATGGGCATGCGTCGGCTCCATACCCAGACCCCGCGGGCTTCTCAACTCCACGCGCGCTTCAGCTCAGTGCGTCGCCTCACCCGGCGGATGCACTTCCTCGCCCGGCGGGTGGGCGTTGGCCTCCAGCCGGACCAGCTCCGCCTGGCAGCTCTCCAGCACGTGGCGCAGCATGTTGCGCGTCGTGTCCGTGTGGGACTCGCCCATCTTCTTGGCCAGGGCCTCGCACGCGGCGCGCTTCGTCTCCACGTCGCTGGCGCCAGCGCCGGTCGCGCCGGGGCGGGCCAGGGGACGCGGTGGGAGCTTCTCGCGGGCGGCCTTCAGCGCGGCCAGCCGCTTCTCGGCCTCGGGGCGGCTCTTGGATTCCTTGGGGACGGCCTCGAACTGGGCGACGACTTCCGTCCAGGCCGGGTCCTGCGGTGCGACGTTCTGGTTGATCAACTCCTGGTAGCGGCCTTCGGCCTTCTGCAGCTGCTCCGGACCGGGATCGGTGGAGCAGCCCGACAGGGCGAGCAGCCCCGCCAACAGCAGCGCGGCGGAGTGTCGTGGATGGGCAATGCGCATGGTGTGGTGCTTCCTCCTGCTGGCCACCCGGTTAAACCACGGCTAGGGTGCGGCGTCGTGGCTCCCATCCTGCTCGCCTTCCTGCTCGGCCTGACCCAAGGCCTGCTCCACGCCCTGGGGCCGGATCACTGCGCCGCCATGGCCACGCTCGGCACCCTGGGGGGCGGCCGGCGCCGCGTCGCGCTGACGACGGCGCTGCGGTTCGCCCTGGGCCACGCGGCCATGCTGGGCGGTATCGCCGCGGTGTGCCTCTTCGCGGGCGTGGGCCTGTCGGAGACCTTCGAGCGGTGGGCGGAGGTGTTCGGTGGCGCGGTGCTGGTGGCGCTGGCCGTCACCGCCCTCATCTTCCCGCACAGCCTGGACCACGGGCACCCGCACCTGCCCGGCCACGACCGCGAGCCACACGAGCACGTACACACCGTGAGCACCGCCGCGGGCGCCTTCATGGCCGTGAGCGGCGTGCGCTCGCTGCTCATCGCCCTGCCCCCGCTGCTGGTGGGCGGCAGCATGAGCCTGTCCGCGTGGACGTACCTGCCCGGCTTCGCGCTGGGCATCCTCATCGGCATGGGCGCGGTGGGCCTGCTGTTCGCCGAGGGCCTGTCGCGCGCCAACGCGCGCATCAGCCTGTGGATCCAACGCGGCGTCGCGCTGGGCTCCGGCGCGCTCGGCCTGTTCTGGATCGGCTCGCGGCTGGGCTAGCCGGCGCGGCAGGAGCTCCGCGCCAGCGCGGGGCGGGCTACCGCTTGTCCAGGATGCCCAGGGCCATCATCGACACCAGGAAGCCGTGGACGACGTGCTCCGGGCGGTTGGCGAACGCGAGCAGCTCCGCCACCACGCGGTTGCCGTCGATCTTCGGCAGCAGCTCCGCCTCCCAGCGCTCCAGCTCCACCTCGTTGAGGCCATAGGCGGGGGCGACGGCGGGGATGAGCCGGTCCTCGGGCTGGAGCAGGCGGCGCAGGCGCTCCGGCTTGTAGAGCTTCTTGATGCCCCGGACGATGAGGTTCGCCGGGTGCACGTCCAGCTTGATGGACTCCGAGGAGGCCTTCTCCTTGAAGCTCATCACGTACGTGCCCTCCTCCCAGGAGAAGAGCGAGTAGATGATGGCCTTCACCTGCTGTCCCACGTAGTACAGCCGCTCCGTGTCCTTCAGCAGGGCGCGCTCCACCAGCACGTCCCCGGTGCGGCGGTGGCTCTGCGCGGCGACGGCGGACGCGTCCTGGAGCTGCTCGGGTTTGATCTTCCCCACGCGCACCAGGAACTGCCCGAAGCGGTCCGCCAGCAGGTTGGAGAGCGCGAACACCGGGGTGCCGTTCTCGAAGTAGACGACCTTCTTCACCTTCCCGCGCTGGATGCCCAGCTCTCCCGTCTCACGCGACAGGTAGAAGGCGGTGAGCAGCGAGGGCAGGTTGTCCTTCAGCTCACCGCGGCGGCTGCCCGGGGAGCCCGCGCCCACCGGCAGTGGATCCGGCGGACGACCCGGCGTGGGGGCCCGCACCTGGGTGGAGGGCACCTTCTGCATGGGCGTGGCGGTGAGGTTGGCGCCGCGGATCTCCGCCGTGAGGTTGCCCCCGCCCGTGACCTTGATGCGGCCGGTCAACTCCATGGCGTCCTGTGGGCCCTCCTCCTCCACGTCGATGTCCAGCTCCACCTCGAAGGCGTCCTGGAGGGAGGCGGCGGGGACCTTCTTCTCCGCGGGCAGCACCTTGGCCACCGCCTCCAGCAGCTTCTGGGCCTCGAAGGGTTTCTCGAAGTAGCCGGCGGCCTGGTACTTCTGGCGCGCCTCGGTGGCGTGCTTGCCGCCCTTGAAGACGCCGGTGATGAAGAGCAACGGCAGCTGGGGGTTGTCCTTCCGCAGCGTATCCGCCAGGTGGTAGCCCATCATGTCCGGCAGCAGGATGTCCAAGACGGCACACCCGGGCGGATGCGCGCGCGCGGCCTCGATGGCCTGCTTGCCACGGCTGGCACCCACCACCTCGTACCCTGCATCCTCGAAGAGCTGCGTGAGGAGGGAGAGGAGCTCCTGGTTGTCGTCCACGACGAGGATTCGAGGCGCCATCGCGGGGGGGACCGTAGCAGATTCGGGCGCCTGGGCGGCCAGCGTTTCCAGGGAACCCCGGATGCCTGCTCCCTTCAGTGGATAGATGCAAGCGTGCCGCTGGGGCGTTAGGGTGGCGCCCGCATCATGTCCTCCCTCTTCTCGCGCATCTTCCCGGCAGGGTTCCTGGCCGGGTTCCTCCTCCTCTCCCCCCTGACAGCCACCGCCCAGTCCCAGTCGGACGCGGGACGGGACGACCCAAACTCCCCGGAGGGCGACGACAACACCGGGCGAGTCCCCACCAACTGTCGCAGCAGCAGCGACTGCGCGCCGCGCTTCAGCTGCGCCGCGGGCACCTGCAAGTACACCGGCGTCCGCCAGGCGGAGACGCAGGGGTGTCTGCTGGGGCCGGAAGCAGCGCTGATGGTGCTGGGCATTGCCGCCGTGGCAGGCTCGCGCCGCCGCCGGTAGCCGGTAGCCCCCGACCAAGGAGCGACGCGCGATGCGGCTGGGCCTCAAGGCGGACAACCTCCTGGAGCGGGTGGCGGACTTCCTCAACCTGGCCCCGCAGCCGCTGGCGCACGCCTTCTTCGGGATGATGGCCTCGCGCACGCTGATGGCGGGCGCGCGCCTGGGCGTCTACGCGGCGCTGGCGGACGGCGCGGCGACCGCGGAGGCGCTGGCGGCGCGGCTCAAGACGAGCACCGAGGGCATGCGGGCGCTCCTGGAGGCGCTGATCGCCTGCGAGGTGGTGGAGCTGCAGCGGGGCCGCTTCCGGCTGGCGCCCCGTGCGCGGCGGTGGTTGGACCCGCGCTCTCCGCAGGCCATCACCTCGTTCCTGGAGTTCAACTACGCCCAGTGGGACTGGTGGGGGCAGCTGGAGAGCGCGGTGAAGAGCGGGCAGTCGGTGGACATCCACCAGTTCGCTCCGGAGGATCCGCGCTGGCGCGACTACATCCAGGCCATGTACCAGCTGGCGCGGCTGGCCTCACCGGAGGTGGCCGCGGCGATTCCGCTGCCCCGGGGCGCCCGGCACCTGTTGGACCTGGGCGGCGCGCATGGCTGGTACGCGGCGGAGCTGTGCCGGATGCACCGGGGGCTGAAGGCCACGGTGGTGGACCTGGAGGGCAGCGTGCGCGTGGGGCGGGACATCATCGCCCAGGCGGGGCTGTCGCACCGGGTGACGCACCGGGAAGGGGACGTGCTGCACGCGGAGCTGGGCGGGCCGTATGACGGCGTGCTGCTGTTCCAGGTGATGCACCACCTGACGCCCGCGCAGAACGTGGCCCTCCTGCGGCGCGTGCGCGGGGCGATGGTGTCCCGGGGCACGCTGGCGGTGCTGGAGTACCTGCGCGAGGAGCGGGACACGCAGGGCACCTCCGCGCCGCTCATCGGGTTGCACTACTTCCTCACGTCCGGGGCGGCGGCGTACACGCCCGCGGAGGTGGAGGGCTTCCTGGATGACGCGGGGTTCCGGGTGCAGAGCACGCGGCCCATCCGCCACCTGCCGCTGCAGACGTTGCTCATCGCGCAGCCGGAGTAGCCGCGCCCGGCGTCTGCTTGTCAGACGGCATTGCTATCTCCACACTCCGGGCATGGCCTATGGCGCGAAACCCCTCGAAGGTCCGGCGACCTTCGCTGACATCGAGGCCCTGCCCGAGGGCGTGGTGGGCGAGATCATCGATGGGATGCTGTACACGCAGGCCCGGCCCCGGGCCGAGCATGGCTATTTCGAGTTCAGGCTCCACCGGGAGCTGGATGACGCCTTCCAGCTGGGCGGGGAAGGACCCGGCGGATGGTGGCTCATGGCCGAGCCCGGCATCCGGGTGGGCGGCTCTCCGGAGTTCAGTCCGGACCTCGCGGGCTGGCGGCGCGACCGGGTGCCCGTGATGCCCCGGGGGCAGTGGACGGATGTTCCCGACTGGGCGTGTGAAATCCTGTCGCCGTCCACGCGCGCGTACGACCAGCGCATCAAGCGGCCGTTCTACGCACGCATCGGAATCAAGCACCTGTGGTTCGTGGACCTGGACGTGCGCACGCTCACCGTGAGTGAGCTGCACGAGGGCCGTTGGCTGGAGCTGGGCGTCTACGGTGAGGGCGATGACCTCATCCGCACGCCCCCCTTCGAGGAGCGGGACCTGCGGCTGGGTTGGCTCTGGAAGTCGCTTCCGCCTCCGGGCTAGCTCGGGCTCAGGCCACCTCGCGCCGGGGCGGAGTCACTCCTCTCGATGTCCCGCCCCGGCCCGTGCGTCCTCTCCGACCGCCAGCGCCGGAACATCGCGGCCCTCGCCGAAGCCGAGCGCCCAGAAGCGCGGCCGCACCTGCTCCTTCATCAGCAGCCGCAGGAGCAGGTACTTCGCCTCGTCCTGGCCGTCGAACGCCATGGGGAAGGTGCCGTAGTGCATCGCCACCGACGTGCCGGAGCGCAGCACGCGGTGCGCCCGGAGCGCGTCCTCCGGCCCCATGTGCACCGGGTGCAGCACGCGCGGACGGAACGCGCCGATGGGCAGCACCGACAAGCGCATGGGCCCGAAGCGCTCCGCGATGCGGTCGAAGTGCGGCCCCAGGCCCGTGTCCCCCGCGAAGAGCACCGGGCCTCCGGAGGTCTCCAGCACGTAGCCCGCCCACAGCGTCTCCTCCTGGTCCGTCAGCCCCCGGTTCGAGCGGTGCTGCGCGGGCACCGCCGTCACCCTCAGGCCCGGAGGCGCGCCCTTCACGGACTGCCACCAGTCCAGCTCCTCCACGCGCTGGAAGCCCTCATCCACCAACAGCTCGCGGTTGCCCAGCCCCACCACGAAGAGCGGGTGGTGCGCGGCCTCCAGCCGCCGCAGCGTCGGCAGGTCCATGTGGTCGTAGTGGTTGTGGCTCACCACCACGACGTCGATGGGCGGCAGGTCCTCGAAGCGGATGCCGGGCGGGCGGACGCGCTTGGGACCGGCGAAGGACACGGGGCTCGCCCGGTCCGAATAGATGGGGTCCGTCAACACGTTCACCCCGTCCGCCTGGAGCAGCACCGTGGCGTGGTTGATGAACGTCACGCGCAGCTGGCCCGCGCCCACGCGCTCCGGGGGCCTGGCTCCGAAGGGCTCCTCCGTGTAGTCGCGCCATGCGCCGCGCGTCTCCTCCAGCGCGGCCTTCACCAGCGTCAGCGGGGCCAGCTTCGGCGCGTTGCCCAGGTTCTGGAACGCCTCGCCGTCGAAGTGGTCCGTGGCCGGCCCCCGGTGCACGGTGCCGGCGAAGCAGCCCGTGAACAGCGCCAGGGACAGCGCGGGCCACAGCCGCGTCACTTGATGATGATGGTCCAGTCGCATTCGAAGGGCTCTCCATCGAGGGTGGGCAGCGCGTAGCGCGAGGCCTGGATGCTGCTGAGCGCGAGCGCCAGCAGGTCCGGCGGCAGGGTCGTGTCGCGCACCTCGCACTGCTGGGGGACACCGCCCTGCACCAGCCGACAGGTCACGCGCACGTGGTGCTTGCGGCCTTCGCGCCAGCGCTGGAAGGCCTCCTGGAACACCGGGTCGTCCGGTGGACCGCCGCGCACGCGCCGGGGCTCCTTCACGTGCTGGGACAGCCAGGAGCAGGCGTCCTTCACCTGTCCGTCACACGCCTTGCCCATCAGGGACAGCGCGCGCATCCGGTCCAGCCCCCGCGCGTCCGAGGCCAACAGCGTCAGCGCCTGGTCGAAGCAGCGCTTCGCCGTGCGCACCGTGCACTCCTCGGTGGTGACAGGAGGCGTGCCCTCGGAGAAGGCGCCCACGGGCGCGGGGCGCATCCGGTCCTCCGTCACGCGCGCGGGATCGCTCCGGCGCGGGCCGCACGCGGACGCGGCGCACAGCAGCGCCATCAGGAGGAAGGAAGAGCGCCAGGTCATGGCGCCATCGTAGACGGCCCGCGACCGGGAAGGGATGTCAGCCGTGCGGGGCGGTGTCCAGCCAGGTGCCGAGGAGGTCCAGGAGCTGGGCCCATCCCTGGATGGTGCGCTCCCGCCACGGCTCGCCCTCGGGGCCCAGCTCGTGGGTCAGGGTGAGCACACAGCCCGTGTCCTGGGGAGCGATCTCCACCGTCACCCGGTCAACGTTCGCCGAGTACTTCGGCACGGACAGCGTGAGCACCAGCCGACGGGGCCGGTCGAGCTCCAGGAACACGCCCCTGTGCTCCACCTCCTCGCCTTCACGCAGGTCCGCGAAGCAGAAGCAGCCCCCCACGCGCGCATCGACTTCCGCGCGCGCCAGCGGCGTGTTCGGGCGGGTGACGAAGAGCCAGTGGCGGGCCTTCGCGGGGTCCAGCCACGCGTCGAAGACGCGCTCGGCGGAGGCCTTGAAGCGGTGGGTGACGGTCAGCGTCACGGGACGGGGCGGCGTCATCGGGTGCGTCCTTTCGTGGCGGGACGAGCGGAGGCGGCGGCGCGGTCCTCCTCCTGGAGGAGGTCATCGAGCGCCTGGAGGCGGGCGGTCCAGTTCGAGCGCTGCGCTTCCATCCAACGCGCCGCCTCGTCCATGGGCTTGGGGATGAAGGACAGGAAGTGTTCGCGGCCCTCGCGGCGCCGGCGCACCAGCTTCGCGCGCTCCAGCACGCGGATGTGCTTGGACACCGCGTTGAGCGACATGGCGAAGGGCCGCGCCAGCTCCGTCACGCGCGTCTCCCCTGTCGACAACCGCTGGAGGATGGCCCGCCGCGTGGGGTCGGCCAGCGCCAGCAGGGTCTGGTCCAGGTGATTCGGAGTCCGCATCATTCAACCTATGGGTTGAATATCAACGCGGGCCCTCCACCTGTCAAGGCAGGGACCGTGGAGTTCAGCGTCGGCGCGCGGCTTCGAGCGCCCGGGCCAGGGTGCTGGCTCCGGCGCGGAGGTCATCCGGGCGCACGCCGCCGAAGCCGAAGACGAGGCCGGACTCGCGGCGCCTGCCGAGGAAGTAGTCGGACAGGGCCGCCACCTCCACGCCCAGGCGGGCGGCCTCGTCACGGACCCGCAGGTCGGACAGCGGCGCCGCGAGCGACGCGCACACCTGCATGCCGGTGTCACAGGGCCGTGGTGTCAGCGCGCCCGCGCACTCCGCGAGCAGCGCGTCGAGCAGGGCCTCGCCGCGCTCGCGGTAGGCCGCCCGCATCCGGCGCAGGTGGCGGGCGAAGTGTCCTTCCGCGAGGAACGCCGCGAGCGCGGCCTGCTCCAGCGACGAGGCCGGGGCGGACGCGGCGACGCGGGCGGCGGCGAAGGCATCCACCAGGGGTGGCGGCGCGATGAGGAAGCCCAGGCGCAGGCCCGGGAACATCGACTTGCTGAACGTGCCCACGTAGACCACGCAGCCGGACTCGTCGAGTCCCTGGAGCGCGGTGAGGGGACGGCCGCGGTGACGGAACTCGCTGTCGTAGTCGTCCTCGATGATCACCGCGCGCGAACGCTCCGCCCACTGAAGCAGCGCCATCCGCCGCGCCAGGCTCAGCGTGGTGCCCAGCGGATATTGGTGCGACGGCGCCACCAGCGCGACACGGGCCCGAGGCGCCCGGGCGATGCCCATGCCCACGTCGAGCCCCTCCGAGTCCACGGGCACGGGCACGGGCCGCCCCCCCGCGGCGAGCACCGCGCGGCGGGCGCCAGGGTAGCCGGGGTCCTCCACCCAGACGGCGTCGCCCGGGTCGAGCACGAGCCGGAGGACTTCATCGAAGGCCTGCTGGGTCCCCGCCGTGACGAAGACCTGCTCCGGAACGCAGCGCACGCCCCGCGACACGGACACATGGGTGGCGATGGCTTCACGCAGCGGCGCATGACCCGCGGGGTCGCCACCCTCGAGCAGGCCGGTGCTCGCGCGAGCATGGACGCGCGACACGGTGCGGCCCCACAGCGCGGTCGGGAACAGGTCGAGCGCGGGAACACCGGGCCTGAAGGCACGAGGCGCGGCGCCCAGGCGGGGGGCACCGACCGGTGCGGGCTTCAGCCGTCGTGCGGCGGCGGCGAGCCGGGGCCCTCGCGACACATGGGGCTTCGTGCTTCGGACCGTCGCTCCGACGGGGGTGGGCAGCAGGCCATGAACTCCAGCGCCTGAACTCGGAGCACGTTGGGAGGCGGCGAGCAGCGGGTTCAGGGGCCGCGCAGCGGGGCTCGGAGAACGAACGGAAGCAGCGAGCAGGGGTCCTCGAAGCGCCGCGCTCCGGCTTCGTGCGTCGGGGACGATGGGCAGCTCGGGGGCGACTCGCGTGCAGGAGCCGGCTCGGGCGACGAGGTAGCCCTCGGCGGTGAGTGCATCCAGGGCTTGGAGGACGGTGCTCCGGGCCACGTCCAGTTCGGCGGCGAGCTGCCGGGAGGACGGAATCCGCAGTCCGGGGGCCAGCGCGCCGGAGAGGATGCGCGCGCGGACCCCATCGAAGATCTGCTCATGAAGCGGGAGGGTGGACCGCGAGTCCAGCCGCAGGAGCAACGAGGTGACGACGCTGGTGGAGGCCTTCAACTGGTAGGGTCGATTCTGTCGAAAGTGGTCTTCATGACCCTACCAGTTCCCTGGCAAGGATGGCTTCCGCACCCGCTCTCAGGAAGCCTCCATGCCGTCTCTGCCCGCCTGCTGCTCGGTCCTCGAATTGCGTCAGTACACGCTGCACCCCGGTCAGCGCGACGTCCTCCTCCAGCTCTTCGAGCAGGCATTCATCGAGCCGCAGGAGGCGGTGGGGATGCACATCGTCGGACAGTTCCGTGACGAGGACCGGCCAGACCGGTTCGTGTGGCTGCGCGGCTTCCGCGACATGGCGTCGCGGCGGGACGCGCTGCATGCGTTCTACGGCGGACCCGCGTGGAAGGCGCACCGAGACGCGGCGAACGCGACGATGCAGGACTCCGACAACGTCCTGCTGCTGCGGCCGGTGCGCGAGGGCTCGGGCCTCTCCCATCCGAGCCCGTCGCGGCCCGCCTCCGGAACAGCAGCGCACCCCGAATCACGAGTGGAGCTCACGCTCTGTTACTTGAAGGCCCCGGCCGAGGAAGGCCTGCGGACCCGCTTCGAACAGCAGGTGCGGCCGGTGCTCACGGAGCTGGGGGCCACACCGCGGGCACTGTGGGAGACCGAGCCCGCGGAGAACACCTTCCCAGCGTTGCCCGTGCTCACGGGCGAGCACGTCTTCGCCTGGCTCACGGTGTTCTCGGATGCCGGGCACCATCGCGAACACCTCCGACGCCGGGCCACTTCGACGGCGTGGCTGGAGCCCCTTCAGCCGTGGCTGTGCGCACCGCTCGAGCACCTGCTGTTGGCCCCCACCTCCCGGTCGGAGCTGCGATGACCGGTCACCTGAAAGGACCCATGGTCATGAAGCCCCTTCCTCCATTTCCCACAGGCGACGTGCACGACTTCGACTTCCTCATGGGTGAGTGGACCTGTGTGAACCGGAAGCTGAAGCAACGGTTGGTGGGCAGCGACGACTGGGACGTCTTCACGTCGAGGATGCGGTGCCAGCCGTATCTGGGAGGTCTGTCGAACGTCGAGGAGACCGTCTTCGAGCGAGGCTTCTCCGGCATGGCGCTGCGGTTGTTCGACGTGGCACAGCGCCGCTGGTCCATCCATTGGATCGACAGCCGGAACGGAGTGCTCACGCCACCCGTGCACGGAGGCTTCACGGGCGACCACGGCCGCTTCTACGGCGAGGACACCGAAGGAGGCCGTCCGGTCCAGGTCGTCTTCCACTGGCTCCGCCAAGGCACCGACAGGGCAAGCTGGGAGCAGGCGTTCTCCCTCGACGGAGAGACGTGGGAGACCAACTGGGTGATGGAGTTCACCCGGGCGGCGTAGGGCATTCCTGACGCCTGCCCGGAACGGTGTGCGCATGGCACATCACTCTTCTCCGCAATCCAAGAGCACTCCAACTGCTGGAGGCAACTCCCGCCTCACTCGACAGCGCCTCGGCCGGCGGCCACCGCTTCTCGCTCACCCTGATGCAGCCGGGCGCGGCGCCCTGAGACACCGCGGCCCATCCACCGCGCGAAGAGGGAGGGCCCTCGGTACGACGGCTACTCGCCAGCCTGCTCCTTCGCCACGGCCTTGCAGCGGATAGCCCGCGCGCGCAAGGACTCGCCCTCCTTGGCGGGGCAGTCCGTCAGGTACGACTTCTCCACGGGGGGCAAGGCCTGCGCCGCGCCGGCACCGGCGGCGCCGGGGCACTTGTAGGCAATGGCCATCACGGTCGCCGTGGTTGTGGTGCCGCTGGCGCCACCGAGCTGGGGCTGGTTGGCCTGGACGTGCGTGGCGCCCCGCGCCGCCGCCTTGTTCATGACGTCGTTGAGCGCGTACTCCATCAGCTGGTCATTGCTGATGTAGGCGCCGCCAAAGCTGCCGCCGCCCGTACCAATCACCATGCCGAGGTTCTGACACTCGGGCCCCGGCGCCGCGGGCACCGGCGTCACCTGGCTGCCCGCCTTGGAGAGGGCCGCCGTCACGCACCCCGTCATCGGACCCAGCGCCACCACGCCCACCAACATCTGCTTCCAATTCATGGCTTCCTCCGAATCGCTCGCCATGTCCCCTCCGTCCGAGAGCCAGTTCTCCGTGACGTGTGCGAAGGGTTGCGAGCACACCTCCTTACTACATGGAGAGGTCACGTCCCGACTCATGTGTAGTCGGCTGGGAGGGGGCTCGGAGGAGGAAGGCTCTTTGGAGACATCATACAGCAGAGGTTTCAGGGTTTGATTTCAGCCATGAACGCTCGCGTCACCGCGCCGCTTGTAGCGGCCCAGCACTGCCTCCGCCGAGCCGCTGGCCCTGGTCCGTAGTACGGCCACCTCCAGGTGCCCCATGGACGTCAGCAGGCCTCGTCGGTAGCTGCCATTGCGCTGGTCCTTGCGCCCTGCCGCCAGCGCCAGACCGAGTTGGGCGCCTGCCTCGGTCGAGAGACGGCGTCCCAAGCCGCGCCAGTTCACCCTAACTGCGGCGCAGGGGCAGCCTCGACCCATGCCCGTTCGTGGAACGGCACGCGCTATCGCCGCTGCAGGCCGGCCGTTCCACAGAGGGCTACCAGCGAGGGCCTCAAGCAATGCTCACCATTGGAAGACAGGACCCGCATCACTTCGACCAGAGCGCTCCATGCGGGCCGGACAGCAGGAGTTCGAGCCCGTCCAGGAGGTGGCAACCCCGACGCGTTCGTGACGAATCTGGCGCCGCAGCAGTCGCGAAGTCGGACGGCGCACTTCGGGGGAGGCGTGCCGTCCGGCGGGGCATGGCGGCTGCGTCACCCGCCCGCGTTCGCTCGCTCCAGGGCGGCTTGGAAGATGCGGTCCGTGCCCTGCCCGAAGCCCGCGCCGTCGAACGGAACCTCGACGCTCGGCGGGATGCCCACGCGCTCGTAGATCTGGTGATCCGGCGCGGTGTACAGCTCGACGGAGAGCCCGAACTCCCAGCCATTGGGCAGGTGTCGAGTGGGCACGTCGGACAGCGCCCCCATCGTGCGTTCCCCGATCACAGTGACGTTCGGCAGCCCCCGCATCGCCAGCGTGAAGTTCTCCGCCGCACTGGCGGTCACGCCGCTGGTGAGCAGGTAGACCGGCCGGGTGAACTGCCGAGGCCCCGAAGGAGCGAAGCGGAACTCCCGCTGCGGCGTGAAGCCTGTCGGGGTGCGCGTCTTCTTGTAGAAGCCGGTCCGCTCGACGTCGGTGAAGCGGCCCGCGAGGGCGAGGGCCACGGCGTCATGGCCACCGGGATTGAAGCGCACGTCGAGGATGAGCGCTTGCTTGGTGGAGAGCGCAGCCAACGCGGTGTCCAACGCCTGTCCCGCCGCCGCAACCTCCGCCGCGACGCCGGCCTCCGGGTCGGTGCTGAACTTCTCCATCCGCCCCAAGAAGATGTAACCCACCCGCTCGTTGAGGGATTGCCACGCTACGCGGTTCTCCGCCGCCGTCGTCACGCCAGGGCCTCCCAGGTAGTGGGAGAGGACGTACGGGCCAATGTCGGAGAAGTGTTCCTCGAAGTCCGCGGGGAGCGATTTGGGATTGAAGACCTCTTCGCCCGCCACGAGGCGGATGTGTCCATCAGTGAGAGGCGCAAGCATCTCGGACAGGAGGGTGAAGAGCTCGATGTCCGTCGTCGTGGGCGTGACGCGCGACCGGAACTGCGCATAGCGCGCCTGCCAATCCACGCCATACAGGTCGAACAGGGCATACTGCTCGGCGAAGGTGCGCCAGAAGATCTCGAAGTTGAGCACCGGATCATTCGGCTGTGACACCGGCTTCGAGCAGTCCTCCGGCAAGGGCGCGCTCTGTCCGGTGACATGGAGGGTGCCAGGGTCCTCGATAAGCAGCCGGTGGTCCGCGACGCGGAAGTGAAGGTCCGCCTCGGGGAGTGTCCCGTCCACCAGCTCTCCCGAGATCCACGGCAGGCAGCTCGTGGAGGTGATCTCGAAGAGTTCGACCTTCGTGCCCTGGAAACGGATCGCGAGGCCATAGCCATCCGTGCGCCAGCTCCCCTCCAGCGTGTCATCAGGCGAGGGCTTTCCACCGCCGTCTGGCTCATCCTTGCCGCACGCGAGGGACAGACAGAGCAATGCCAGGGCAAGCACGGCGGGGTAGCGAGACATAGGCACCTCGAAGCCAGCGAGTCGTCAGGCTTCAACACCGACGTCGCCGCGCCGTGCTACTCGCGTCGTGTGGGGCCCTTCACGCCGCGACAGCGTGCGCGGGTCACGCCCAAAGGGCAGTCGTATTCACGGAGTCCTTGTGGATGCACGTACCCGGCGCCCGCTGACGGGCGTGAGGCTCTCCAGCCGACGTTCCGCCGATGGACCCTGGCAACGCAGTCGGTGGAGTCCGCATCAGCTGGGCAGCCACCAACCAAGGGCCGAACTACACACTCTCACGGGAGCGGATCCAGGAGCCCCGGGCCCCGAAGAGCCACGGGGGCAATGGCCCCCGTGACTGGACTTCCCACCGAGGCGTCCAGTTGAATGCGCCCGAATCTCGCCCTGGCCCGGGAGTCCACTCCATGCGTCGCCTGCTCGCCGCCATTCCGTGGTTCGCCCTGGTCGGCTGCTCCTACGTGGGCCTCGCCACGACCCCGGACAACAGCATCGGTCCTTATTCCTCGCGACCGGGCGCCGCGATCATCCGCGTGGGCAAGCCCGAACCCGAGCCCATCAAGACCCTGGAGACCCCCAAGCCCGAGAAGGCAGAGGAGTCCGCTCCGACCACGGAGTCCCCCACCGCCGAAGCCTCCAGCGCGACGCGGTAGCGGCTCGCCCGGGCGCGGGATTGTGAACGGACTCGCGGAATCCGGTTCGACAGGCCGTGCTCACTGGGGAACCCTCCGGGCGCCCCCGCCGCCTGGAGCCCACCGATGAAGCCCCTCGTCATCTGCCACATGCTGTCGTCCATCGACGGCCGCATCGTCGTCACGCACTGGCCCGACCGGGACTCGATGCACCGCGAATATGAACGCACCGCCGACTCCTTCGGCGCCGACGCGTGGATGTGCGGCCGCATCACCATGCAGGACTTCGCCGCGACGGAGGACGTGCCCAAACCCCCACCCGCGTCTCCCCTGCCCCGCACGGACTTCATCGCCCGCGAGGACGCGGAGTCCTTCGCCATCGCCGTCGACGCGCACGGAAAGCTGAACTGGGAGTCCGGCGCCCTCGACGAGGACCACCTCGTCATCGTCCTCACCGAAGCCGTCCCCGACGCCCACCTCGCCCACCTGCGCGAGCGCGGCGTCTCCTACGTCTTCGGCGGCGCGCGGGACATCGACTTCGCCCGCGTGCTGGAGACGCTCGGCCGCGCCTTCGGCATCCGGACGGTGCTGCTGGAGGGCGGTGGCGGCATCAACGGCACCCTGCTCGACGCGGGCCTCATCGACGAGGTGAGCCTGCTCGTGCACCCCACCGCCGACGGCCTGCCCGGCACCCCCACCCTCTTCGACCGGCCCCAGGGCGCCACCGGCATGGGCGCGGCCCTGGAGCTCACCCACGTGGAGCGCCGGGACTCCGGCATCGTCTGGCTGCGGTACCGCGTGCGCCCCGCCGCCCGCTGAGCCCCGCGCTTACTTGGACGGCTGGGCGCGCAGCAGCGTCGCGGACTCGTAGAGGCTCTGCTGCTGGAAGATGCCCGACGCGGCGGGGTCCTTCTCCAGCTTCTCCTGCACGCTCTTGGGCAGCTGCGCGTAGAGGTCCTGCCCCAGGAGCTCCTCGAGCTGGTCCACCGGAACGCGCGACGACTCCAGCAGCGGGACGATCTGCTCCTTCTTCGACGGGCCGTCCTTCGCGTTCGGAACCAGGTACGCGAACATCGACAGGTTGCCGTTCGGCAGCTCCAACAGCACCGTCTTGAAGTTGTGCGTGGGCACCGCGATCTTCCGGTCCTTCGAGCCCGTCGTCTCGATGGACTCGGGCGGCAGCGGCTTGCCCTTGGCGTCCAGGAACAGGTTGCCCGTGACGATGTACGCCTTGCCCCCGGTCTTCTTCACCAGGTCGCCCACCCCGCGCTCCAGCGTGCGCCACACCTGCTGGTTGTGGTTGCCCTGCTGGGGGGCGATGTTGGTCATGTAGTGGCTCTCGTTCATCGCCGCCTGCGTGGGCGAGTCCTCGGCCGGCTTCATGTGCCCCCGGTCGAAACCGGTGTTGTTGTAGTCGGAGTCCGTCACCCCGCCGCTGCGCAGCTCCGGGTCACGCACGAAGGTGCTGGTGAGCCGGCTGACGTCCGCCGGCGTCTCCTTCACGTCCGCCGCGGACAGCATGTAGCTCACGAACGTGGGCACGTTCTTGTCCGTGTCCAGCAGCGTGCGCGAGTACTCCTTCACCAGGTTCAACCCGGGCGTCGCGCCCCCAGCGCCCACGCCCTGGAGCGGATCCACCTCGCCCGCGACCTCCGCCACGCGGCTCTCCAAGGCCGCCATCTGCTGATCCGGCACCCACTGCGTGTTCGCCGCGGTCCCCGTCCCCTTCGCCTGGTTCGCCTTGGACGCGTTGATGTACGCCGTCAGCTCCTCCGAGGAGAGCTGCCCGTCGCCGTTGCCGCCCAGCAGGTCCGCGCGCTTCGCCACCGACCGCTGCCACGGGCTGTCGAAGCTGTCCACCGAAGCCGTCTGCGCGCCCCCCGCGAGCTTCGCGTCCAGCGCGGCGCGCTGCTGCTGCAGGGCCGTGGACGAGAGGAACTGCGCGTCCGTGGGCGCGGAGAGGTACGTCTCCAGCTCCGCCGCGGACACCTTGCCATTGTGGGCCCGGCGGCCCGTGCCACCGTCGTCCGCCGCCTTCAGCAGCCGCCCCTGCCAGCTCTCATCCGTCCAGCCGAACTTCTGCTGGAGGTCGGAGATGGCCACTTCCTTCGCGGCGGAGCGCTTCCAGCTTCCCCCCGTGGGCGCCACCACCGCGTTGCCAGCGGGCGCGTTGGTGGGCAGCTCCGCTCCGGCGGGCACCGCGGCGTTCGCGGGCACGGCGGCGGTGTCGGCGGCATTCGCGGGCGTGGAGCTCGGAGAGAGGGCTCGCGTCGGGATTCGCAGCGACATGCGGTGAACGTCCTCGGGGCCAGCGGGGGAGACGATCAGGGAGAGTGGGCCCCTCCACCCATCGTCGAATCGACGCGTGTCACGGTTGCGTCACACAGGCCTTTTTCTTGGGGGACCGAGCGTTTTTTGGTCCGGCTCTACACGGCTGTCACTTTATGCCGGGCTTCGAAGGGGCCGGAGGGCGGTGGCCGTCGGGGCGGGCGTGCTGGACGGTGTGGACGATGCGGGCTTCGGCCTGGAGGGTTTCGATGACGGGGGTGGGCAGCCGCGCGCGCTCGGCGGCGACGGCGAGGGTGATCAGAAAGGCCTCGCTGACCGGCCCCTGCGAGGAGGTGTCGCGGTTGGCGGGGGTGAACGCATGGGCCTCCACCACGGCGCCCGACGCGGTGCGAACGCGCACGGGGCGCTCCTCGGTGGCCAGGGCGAGGGCGGTCTCCAGGCGGGCCAGGGCGGGCCAGGCCTCGGAGGCGACGGCGCGCAGGCGGCCATACAGCCGGTGTCCGGGCGCATCCACCAGCCGTGCGACCCGGCCGCCCCAGTTGGGCACGTGGACGTCGTAGACGACGTCCACGTCCAGGGCCTCGGCGAGCTCGCCTTCCGGGAAGTCAGGCACCGGGGGCAGGCCGTGCAGGTGCCGGCTCGCCGCGGCCGGGGCCAGGTCGAGGGAGAACGCGAACCACGGACGCGAAGCCACGGGGCCAGATGCCATGGACGCGAGTGTCCCCGGCGCGCGGCGATGGGACAAGGGCCAGGGGGACGGATCCGCGCGGAGGATCCGGCCTTTCTCCGGAACCCCCGACCGCCGCTCACGTCACCACGGCGGCGAGGATGCGCTCGAAGAGCCAGGGGGCCCGCCCCAGCAGCCGCACCACGGGCCTGCGCAGGCGTGGACGGCGCGCGAGCATCAGCAGGGCCTGCGTCGTCCAGGCGTACTTGCGGAACACCTGCTGGAAGGCGCGCTCGTACGGCAGCAGGGTGTCCCGCGCGGCGCCCCTGGCGAGGGCGTCCGGGAGCAGCGCGCCCAGGGACTCCGCGCAGGCGAAGGCCAGGGTGAGCCCTTCCCCCGTCACCGCGTCCACGTAGCCCGCCGCGTCCCCCACCAGGGCGAAGCGGTCCGCGATGCGCGAGCGGGCCATGCGCGCCAGCGGCCCCGCGCCGCGCGCCTGCGAGTCGGCCTCCGCGCCCGCGAGCCGCTCCGCCAGCCGGGGGAAGCGCTCCAGCAGCGTCTCGAAGGCCACGCGCCCCGGGACGGTGCCGTCCTCCCACAGGAACGCGATGCCCACGCGCTCCGCGCCCGCGGGCGTCACGTACGCCTCGACGCCGGAGGCGAAGTGCACCTCCACGAAGGGCGACCACGGCACGCGCCGGAAGTGCCGCCGCAGCCCGAAGCGCCGGGGGCCGGTGGGCTCGACCTCCAGCCCCTCCGCGCGGCGCAGCGGTGAGCCCAGGCCGTCCGCCGCGACCAGGAACCGGGCCTCGACGGCCCCCACGGGCGTCTCCAGCCTCACCCCCGGGCCCATGCGCCGGTGCGAGACGACGTGCGTGTGCTCGCGCAGGTCCACGCCCACCTCCCGCGCTCTCGCGGTGAGCGCCGAGGACAGGGCCAGCCTGCGGACGCCCAGGCCTCCGGGCGCCGGCAGCCGCCCCTCCGCCGTGCCGCCGTCCTCCTGCACATAACGGATGCCCACGAAGGGCGCGCTGTCGCGCCGGTCCAGGTGCGCGAGCGCGCCCAGCCGCTCCAGCGCCGCGAGCCCCGAAGGCATCAGGCCCTCGCCGCACGCCTTGTCCACGGGCGCGGCGGAGCGCTCCAGCACCACCGTGTCCAGCCCCCGCTGGGCCGCCGCGATGGCCACCGCGAGCCCCGCCGGGCCCCCACCGACCACGACCACGTCGTGGCGCTTCACGGGGCGCGCGCTCCTCGCGCCACCGCGCGGCCGAAGCCGTCCGCCCGCGCCGCGACGGAGGCCGCTCCACGCCCGTGCGTCACGAGTCGTGCTCCGCGCGCACCATCGCCAGCGCGCTCTTCGCCATCTCCACCGCGAGCCCCACCGCGCCCACCTTCCTCGGCGCCGTCAGCGCTCCAGCCAGGTAGCGCCGCAGGGCTTCGCTCCGGCGCAGCTTGCCGCTGGACGTGCGGGGGAGCGTCCCGGGCTCCAGCAGGCGCACCGTGTGCGGCTGCACGCCCGTCGCCTCCACCACCGCCGCGCGGATGTCCGCCTCCACCGACGCGGTGTCGCCCCGCTCCGCCCACTCCGCCAGGATGAGCAGCGCTTCGTCCTCGCTGCCCTCGGGCGTGAAGCCCAGCGCCACCGCGCAGCCCGTGCGCACGCCCTCCACCTGGAGCAGCGGCTCCTCGAAGGCCTGGGGCGAGTGGTTCGCGCCCCGGATGATGACCAGGTCCTTCGCGCGGCCCGTCAGGTACAGCTCGCCGTCCGCGCTGAAGCCCAGGTCGCCCGTGTCCAGCCAGCCCTCGCCCCCCATCACGCGCGCCGTCGCCTCCGCGTCCCCGAAGTAGCCGCGCATCAACGACGGCCCCTTCGCGAACACGCGCCCCACCCGGCGCTCCGGCAGCGCCGCGCCGTCCTCGCCGCGCACCTGCACCTCGAAGCCCGCGACCGGCGCGCCCACGCTCACCAGCGTCCGCGCCCCGTCGCGCGCCTGGCCCTCGCGCGCCAGCGCCTCCGGATCCACGCCCAGCTCCCGGGGCCCCCGGCCTTCCGGTGGGAACGTCACCGCCAGCGACGCCTCGGACAGCCCATACACGGGGCGCAGCGCTCGCGCGGAGAAGCCCCAGCGCCCGAACCGCTCCGCGAAGCGGCGCAGCGTGTCCGCGGATACCGGCTCCGCGCCGTTGAGCGCGTGCATCCACGCCGACAGGTCCACGCCCTGGAGGTCCGCGTCCTTCACCCGCTTCAGACACAGCCCGTAGGCGAAGTTCGGCGCGGGCGACACGAAGCCCCGGTGCCGCGACAGCGCGCGCAGCCACAGCGCGGGCTTCGCGAGGAAGACCTCCGGCGGAATCAGCACCAGGCTGCCCGGGTAGTACAGCGCCGCGAGCACGCAGCCGATGAGCCCCATGTCGTGGTACAGCGGCAGCCAGCTCACGCCCACCGGCATCACGCCCGGGGACAGCGGCATCGCCACCTCCAGCGCCGCCACCTGCGCCACCAGCGCCCCGTGCGTCAGCGCCACCGGCTTTGGATCCACCGTGGACCCGGACGAGAACTGGATGAGCCCCAGCGCGTCGGGCGTCACCTCCACCTCCAGGTCCTCGTCGCCGTGCATCACCGCGTCCACGGTGTGACAGCCCAGCGGGGGCCGGGCCTGCTCCACGCTCGGGCCCAGCAGCAGCCGCACGCGCGTGTCCGTCAGCACCACGACCGCGCCGGTGAGCTGGAGCATGCGCGCCGTCGACCGGTGGTACTCCTCCAGCCGGCCCAGCCGCACCGGCGGATAGAGCGGCACCGGCACCGCGCCCGCCAGCAGCGCGCCGAAGTAGGCGTCCATGAACGCGGGGGACGTGGGCAGCAGCAGGGCCACCCGGTCCCCCGGCTTCACGCCCAGCCGCGCGAGCCCCGCGGCCGCGCGCTTCGCCCTCCGGTACACCTGCGACCACGGCAGGGACGTCTCGTGCTCGGAGGCGTCCACGAACACGAGCCCCAGCGACGTGCGCGACGTCGCCTTCAACATCGCGTTCACCGTGGCGTGCTTCAGCGCCGGCAGGGGCGGCCCCTTCACGGGTGCGCTCCCGCGTCCTGCTTCGACTCCGCGACCCGGGCGGCCACGCGCCGCGCCAGGTCCTCCACCGTGCGCACGCCCTGCGCGTCCTCCTCCGACAGCATCACCCGGAAGCGGTTCTCCAGCCCCACCGCCAGCACCGTCAGCCCCAGGCTGTCCAGGTGCAGGTCGCGCAGCAGGTCATGCGCGGGCTCCACCGCGCCCTCGAACTCCAGCTCCTCGCGGGCGATGCGGCGGATCTCCGCCAGCACCTCCGTCACGGCATCAACCACGGCGAACCTCCGGAATGAAGCGCGGACGGTCGGCGAACGCCTCGGAATACACCGCGCCGAGCGCCGCCTCCTCCGCGCGAATGCGCACGAACAGCAGGGCCGCGTTGCCCGCCGTGAAGACCGCCGCCGTCACCCACGCCCCGTGGATGAGCGGCACGCACCACAGCTCCAGCACCACCGCCACGTAATTGGGGTGCCGCAGGAACCGGTACGGCCCGCCCGTCACCGGCGCCAGCCCCGGCACCACGAT
Source organism: Corallococcus silvisoli (assembly GCF_009909145.1). Taxonomy (NCBI): domain Bacteria; kingdom Pseudomonadati; phylum Myxococcota; class Myxococcia; order Myxococcales; family Myxococcaceae; genus Corallococcus; species Corallococcus silvisoli. The sequence goes on from NZ_JAAAPJ010000014.1 coordinate 168,423, forward strand.
GATGCGCGAGTTCCACCGGTCCCCCAGCGTCCCGATGGCCCAGTACCGCAGGCCCTGCGCCACCACAGCCCCCGCCAGCGCCGCCCAGCTCCACGCGCCCCAGAAGGGCCGGTGGAAGCCGAACACCTCCACCGCGCACGCCACGAGGAACAGCGTGTGGAACGCCACCATGAACCGGTAGTGCCCCTGCCCCGTCTCCACGCCCCCGCGCGCGAAGGCCCGCGCCGCGTTGCGCTTGGACAGCACCAGCTCCAGGAGCCGCTCCGCGACGAGCAGCCCCATGAAGCCCGCGAACAACCCCTGGGTGCCGGTCACCAGCGCACCAACACCATCTCCGCGCAGAAGCCCGGTCCCATCGCCATCACCACGCCCCAGTCACCCGGCTTCGCGCCCGCCTCCTCCAGCGTCTCGCCCAGCACGAAGAGCACGGACGCGCTGGACAGGTTGCCCACCTGCCGCAGCGACCTCCACGAGCGCTCCAGCGCGCCTGCCTCCAGCTCCAGCGCGGCCTCGAAGCCCTCCAGCACCTTGGGCCCGCCCGTGTGCGCCACCCAGTGCCTCACGTCCCGGCGGGTCAGCCCGTGCCCGGCGAGGAAGCCGTCCACGTTGCCCCGGATGTGCTCGTTCACCAGCTGCGGCACCTTCGCGGACAGCACCACCTTGAAGCCCGTGTCCACGACGTCCCAGCCCATCACCCGTTCAGTGTCCGGGTAGAACACCGACCGCGACGCCACCACGCGCGGGCCCGGGGCGGCGGTGGAGGCCGGGGCCTCCGCGCCCCGCAGCACCACGCACGCCGCGCCGTCGCCGAAGAGGCCGGAGGCGATGATGTTGGGGATGGACAGGTCCTCGCGCTGGAGCGTCAGCGAGCACAGCTCCGTGGCGATGAGCAGCGCCGTCTGCTGGGGGAACGCGCGCAGGTAGTCCGCCGCCCGCGCCAGCCCCGCCGCGCCCGCCACGCAGCCCAGGCCGAAGATGGGCGTGCGCTTCACGTCCTCGCGCAGGCCCATGCGGTTGACCAGCCGCGCGTCCACGCTGGGCGTGGCGATGCCCGTCACCGTGACGAAGAAGACGTGGTCCACGTCCTTCGGCGTGAGGCCCGCGCGCGACAGCGCCTGGCGCGCGACGTGCTCCGACAGCTCCGTGGCCACGCGGATCCACGCGTCGTTGCGCTGCTGGAACGTCGCGAGCGCCGGGTACTCCTCCAGGGGCAGCGCCAGGTGCCGTCCGCCCACCTGCACGTTGCGGTGCAGCTCTTCCAGGCGCCCCAGGTTGAAGTGCTTCGTCGCCCACAGGTCGCGCAGGGCCGCGATGAGCTGATCCTGGCTGGCGTAATGCGAAGGGAGCGCGCGACCCACCGCGCTCACGGAAGGGGATGGCGCGAGGTCGTGAACGGTCGTGCTGGGCATGAAGTCCTGGAGAGTCCCACCCTGGAGGTCGAGTCCACTGGCTTAATCGGCTGGCGGGCCGGATGCGATGGTCTATCGACAGGCCTGCACGCACCTGAACCCCGCCCCCCACGCATTGTTGCGCACGCGACGCCCTCGCGCACTCCTGGCGCGGCGCTCCTTGCGGTCTCCTGTCGCGAAGGCCCCATCAAGGCAGCGCCGGGCAACGCGCCACCCTCCACGTCAGGCGGGCGGCGGCGCTTCGTGGCCCGCGTCTGTCCTTCCCGCGACGCCAGACAGCGCTCCCGACCAGCGTCGGTTCCAGGGAGGGCTCGCTAGCATCGGGCCGCTCGGGAGCAGGGGGATGCGATGCGGATTGTCTGTGTGGGCGGGGGTCCAGCGGGGTTGTACTTCGCGATCCTGGCGAAGCGGTCCAACGCGCGACACGACGTCACCGTCGTCGAACGCAACCCCGCCGGGGTGACGCAAGGCTGGGGCGTCGTGTTCTGGGATGACCTGCTGGACGACCTCTACCGGAACGACCCGGTGAGCGCGCGGTGGATCGAGAAGAACGCGACGCGCTGGGACACGCAGGAGGTGCACCTGCGGAGCGAATCCGCGCCCCACCTGGGCGGCCCTGGGTTCGCGCTGGGCCGCGAGCGGCTGTTGGACATCCTGGCCCGGCGGGCGCGGGGGCTCGGGGTGGACATCCGCTACCAGTACGACGTCGCGGACGCCTCCGCGTTCACGGACGCGGAGCTGATTGTCGCCTGCGATGGCGCCAACAGCCGGCTCCGCCAGCGGCACGCCAACCATTTCCAGACACAGGTCGAGGAGGGACGGAACAAGTTCATCTGGCTGGGAACGAACCAGGTGTTCGACGCCTTCACGTTCGCCTTCGAGGAGACGCCCGCCGGATGGATCTGGTTCCACGGCTATCGCTTCGACCGCGACACCAGCACCTGCGTCATCGAGTGCCAGCAGGAGACATGGGAGGCCCTCGGCTTCGACACCCTGGGACCCGGGGAGACGCTCCGGCGGCTGGAGGCGATCTTCCAGGGCCAGCTGAAGGGCCATGCGCTCTTCCATCAGCCGCGCGGCCTGGGCAAGGCGCCGTGGCTCCACTTCCAGCGCATCACCAACGAGCGCTGGTACCACGACAACGTCGTGCTCATGGGCGACGCCGCCCACACCACCCACTTCTCCATTGGCTCGGGGACGAAGCTGGCCATCCAGGATGCCATCTCGCTCGCCCAGAAGCTGCGGGCCCACGACCACCTGCCCACCGCGCTCGACGCGTACGAAGAGGAGCGGCGTGCCGCCCTGATGGCGATCCAGCTCGCGGCGCACAGCAGCGCCCAGTGGTTCGAGAACGTCCCCAGCTACATCGACCCGGACGCGACGCGGTTCGCCTACGCGCTGTTGAATCGCCGGGGCAGCTCCGTGTGGAGCTACCTGCTGCTGATGGCCAGCCAGCGGCCCGCCCTGCGCGGCGCGCTGCGCACGCTCCACTCCTCCCGGCAGTGGATCCGCGCGCAGCGGCGGGACCGCGAGGCCGCCAGGATGATGTAGCGGCGTCAGGGACCGGTCCACCCGGCCCGCCGCGCGGCGCATGCGGCGAACCGGGTGGGCGCGGAGGCGCTGCTACGGGACGATGTAGAGGTCGCCGTTCGTCTGCGTGATGGCGCCGCCCAGGACGTCGTAGACGTCGAAGAGGTCCGCGCTCTTGAAGCTCGCCCCCGCCGGTACCGCGGCCAGGGCCGGGGACGTGGTGAGCTGGCTCAGCGAGGCGCTGACGAAGGTGTTGCCGGAGACCATGACCAGGTTGTCCGCGGGCAGGTTGCCGCTGTTCACGCTGGTGTCAGGCCGCAGCCACATGCCGGAGAGCAGCTGGTTGAACGCCGCCGAGTTGTGGAGCGGCGTGCTGGTGATGGACACGCCAAGGGTGGTGTCCCCAGCGGCGACCGCGCTGCTGACCGTCCCCGCGATGGAGATGAACGGGGTGTAACCGCCCGCGGCGTAGTGCGTCTGGTTGTTGTTGTGGATGAGCAGCTGGCCGTAGCGGACCCCGCCGTGCTTGAGGAACACCGTGCCCGCGCCACCGTCGGTGTACGTGGCGCTGACGCCGGTGCCGCCGCGCGCCTGGACCTGCGCGGTGCCCGTCGGCAGGGGATAGGTCAGGGCCCCGACGAAGCTGGAGGCCCCGCCCGTGCTGACCAGCGCGACCCGTCCCCCTCCGCCCGCGCGCGTGGAGCCAAGGGTCGCCTGCGTATAGGCGGGCGCCCCGTTGGCGGTGATGGAGCCGTTCCAGCCCGTGGTGTCGAAGCCACCGCAGCGCAAGGAGACGGAGCCTCCCGCGGCGCCGTACTGACCGCCGGTGGTCACCGCGCTGGCCTTGACGAGCGAGCTTCCGCCCAGCGTGCAGGTCCCCGCGGCGGTGACTCGGAAGACACCGCCTCCAGGGCTCCGGTACCCGAGGTACGACGGCGAGCCACCGACGGTCGTGCCGCCACCACCAGGGTAGCGAGGGTCGCGATAGTCGTCGTAGACCATGCCGCGAACCGCCCCGGCCGTGTACCCCCCGCCGACGCCGCCATGGCCCGCGCCATAGCCACCCGCCACGCCGGTCGTGGCCGAGGGCCCCGTCACGCCAAAGCCATAGACAGTCAACGGCGCACCCTGCGGATCACAGGACGTCGGATAGCCCAGCCCCGCGACGTCGACGGAGCCCCCTGTCAGGGTGAAGGCATCCGCGAGCGTGAGGTCCAGCCCGTACACCACCGCGGCGGCCGGAGAGGTCTTGTACAGCGGCAGGTAGTGCTTGAGGACGCCCCCGGACTGCGAATAGCGGGCCGCGGTGATGGAGTTGGTGGTGAGCGTGCCGCCCGCCACGACCACGTCCCGGGACGCGACGATGGCGGGCACGGTGAGCGCGCCTCCCGTGGAGACGGTCACGTTGTCCGCGACGAGCGTGGCGCCCGCCACCGGGGGCATCACCTGACTGCCCTGCACGACGTTCACCGCGCCGCTGGCGTACTCGATGCGGCCGGTCCTCCCGGCCGTCGTGTCGAAGAGCACCAGCCCGTTCACGGTCATCGTGCTGGCCCCGGAGCTCGTCGTGTTGCCCGACAGGACGTAGATGTCGCCGTTGGTCTCGAGCAGCGCGTTGCCCAGCACGTCCAGGTGGTCCAGCACGTCCACGGTCCGGAAGTACGCGCCCGCCGGGACGCTGGAGGGCACGGCGGTCGTCGTCAGGGCTCCCACCGCGTTGGTGGTGACGCCCACCAGGTTCGACGGGTCGAACAGCGCACCGCCCGCCGCGGTGATGTCGGGCCGCAGCCAGCCGCCCGCGAACACGCCGTTGTAGGCCACCGTGGACGACGGGGACGTGTTCTGGGTGAGCGCGGGGTTCGTGTTCAGCGGCGCGCCAGCGTTCTCATAGTAGGTCGCGTTGAGGCCCGTGCTGGACACCGTGACGGGGAGCGACGTGGCGCCCGGGCTGACATTCGCGGTGATGGTGCCGGCGATGGCGGGCAGCCGGGTGGTGCCCTCGTTCTGGTAATGCGGGGGCGCGTTGTTCGCGATGATGAGGTCGCCGTACGTCAGGCCGCTGTGCTTGAGGTAGAGGGTGCCCGCGCCTCCAGCGCCCACCACGTAGCTGGAGTTGGCCGGCGTGCCACCGAAGGCATGGACCCGGGCGGTGAGGTTCACCGGCGGGTAGCTCACCGCGCCGGTCAGGGTCGCGGCATCGCCGGTGCTGACCAGCGCGATGCGGCCACCACCGCCCGCGCCCAGCGGAATGGAGGAGTTCCCCGCGCCGGGCCCTCCGTCCGCGTTGATGCTCCCCGTCCAACCCGTGGAGGTGATGCCCCGGCACCGGAGGTTGATGGAGCCGCCCGCGCCATTGGCTGGAGACGTCGCCACGAGGGTGGAGGCGCCGGCGAGCACGCAGGTCCCCGAGGAGGTGATGCGCACGACGCCTCCCCCGTGGAAGCCGGAGTAGGTGCTGTTGGTGGCGCCCGGGAACTTGGGGTCTCGGTAGTCGCCGTACGTGGTGCCCGCGTTGCCCGAGTGGGCGTTGCTGGCCCCGGTCATGTTGATGCGGTAGTTGCCGGACCCCATGCCACCGTGGCTGGCGCCGTAGAGCTGGCTGGGCCCCGCGAGCAGGGACGACGGCACGCCATTGGCGCTGAAGCTGACCAGCCCATTGCCGCTGCAGGAGCCATTGGGATTGCAGGTCATCCCATAGCCCTTGCTGGTGACGTTGACCGAGCCGCCCAGCAGGTTCCAGGAGCCCGTGAGGATGTCGAGCTTGAACATGGCGGCGTTGGTGGCCTGGAGGTGCGTCACCGTGCCGCCGGTGATGAAGACGTCACCGAAGGTCTGTCCCACGGTGCTGGCATCGAACGTCACCGTGCCGCCCGTGATGTAGAGGTTGCGGCCCCCGGCGTTGGCGCTGGTGAGGGTCACGGTGCCCGTGGTGACGGTGGTGCCGCACGCGCCGGCGCAGCTGGCGCCGCCCAGGAACAGGGCCGAGTCGAACGTGACGTCCGCGGTGTCGGGCAGTGTCGTGGTGCCGCTCGCATCGGTGACGGTGGCGGAGAAGGTCGTCGGCACGGCCAGCGCCGTGGAGCTGCGCGCGGTGACGACGTAGCTGCCGGCGCCGGAGTCCACCGCCGTCAGGCACGTCGCGGAGGGCGCGTTGACGGTGCAGGCGGAGGTGCCCGTTCCGCCCAGGGTCACGGACGCGTCACTGCTGAGCACCTCCACGTGAAGCCCCGTCCCCAGGGGCGCCCCGCTCGCGTCGCGCGGCGTGATGGTGAGGGTCACGAAGGCCAACCCATCCGAGGGCGCGTTCACCGCGGATGCAAGCAGTTGCGGCTCCGGCGATGTCAGACGGGAGTCCGCGTGCACGGGGACGCGGCGCGCCACCGAATCACCATCCTCCTGCGGTGGGGGTGAGCAGCTGATCAACGCGGCGAGCACGAGCCAACCGGCTCGCGGACCTGCGAATGGCAGACGCATGGAACCTTCTCCCTTGGCTCTGGAACAGCGGCCCGCTGGAAACACTTCAGTCCGGGCCGCCGGACGTCCGTATGCTTCAGTGAGGCTGTGCAATGGAAGCAGGCATTGGAAACATTTCCCTGACAATGCGGAGGAGCAAATCGCCGTCAGGGATTGCCGCAAGGGGTCGAGGTAAGGTGTGCCCCATGACCCGTGGATGGACAGGTGGGACGAAGCTCCTCGCGGCCGTGGGCATCGCCGGGGGAGTCGGCTTCCTCCTCGCGCTGGACTTGGGCCCCCGGGAGGTCCGGCTCGTCACCAAGGCGCTGCCCATGGTGGGCCTGCTCGCGTGGCTGTGGCCTCCCCGCGAGCGCTATTCCCGGTGGATCTTCGCCGGGCTGGGGCTGTCACTGCTTGGCGACGTGCTGTTGGAAGTCGGGCCGCACCTGTTCCTCCCCGGCCTGGGCGCGTTCCTGCTCGCGCACGTCAGCTACGCGGCCGCGTACCTCAGCGTGACCCGGCGCCCGGGACTGGCGCGGGCCCTGCCCTTCTTGCTGCTGGGCGTGGGCGCGAGCGTGGCCCTGTGGCCGGGCCTGGGTGACCTGGCGCTGCCCGTGGCCGCCTATGTCACCGTCATCTGCGCGATGGGCTGGCGCGCGGCGGCGATGCTGGGCGGCCCGGGACTCGCCCCGCGTGAGCAATGGCTGGCATTCGTGGGCGCGCTGCTGTTCACCCTCAGCGACGGCCTGCTCTCCATCCGGCTCTTCGTGAAGCCCCTGCCCGGAATGGGCTACGCCGTGATGCTGCTGTACTGGGCCGCGCAGCTCTGCATCGCCGTCTCCACGCGTCCCACCGCCGCGCCGCTCACGGTGCCCGCGGCGTCCAGCCAGCCCGCGGGCTGACCTCAGTCATCGAGCATGTCGCTCAAGACGCCGTTCTTATCCAGCACGTCTGCATCCGGCATGTCCTTGAGCGCGAGGATGAGCGCATCCAGCCGGCCCCTGGCGGCCAGGGTCTTCACGGAGCTCTGGTAGATGCCCTCGTAGTACACCCCCGCGTCCCGCAGTCGCTGGAGGGCGGCCTCACCCGTCCTCGCCCGCTCCTGCTCCCGGGCCAGGCTCTCCTGCTCCTGGATCCTCTTCCTCACGGTCTCCGCTTCGAGCGCGATGCGCCGGTCGTCCTCGGCGATGGACTCCAGACTCTTGAGCCACTGCACGGGGAAGGTGGTGCTCCGGCACCGGAAGCCGCCCTCCTGCTTGAGCATGTAGTCGCTCGCGTCGAAGGAGCTCCTGGCCATGGGGATGGGCGTGATCTCCACCTCGGACAGCGCCTTCTGGAACCACTCGAAGGCCCGCGCCGCCAGCTTGTTCCGGGTCTTCATGTCGTGGACGACGAGCACCTGGCCCGAAGCCAGGGCCATCCCATTCACGAAGCAGAAGTAGTTCGCGCTCTGGGAGGGGTGGAAGCGGTCCACGTGCGCGTTCCTCACCTTGAGCGGGAAGGTCCCCACCACGTCCACGACCTTGAAGGCGTGTTTTTCGAGCAGGGCCTTCGTCCGCGCGTTCACCTCCCCGTACTTCTCCAGGAGCACGTTGATGTCCTTGAGCAGCGCCTCGCGCACGGGCAGCTCGCTCTCGCTGAAGCTCTCCACCAGCCTGCGCTGCTCCGTGAAGCTGTGGAGCGCGAACCGTCCCTGCCCCAGGTAGAGCATCTGCATGTCGATGTGGTAGGCCCACTGCGGCACGAACAGGACGCGCTTCGTCTTCGAGGAGTGGTCCTCCGCTTCAGCCAGCTCCCCCAGCAGCGTCTGGCGGATGCGCGTCTTGGCGTTCTTCCACAGCAGGTACTGCTCGGGATCGTACCCGGCCCTCGCGGCGCGCCGGGTCAGCTGCTCCAGCTCCATGTCCGTCCCCTGGACCGCCAGCTTCCGGCCAAACGTCTCCGCGTGCCAGACGCCGTACAGCCCCAGCTCTCCCACGACGAACCGCAGGAGGCCCTTCGCGTCGCGTGCCGCGATGATGTTCCCGCCCGCGACCGGGATGTCGTGGAAGCCAAAGCCGCCCCGCTCCGACAGGCGCGCGTTCGCTTCCGGGTTGAGCACCTTGATGCCGTCGAACATGTCACTGGCGACCAGCTCGGAGCGCTGGGAACGGGCGTTGGCCCTGAGGACGGCGCGCGCCCCCATCGTCGTCACACCCTGACGCGCTCGATAGAGCGATGGGCCGTCCAGGGTCCGCAGCACGGGGTCCCGGTTCCAGCCCTGCTCGGCGAGCTTGAGCGGGCACACCGGGACCGGGGTGTCCTCCAGCGCCGTGATGGCCATCTTCGTGAGGTCCCCGTCGGGCGCCATCACCAGCACCGTGTGCCCGGGATAGAGCATGTCCTCGACGTGCCAGTCCGGTGGAAGCGACTCGCTCGAGACCTCGCCCCACCCCCCTCTGGGCGCCGTCGATGTGTCCTGGAGCGCTTCCCCGCTCATGGGCGGCGGCGTGGAGACAGGGGCGTGTGCCTCGCAGTAGCCCAGCATCAGCTTCGGGAAGATGGACGAGGGCTCGAAGCGGGTCGCGACGCTGGGACACATGCGGCAGTTCATGACCCCAGCAGACGTGCGTGCCACTCAGGGTGTCAAGGCGATGCGCCTTCATCCCTCGTCCAGGCCCGCGTCGCCCCGCCAGTCTTTCTCAAATAAAAACAGACTGACAAAAACCTTGCTCGAGCGATGAGGTCCGCCCCTCCTGGATGAAGTCCAATCCACTGAAAAGACAGGGAAAACATCCTCCGCCTCCCGACATGGCACCCCATGCAACAATTTCATACACCCGCAGAACAGTCCCAAGGGCATGGAAACAGTCACCCACCCACCAAAAACGAGTAAGACTTGACTAAAAAGACAATCAATCGCAAATCCATATCAACCGGGCATCGCGTGTCCGGTGGCGCTCCCCGGCGCCCATGACTGAAAGGATCCACCGTGAAGAGACTGTTCCTGGGAATGGTGCTGGCTGTGATTCCGCTCGTTGGCTGTGGCGCGGGCGATGAGACGGCCCCGGCGCAGAAGGGCCAGCTGTATTCATCGGAGGCCGGTCTCCAGATGGTCATCGAGCAGCGCGAGGCTCCGACCGAGGCGCCGCCCTCGGAGGACGTGGCGAACATGTCCGTCGAGCCCAGCGCCGACGTGACGGCCTCCGCCGCGTCCTGCTGGGTCGTGCTCAACTACTGCAAACACCCACAGACGGGGCGGCCCTACTGTACGGCCACCAACTGCACCATCAGCCAGGCCATCAAGAACTGCGAGGCGCTCATCAAGAAGATTTGTTAGCGCCGCGGCCGACGGTGGGGCTCCACCCGGGGCCTTGACGCATCCGGCCATGCCCTGACGTTCGTGGGGCAGGGCCGGCGATGCCTCGCGAGGGCGCGCGCGGTTGACTTCACCATCACTCCGGTGCTGAACCGGAACACCCGGACAATCGCGGGTCCGGAAGGCTTGCCCCTCGCCTGCCGCGGCTGGAGCCCCATCCATGATGCCCTCTTCCCGTCGTCACCGCCGGAGCCCCTGGCTCACGCGGTGGCAGCCCCTCGTCGCCATGGGCCTCGCCTCGGCGCTGGTCTCCTGCGCCGCCTCGGATGCACCTGACACCGCCCCGGCACCGGAGGCCCCCGCCGTGACGGACACCGTGCGGCAGCCGGTGACGCTCACCTGGACGCTGGGCGCGAAGTACGACGCCACGCAGGCCAACATCGACTTCCGCGTGTATTCCTCGCGCGCCACGCGCATCGAGGTGTGGATCTACAAGACGGCTCAGGGCGCGCAGGAGGTCGTGAGCTATGTGATGTCGAAGGGCTCGGACAATGTCTGGAGCAAGTCCGTCTCCGTCAACACGCTGAAGACCAGCTACGGCCTCACCGGCACCGTCTATTACGGCTACCGCGCCTGGGGCCCCAACTGGACGTGGAGCTCCAGCTGGAGCAAGACGAACAACACGGTGGGCTTCGGCTCCGACGTGGACACGGCGGGCAACCGCTTCAATCCGAACAAGCTGCTGTGGGACCCATACGCGCTGGAGCTCAGCCACGATCCGGTGAACCCCTCCAACCAGGACGCGACGGTGTTCGCGTCCGGCCCCACGCACCGCTACAAGGACAGCGGCCCGTACGCACCCAAGGGCATCGTGCTGCTCCCGGACACCACGGCCACCGGCACCAAGCCCACGCGCGCCTTCAAGGACGACATCATCTATGAAGTGCACCTGCGCGGCCTGACGAAGCAGGACACGGGCTCCGGGCTCGATTCCACCTGCCTGGGGACCTACAAGACCGCGGGCCAGAAGGCCGCGCAGCTGGCGGCGCTGGGCATCACGGCGGTGGAGTTCCTGCCGTTGCACGAGACGGACAACGGCAACAACGACACGGTGGTCAGCACCGCGGGCGACAACTACTGGGGCTACATGAACCTCAGCTACTTCGCGCCGGATCGCCGCTACGCGTGCGACCAGACCGCGGGGGGCCCCACGCGTGAGTTCAAGGCCATGGTGAAGGCGTTCCACGACGCCGGCATCAAGGTGCTGGTGGACGTGGTCTACAACCACACGGGCGAGGGCGGCGGCTGGGTGAGCGGCGATCCCAGCACGTACAACGTCATGTCGTACCGGGGCCTGGACAACCCCACGTACTACAGCCTCACGAAGGACATGAAGTTCAACTGGGACAACACCGGCGTGGGCGGCAACTTCAACACCTTCAACCCCACGGCCCAGAACGTCATCCTCCATTCGCTGTCGTACTGGAAGGACACGCTGGGCGTGGACGGCTTCCGCTTCGACCTGGCGTCGGTGCTGGGCAACGTCTACGAGCACGAGACGAACGAGCACTCCGGCTACCTGTACGAGCGCGACAACCTGAACACGGCGCTCAACCGCATCACCGCGCAGCTGGAGCCGCGCCCGGAGGGCGGCGGGGCGGGCACGGACTACATCGCGGAGCCCTGGGCCATTGGCGGCAACTCGTACCAGGTGGGCAACTTCCCGGCGAAGTGGCGGGAATGGAACGGCGCGTTCCGCGACACCTTCCGCAAGGACCAGAACGAGCTGGGCGTGACGGCGGTGAAGCCGGGGGACCTGGCCACGCGCTTCGCGGGCTCGTCGGACCTGTATGGGGATGACGGCCGCAAGCCGGCCGCGTCCGTGAACTTCATGGTGGCCCACGACGGCTTCACCCTGAAGGACCTGTACTCGTGCAACGGCAAGAACAACGGCCAGGCCTGGCCCTACGGCCCGTCCGACGGTGGCGATGACAGCAACCACAGCTGGGACCAGGGCGGCAGTGCGTTGCTCCAGCGACAGGCCGCGCGCAACGGCCTGGCGTTCCTGATGTTGAGCGCGGGCGTGCCCATGATGACGGGCGGCGATGAGTTCCTGCGTTCGCAGAACTGCAACAACAACGCCTACAACCTGGACTCGAGCGGGAACTGGCTGAACTACGCGTGGAGCACGGAGCAGTCCAACTTCCGCCTGTTCGCCAAGAACCTCATCGCGTTCCGCAAGGCGCACCCCGCGCTGCGGCCGGCGGAGTTCTACCTCCCGACGGACACCAACGGGAACGTGATGGAGCAGCTGCGCTGGTTCAAGCCGGACGGCGCGGTGGCCAACACGGCCTACTTCGATGACACGAACAACCACGCGCTGGCGTACCGCATCGACGCGACGGAGTTCTCGGGTGAGACGGTGAGCGCCATCTACGTGGCCTACAACGGCTGGTCCGCCAACGTGAACTTCACGCTGCCGTGGCCGGGCACGGGCAAGCAGTGGTACCGCGTGACGGACACCTGCTCATGGATTGAAGCCCGGGGCGCGGACCAGGTGACCCTCAACCCGGGCAGCACGGACCTGATTGGCGGAGAGAACGCCAACTACGGCCTGTGCGGCCGGGGCGTGCTGGTGCTGGTGGCGAAGTAGCGGTGAGCCGTGTGGGACCCGGTGCTCCCTCCCAGCGGGCCCGGGTCCTCGCGGTGGCGCGCATCCTGGATGTCCTGGAGTCGGAGCGCCCCGGTATAACGGCGGCCTCCCTCCTCCAGAAAGGAACGTGCGCCGTGTCCCAGGAAGAAGGTCCCTCCACCGCCCTGCTGAAGCGACTTCAGCAAGAGGACTCCTTCGAGAACGAGACGTTCGAAGGCCTGGACCTCCAGGGCATCCACCTGGTGGACAAGGAGTTCTACCGGTGCACCTTCGTGAACTGTGAATTGCAGCAAGGCCGCTGGAAGGACACGCTGCTGGAGTCGTGCGTGTTCCAGGGCTGCAACCTGACCCGCGCGAACGTCATCGCCCTCCGGTTGCGGGACGTGCGCTTCGAGGGCTCGAAGCTGATGGGCATCGACTGGACGGGGGTGGCCTCGAACCCCGAGGTGGCCTTCGAGGACTGCGGCATGCCGTACAGCTCGTTCGTGGGCCTGAGCCTCCACAAGACCGCCTTCGTGCGGTGCGTGGTGCGGGAGGCGAACTTCTTCGACATGGACCTGACGGACGCGGACTTCACGGGCGCGGACCTCGCCGGCAGCAACTTCCGCGGCTGCACGCTCACGCGGACGGACTTCTCCGGGGCCACGGGGCTCTTGCTCGACCCCGCGCGCAACAAGCTGAAGGACACGCGCATCCCGTCGGAGACGGCGATGTCCGTGGTCCACGCGCTCGGGATGTTGGTGGAGGGCTACCACGCGAAGCCTGCGGGGCGCGGCGGGGGGAAGAAGGCGGGGACGAAGCGCTGACGAGCGTCTAGGTCAGGCGGCGGCAGGCGGAGGACTTCACCGCGAGGAACACCCGCAGCCCCGGTGCGACGGACAGCTCGCGCACGGCGGCCTGCGTGAGCCGCACCACCCAGCGCACACCCGCGACGTCGACGTGGGTCGCGAGCTCTCCCGAACCCGCGTCCTCCAGCTTCACCACCGCGCCCTCCAGCACGTTGCGCGCGGAGACGCCGGTCAGCGGGCCGGTGGACAGGAGGATGTCCTCGGCGGGCACGGCGTAGGTGGCTCGCGTGCCCCCCGGCAACGCGGGCACGTCCGGAACCCAGAGCGACAGCCCCTCCGCGATGCGCAGCCGCGTGCCTCCAACGTCGGGATGCTCCAGCGTGCCCTCCAGGATGTTCTCCTCGGGCTCGCCGGTGAGCAGCCCTCGCGCGACCGTGCCCAGCACCGTGTCCGCGGGCCCCACGGCCTTCACCGCGCCGCCGTCCAGCAGCAGCGCCTCCCGGGCCAGGGCTCGCGCCTCGCCGAGCTGGTGGGTCACGTACAGCAGGGGGACTCGCGCCTCGTCGCGCACGCGCAAGAGGTAGGGCAGCACGCGCTCCTTCAACGCGACGTCCAGCGCGGCCAGGGGTTCGTCCAGCAGCAGCAGCGCGGGATCCGTGGCCAGCGCTCGCGCCAGCGCGACCCGCTGCTTCTCGCCTCCCGACAGGGTGACGGGGTAGCGGTGCAGCAGCGGCTCCAGCTCCAGCAAATGCACCGCTTCGTCCACGCGCGACGGCCGCCCGGCGCGCACGCCGAAGCGCACGTTCTGTCCGGCGGTGAGGTGCGGGAAGAGCAGCGCGTCCTGGGGCACGTAGCCCATGCGCCGCGCCTCCGGCGGGACGTCCACGCGCGAAGCCGTGTCGAGCAGCACGCGCCCCTCCACCGCCACGCGCCCGCTCGCGCCCCGCCGCAGGCCCGCGAGCACTTCCAACAGCGAGGTCTTGCCGGAACCCGAGCGCCCCAGGACCGCCACCGACGCGGACGCGAAGCGCGCCTCGACCTCCAGCGTGAAGCGCGCCAGGGGCAGGCGCAGGGACAGCTCCATCACGGACGTGCTCCTCCCGCCATTCCCGATGCCACGAGCACCCGCCGGCGCGGCCCAGCGTGAAAACAGACGGGCTCCACGAGCGCCCGCCCTGGGAGCGCGTGACTCACGCGAGCCCCCGGGCTCCGCGCCGCCGCGTCACCACTTCCGTCACGTACATGGCCCCGAACGCGAGCACCACCGACACCCCCGCGAGCCTCAGCGCCGCCGCGTCCTGCCCGGTCTGCGTGCGCTGGAAGATGGCCAGGGACAGCGTCTGTGTCAGCCCCGGGATGTTGCCCGCCACCAGCACCGTGGCGCCGAACTCGCCCAGCGCCCGGGAGAACGCGAGCAGCGCGCCCGTCAGCACGCCGCGCCAGGCCAGCGGCAGGGACACGCGGAAGAAGGCCCGCGTGCGCGTGTCCCCCAGCGTGCGCGCCACCGCCACCAGCCGGGGATCCACCTCCTCGAACCCCGTGCGCGCGGCGCGCACCAGCAGCGGGAAGGACATCACCGCGCTCGCCAGCACCACCGCCTTCGGCGTGAACACCACCTCCACGCCCACCGCGTCCAGGAACCGCCCCAACACCGAGTCCCGCGCCAGCAGCTCCAGCAGCACCAGCCCCACCGCCGTCGGCGGCAGCACGAGCGGCAGGGCCAGCACCGTCTCCATCACGCCCCGCCCCGGCCCCCTCCAGCGCGACAGCGCGTACGCCGCCGCGACGCCCGGCACCAGGATGAGCGCCGTGGACAGGGCCGCCACCGCCACCGTGAACAGGACCAGCCCTGTGAGCCCTTCATCCATCACGGCGACAACTGCCCCCTGCCCGCATCCGGCGCCACGCCCCGCGTGCCAGCGGGCGCGGTCCGCCGCGCGCCCGCATCCGGCGGTCCCGCCGACGGCGCACTCGGCCCCGCATCCGGCGCCACCTGGCCACCGGCCCCCTCCGGCACCGCCTTCGCGGCGCTCGCGTCCAGGAAGCCCAGCTTGTGGAACTCCTTCCGCGCCTCCGCCGTCTGGAGGAAGCGCACGAACGCCAACCCTCCCTCGGGCGCCTTGCCCTGCGTCAGCGCCGCCGCCGGGTACACGATTCGCGGCACATCCGCCTCCGGCACCGTGAACACCACCCGCACCTTCTTCGAGTGCACCGCGTCCGTCGCGTACACCACGCCCGCGTCCGCCCGCCCCGCCTCCACCGCCGCCAGCGCGGCCCGCACGTCCACCGCGGGCACCACCCGCGGCGCCACGTCCGCCCATACGCCCATCTTCGTCAGCCACGCCTTCGCGTACACCCCCGCGGGCACCGCCGCCGGCTCCGCCAGGACCACCCGCCGGAGGCCCTTCAAGTCCGCCGCCCCGCCCACCTTCACCTGGGAGCCCGCCGGGACGATGACCACCAGCCGGTTGGACAGCAGGTCCACCCGAGTGCCCGGCTGCACCAGCCCGGCCCGCTCCACCGTGTCCAGCTTCGCCTCGTCCGCGGAGAGGAAGGCGTCCGCCGGAGCCCCCGCCACCACCTGACGTGCCAGGTCACTCGACGCCCCGAAGGCGAACCGCACCGGGTGCCCCGATGCCTTCTGGAACGCGGGGGCGAGCGCCTGGAGCGCATCCGTCGTGCTCGCCGCCGCGAAGACCAACACCTCGTCCTCCGCCCGCGCCGTCACCGCCACCAGCGCCAGCAGCAGTCCCCACCCTGTCAGTCGCATCTTCCACACCTCCGGAAGCCGGCACCCGGAAAGCCCGAATGCATCCATCGCAGCCTACAAGTTGACCCACACGCCCCCCGCCGCTAATGAATACTCTGTGTCGCGGAATATCCATAAAGAGGATGAAGCGCTCGCGAAGGACGTCGACCGCATGCAGGAGTTGATGTTCTCGCTGGGCCGTCGCCGTTCACTCCGTGACCCCATCGCGAGCACCTGCGAACAGCTCCAGTTCACGCCGCCCCAGGTGCACGCCCTGCTGTGGCTGGGCCTGGACGGTTCGCTCACCATGGGCGAGCTGGCCAAGCGACTGGGCGTCACCGAGAAGACCGTCACCGGCGTGGTGGACCGCCTGGAGCGTGAAGGCCACCTCCAGCGCGAGCGCGGAGAAGCCGACCGGCGCGTCGTCCGCTGCCGCCTGACCGACAAGGGACGGCAGACGTTCACCAAGCTCGACCGCTCCATGCACCGCTCGATGGGCGTGGTGCTGGGCATGCTCGACCCCGAGGACCGCCAGGCCCTCTTCCGCGTCCTGGAGAAGGTCCTCCTCAAGCTGGACACGCCAGAGCCCTCCGGAACCTGAGGCCGCGCGGGCCCTTTCAGCGTCCGCCCGCGCTCCCACCGGGTGCCCGCGCCAGCAGCAGGCGCGGATGCAGCAGCAGCGCGAACGCCTCTCGCACCGTCCAGTAGGCCCGGTCCCACGCTCGCATCCTCCCGGCGATGGGAGCGGGGCTCGTGGCCACCTCCAGCCCCTCCAGCCGGAAGCACTGCCGCGCGCGCAGCAGGTGATACGGGTCGGAGACCACGACCACCCGCCGCGCCCCCCGCGCCCGCAGCAGGCTCGCGCTGAACCGCGCGTTGTCGCGCGTGGAGTGGCTGTCCTCCTCCAGCATGCAAGAGGAGGAGGGCACGCCCGCCTCCTCCAGCAGGCCGCGCATGACGCGCGCTTCGGAGGGTGGATGGACGCCCACGCCCCCGGACACCACCAGCCAGGGCGCCGTGCCCCGGTGATACAGCGCCGCCGCCTGCCCCACGCGCGCCACCAGCGCGCCCGAGGGCATGCCCCCTGGCAGCACCCGCGCTCCCAACACCACCAGCGCGTCCGCTCCGCCCAGGTGCTCGCGCCGGCCGAAGCGGTCCACCCAGAAGGCGAGCCCGAACACGCCGCCCGTCAGCGCGCCCGCCGCCAGGAGCACGGCCCGGCGCACGCGTCCGGGCCTGGGGAGCAAGGCAAGAGGTCGCACCTCGGGAACCCTAGTCGCATCCCGGACCGTGCGCGCCCCGGGATGCACCGCCCGTGAAGCACCGTGCCCGTGAGGACAGGTCCCCTCGGGTCATGACTCACACGACCCGGTGAATTGTCGCGATGCGTATCGCCCAGGAGGTGGTCCCGGAGACACAATGCGCCATGACCCGGCCGGGGTCCGTGATGAACCCGGAGCGGCCAGGCAGGCGGAGGCATACGGATGGATGTCAAAGGCGTCGCATTCCTGGCACGGCAGACCCTGGCGGTGCAGGCCTTCGGCGAGCCGGCGTGGAAGACGTTCCTCGCGGAGCAGGCGAAGCGGGATCCGGTCTTCAGCCAACCCATCATGCCGGTGACGCGCATCCCCGCGGATGCCTTCCTGCGCCTCAACGAAGCCTTCACCCAGCGCTTCTACGGCGGCGACACCAAGGCCTACTGGCAATACGGCGTGAAGTCCGCCGAGTACGCGCTCGGCCAGGGCCAGCTCAAGACGATGTTCGGCAAGGACGACTTCCGCCGCTTCGCCCTGTTCACGCCCGGCATCTGGAAGGGCTACTTCACCGAGGGCGACCTGACGGCGCAGCTCCAGGGCGACTCCGTGGAGCTGCGCATCACCGGCGTGCCCCGGCCGCACATCTACTTCGAGCTCGCCGTGATGGGCTTCGCCGCCGGAGGGCTCGCGTACCTGAGCGGCCGGCAGGAGATCCACCACGAGGTCCTCAAGGGCTTCAGCAAGGGGGACCTGGAGGTCCTCTATCGCTTCACCCTGCCCACCTGAGGCCGCGCGGTCAGGGCGCGGCGGCGGCCGTGGCCTCCGCCGCCTGGGGCGCCTTCGCGGGCTGGAGCCGCAGGTCCGCCACCACCGGGTAGTGGTCGGACGCGCCCACGCGCAGCACGCGGGTGGACACCGGCGTGAAGGCGCCACAGGCCATCACGTAGTCGATGCGCAGCGACCGCAGGAACAGCGGCATCGGGTAGGTGCCCGTGCGGTCCGCGTGGGTGACGCGCGCCACGTCCTGGAGCTGGCGGCGCAGGAGGCGCACCGGGCGCGAGTCCGGATCATCGTTCAGGTCGCCCATCAACAGCCGGGGGCGGGGGTCCTTCGCCATCAGCTGGGAGATGAAGGCGCTCTGGCGCACGCGCGCCGCGCCGTTGAAGGGCCGGCGGATGAGGTGCGTGGCGTAGACGCTCACCTCGCGTCCGTCCACGTCCACCACCGCGTGCGCCACCGTGCGCGGCTCCGCGCCCTTCGGCGTGGGCAGCGGGTACTGCTCCAGGGACTCCAGCGGGTAGCGCGACAGGAGCGCGATGCCATAGGCACCGCCGTACAGCGTCGTGGTGCCGAAGTGCGCGCGGTACTTCAGGCCGGTGAGCGCCGACAGCCGCTCCACCTGGTCCTGCCCGCCCGCCCGGGTGGAGCCCACGTCCACCTCCTGCAGCGCGACGAGGTCCGGCTCCTCCTGGCGGATGACGGCCGCCACCTGCTCCAGGCCTCTCAGACCGGACTGGATGTTGAAGGTCATCACCCGCAGGGCGCCCGCGTCGCGCGCGGGCTCCGAGGCCACGGCGACGGGCGTGGCGCCCGAGGACAGGGTGGGACGCACCGCGGGACCGGAGGCACAGGCCAGCGATCCCGCGACGAACAACGCGGTCAGGAGGGGGCTCGGTCGCATCAAGGGGGGCGATGGTAGGCCGCCCTCCCTCGCGCTGTCGTCCCACCCTCCGAGGCACGGCCGGAGGGCAGCCGGGCGTCAGGCCTTCCGGCGGCGAGCGGCCAGGGCCGCGAACACGGCGATCAGCACCGCGGGCGCGCCGGTGGTGGCCGCGGAGCAGCCGCCCCCCTCGTCTTCGGTCGTGGGCTTGCCGTCGGTGCCGCCGGTGATGACGACATCCAGCGTGGAGTTGGCGTGCGCATCCAACGTGGCCGCGCTGTCGCCGTTCACGGAGTTGCCCGCGCCGTACAGCTTGAGCGTGCCGTTGGTGGCGGGCGCCACCAGCGAGAAGTCGAAGCGCGCCGAGCCGGAGTTGAACGCCTTGGGCAGCGAGTGGGTCAGCTCCCCGTTCATCAGCTTCGTGCCCGCGCCCGCGGTCAGCGTCGCCCCGTCCACGCCGCCCGTCGCCACGTTCATGCCCGCCTTCACGCCCGGGCCTCCGGTGATGATGAGCGAGTACTGGCCCGTCTGGCCCGCGGTCAGCGCCGTGGGCCCTTCCAGCGTCACGGTGGGGGTGCTCGTCCCGCCGCCGTGGCAACCGGACGCGGTGCACGACACGCTCTGCTTGCCGCTGCGCCCGTTGATGCCGGTGGAGTTGGCGAACGCGGAGCCCGCGACAAGGCACACCACGACCGCGCCCACGGACGGAAGAAAGGACCGCATGGAAGGAACCTCCTGGGGGAAATCAGGGAAGACGAGGAGACTCCCTTTTAGCGCAGCGCGGCGAGGAGTGCAGCAGGCGACACTCTCCTGTGACCTCGGGGAGGGGCACGGCGCGACTCACCGCCGGGTGAAGGCGGCGGGCGAGCGCCCCCACGGTCCGCCATCTGGTGGGCGGATCGTCCGCCCGCGCGAAGGCCGAGCATGGGCGACCCCCAGGGGACGGGGCCGGCCACGGTCCAGCGTTGATTTCCGGAACATCCCAGCGTAGGCAACGCCCCTCTTTCCATCTCCTAGCAAGGTGCCCAGTACATGGCCGATAAGCTCACGCCCCGCGAGAAGGGCTTTTCCGAGTGGTACGTCGACCTGGTCCAGAAGGCGAAGCTCGCTGACTACTCGGACGTGAAGGGCTGCATGGTCATCCGTCCCAACGGCTACGCGCTGTGGGAGAACATCCAGCGGGTGATGGACAAGAAGTTCAAGGAGACGGGCGTGAAGAACGCCTACTTCCCGCTGCTCATCCCGGAGAGCTACCTCAAGAAGGAAGCCGAGCACGTGGAGGGCTTCAACCCGCAGCTGGCGGTCGTCACGCACGCGGGCGGCCAGAAGCTGGAGGAGCCGCTGGTCATCCGGCCCACGTCGGAGACCATCATCAACCGCAGCTTCTCCAAGTGGATCCAGAGCTACCGGGACCTGCCGCTGCTGGTGAACCAGTGGGCCAACGTGATGCGCTGGGAGATGCGCACGCGCCTGTTCCTGCGCACCACGGAGTTCCTCTGGCAGGAGGGCCACACCTGCCACGAGACGGAGGCGGACGCGGAGGAGCGCACGCTCCAGATGCTGGAGGTCTACCGCTCGTTCGCGGAGGACTACATGGCCATGCCCGTGTTGCCGGGGCGCAAGACGGAGTCGGAGAAGTTCGCCGGCGCGCTGCGCACGTACAGCATCGAGGCGATGATGCAGGACAAGAAGGCGCTCCAGGCGGGCACCAGCCACAACCTGGGCCAGAACTTCGCCAAGGCCTTCGACACCACGTTCCAGGGCCGCGACGGCCGCGTGCACCACGTGTGGCAGACGTCGTGGGGCACGTCCACGCGGCTCATCGGCGGGCTCATCCTCACGCACTCGGATGACTCCGGCCTCATCGTGCCGCCGAGGATGGCGGCCACGCACGTGGTCATCATCCCCATCGTGGGCAAGGCGACCGACGCGGAGAAGACCGCGGTGATGGAGCGCACGCACGCGCTGGCCGCGGACCTGCGCAAGGCGGACCTGGGCGTGGTGGTGGACGACGACGAGTCCAAGGGCCCGGGCTTCAAGTACAACGAGCACGAGCTCATCGGCACCTGCCTGCGCATCGAGCTGGGGCCCAAGGACCTGGCGAAGAACTCCTGCGTGATGGTGCGCCGCGACCTGCGCCAGAAGGAGTTCGTGTCGCTGGAGGAGGCCGTCACCAAGGCCCAGGCGATGCTGGACCAGATGCAGAAGGACCTGTTCCAGAAGGCGAAGGCCTTCCGCGACTCGAACACCTTCGAGGTCAACTCCTACGAGGAGCTGAAGGCGCGCGCGGACGACGGCTTCCTGCTGGCGCACTGGGATGGCAGCGCCAAGACGGAGGCGCGCATCAAGGAGGAGACGGGCCTCACCACCCGGTGCCGTCCCTTCAGCCTCAAGCAGGAGCCGGGCAAGTGCGTGCTGACGGGTGAGCCGTCGCAGGGCCGCATCGTGTTCTCCAAGGCGTACTGAGCACGGCCGCGTCCACGGCACCGCGGGGCTGGGAGGCTTCCTCCCGGCCCCTTCGCGTTTCTCAGCCCGCGGAGCGCGGCGCGCGCCTGCGGGGCAGGAAGGTGGCCACGGGCTCCGGCTTGCCCGCGACGGGCAGCGGGGCGGCGGCCTCGAAGTCGAAGTCATCCAGGCAGCGCTCGCGCGTGGCGTTCGACACGAGCACCGGGGCGCCCACCTTCTTGGTGAGCCCTTCGATGCGGCTGGCCAGGTTCACCGCGTCGCCGATGACGGTGTACTCGCGGCGCTGGTCGCTGCCCACGGCCCCCACCACCACGCGGCCGGTGTGCACGCCCACGCCGATGGCGAGCGTGGGCTCGCCCCGGGCGGCGCGCTCCTGGTTGAGGGCGTCCAGCGCCTCCAGCATGGCCAGCGCGCACGACACGGCGGCGGCCGGGTGCCCGGGCTGCTCCAGCGGCGCGCCGAAGTACGCGAGGATGCCGTCGCCGATGAACTTGTCGAGCGTCCCGCCGTGGCGGAACACCACCTCCACCATGCGCGTGAGGTATTCGTTGAGCAGCGCCACCACCTGGGGGCTCTCCAGCCGGTCCGACAGCGCGGTGAAGCCGCGGATGTCCGAGAACAGCAGCGTCACCTCGCGGTGTTCGCCGGCCTCGCCGTCGGTGCCGCGCTCGGAGATGCGCCGGGCGACCTCCGGGGAGAAGAAGCGGCCCAGCCGTTCGCGCTGCATCTCCTCGCGCACCACGTCCGTGACCAGCCCCAGCACCGTGCGGCTGATGAAGAAGGCCACCGACGACGCGAGCACCATCACCAGCACCATGCCGGGGAGGAACGCGGGCGCCGGCAGGCCCGCGCCCAGCGTCAGGAGCGCCACCGCGAGGATGCCCAGCGCCGTGGCCGCCGCGACGATGAACCGCGACAGCGTCACCATGGACACGACCACCACCAGCACCATGTAGACGCCCATGGTGAGCAGCGCGGTGGGCACGCCGTTGACGGAGCCCTGGATGGACCACGCCTGGAGGAAATAGATGAGGGGCATGTCCAGCAGCGCCACGCCCAGCGCCGGCCGCCGGAGCAGGTCCGGCACCCGGCGAGCCCCCGCCCACAGCAGGACCGACAGCACGACGTAGCAGCCGAGCACCGCGCGCGACACGCGCCAGTCGTCCAGCACGCCCAGCAGCAGCCACGCCGCCGTCGCGCCGATGCGCATCACGTTGAGCCACGAGCCGACGTCCGCGCGCCATTCATCCAGGCGGCGCTGCAGGGTGGACTCGGCGCGGGGGAGCAGGGACCGCATGCGCCGCGGAGGCTACTCCAGGCGCGGGGACGCTCTCCAGGCGAGGCCCGCTGCGCTAGGGTCCGGCGCATGGCGAGCATCGGGCACGTAGCGGTGGGCATGGCACTGGGGCGCTTCGAGACGGGGACCGGCGTCCCGTGGCGGCGGCGGGTGGCGGTGATGGGGTTCCTGTCGCTGCTGGCGCTGCTGCCGGACGCGGACGTGGTGGCGTTCGCCTTGCGCATCCCCTACGCGGCGACGTGGGGGCACCGCGGCGCGTCGCACTCGTGGGTCTTCGCGGTGGGCGTGGCGCTCGTCGTGGCGGCGCTGGCGCGGTGGCGGGGCGCCTCCGCGACGAGGTGGGGGTGGCTGGCGTTGGCGGCGGTGGGCAGCCACGGCATCCTGGACACGCTCACCGACGGTGGGCTGGGCGCGGCGCTCTTCTGGCCGTTCTCCCATGCGCGCGTCTTCGCCCCGGTGCGGCCCCTGCCGGTGGCGCCCATTGGCGCGGGGATGCTGTCCGCGCGCGGGCTGTATGTGAGCGGCGTGGAGTTCCTCGCGTTCCTGCCCGCGTGGATCTACGCGCTGTGGCCCCGGCGGAAGGCCCCACCGGAAGGAGCCACAGCGCAGGGCCTGCATCCCGGCGCCTGAGCAGGCGGGCGCCGCGAGCCAATCGGCCCGACCGCGCCAGAGGCGATGTGTGAGGCCGCTGGCGCTGTCAGGTGGGCGCGGCTCGCGAGAGGTCCACCGCGCCAGAGGCGACGTGTGAGGTCGCCGGCGATGTCCGGCAGCGCGGCCCGCGAGGTCCACCGCGGCGGGGACGCGCTCAGCCAGCTCGCGGTGCTGGCACTGTCAGGCGGGCACGGCCCGCGAGGTCCGCTCGCGAACCCTCGGGCGGACGCGATGGAGGGCCGCCCGGTTGGAGCCGAGAGCCCTCGCGTCCTGTCCCTGGAGTCGACCTTGGAAGCATGGAGGAACACCCGATGCGCCTGTTCACCGCCGTGACGCTGGGAGACGCCCTTACCGCTGAAGCCGAGCGAGGCATCGAGCGCCTGCGCGCCCACGCCCCCGACGCCCGGTGGGTAAAGCCCGAGGGCGTGCACCTCACGCTGGTCTTCCTGGGGGACGTCTCGACCGACCGACTGCCCGCGCTGCGCGACGCGCTGACGCCCGTGGGGCCGCGCCACGCACCGTTCGTGCTGTCGGTGGGCGGGGGCGGGACGTTCGGCTCGCCGGAGCACCCGCGCGTGCTCTGGGCGGACGTGCGCGGGGACACCGCCGCGCTGAAGTCACTCCAGGCGGACGTGGCCCGCGTCCTGGAGCCCCTGGGCTTCGCGTCCGAGTACGCCGAGTACACCGCGCACCTGACCCTCGCCCGGGCGAAGCGGCCGCACGGGGACGCGGCGCTGGCGGCGTGCGCGCGGAAGCTGCGGGACGCCTCGTGGGGCGAGGGCCGCGTGGACCGGCTGGTGCTGTTCGAGAGCACGGGCGGCCACTACGCGCCCCGGCTGGAGGTCCCGCTGGGCCGCGACGCGTGACGCGCGCTACCCGGCGCGCAGCGAGCGCGGCTCCGACACGGGCACGGCGGCGGGCAGCGTGACGGTGAGCAGCGTGCCCCGGCCCTCGCGGCTCTCCGCGCGCAGCGTGCCGCCCAGGTCGGTGACGATGGTGTGGCTCACCGACAGGCCCAGGCCCGTGCTGTTGGGGCGCGCGGTGGCGAACGGCTCGAAGATGTGCGCCAGCACCTCCGGGGCCAGCCCCTTGCCGGAGTCCTGCACCTCCACCACCACCTCGCCATCCTCGCTGGTGTAGGCCGCGACGCGCAGCACGTTGCGCGAGGCGTCCTGCAGGTCCATCGCGTGCAAGGCATTGAGCAGCAGGTTGAGGAAGAGCTGGGTGAGGCGGGCCTCGTCCGCGTCCACCGTGGGCATGTCGTGGAAGTCCCGCTCCAGCCGCGCGCGGTGCTGGAGTTCTCCGCGCAGGAGCTTCAGCGCGTTCTCCAGCACCGGCTGCACGGCCACGCGCGCGCGGTGCTCGGGCGGCTTGCGCGACAGCGTGCGCAGGTCCTGCACGATGTGCTTGAGCCGGGTCGCGCCCTCCACCGTCTCGCCCAGCGCCTCCAGGATGCCGTCCAGGTCCGGGCGCGGCACGGGGGTGCCCTCCAGCAACGGCTGCGTCAGCCGGTCCAGCTCCTCGCGGACGTAGGAGAGGTTCGCCAGCACGAAGGCCAGCGGGTTGTTCATCTCATGGCCCACCGCCGCCGCGAGCGACCCCAGCGCGGACAGCCGGTCCGCCTGGAACAGCCGTGCCTCCATCTGCTTGCGCAGCGTCACGTCGCGCGCGAACACGCGCAGGCCCGGGGGATCCCACAGCTGCGCGACGGTGAGCTCCCAATAGCGCCCGTCCAGGTGCACCGTGGGCGCGGACTCCCCCGAGGACGCGCCCCGCCACGCCCAGGTGAGCGCCGAGTGCACCAGCGGATGTCGCGAGCCCTTCTCCACCAGGTCCTGGAACGCCGCATGGGTCGCCGGGTTCGCGTACCGCAGCTGCCCATCCATGCCCAATTCCAGCAGCGGCTCCGGGTGCAGCAGCGGGAACGACGCCAGCCGGTACAGCGGATCCTCCAGCGCGCGCAGCCCGCTGACGTCGCGCACCAGCAGGCCCAGGCGCACGACCGTGTCCCCAGGTGAAGGCGCGCAGGGCGTCACCTCCGCGGCGTACACGCGCTCATCGCCGTTCACGGTGAGCCGGTACTCCAGCCGTCCGTCGGAGCCACCCCGGAGGACGGCGCGGACCAGGGACATCAGGGGCTCGCTCGCGGCGGTGCCCAGCGTCTCCTCCAGCTTGCGCCCCTCCGCGCCGCGCACATCGCGGCCAAAGGCCCGGCCGGACGGCGACCACAGCTTGAGACAGCGCCCCTCCGCGTCCAGCTCGCCGGCCAGGTACTCGGCGCCCGACGAAGGACGCGGGCTGGACACGGGCGCGGCGGGACCGGGCGAGCGGACGAAGCCCTCCACCCGGAAGGGGCCCATGAGCATCTCCAGGCCCGCGCCGTCCGTGTTCATCCGGGTGAGGACGGAGGCCAGCGCCTCCGTGTCCTCCTCCGACAAGCGCCGGGTGAGGATGAGCCCGTCCGCCAGCGTGGAGATGGTGAAGAGGAAGGGCGTGAGCAGCGGCGCGTCCGCGCCCAGGTACGTCGTCAGCGTGGCGCGCATCGCGTGCGCGTCGGTGTGGTTGGAGAAGAGGGCGGCCACGTCGGACTCGCCCCGCAGCACCGCGTCCAGCGCCTTGCGGTAGGTGCCCAGGAAGCGCTGCTCGGAGAAGAGCGTGTCCGGGCGCAGGCCCAGCGACTCCAGGTGACGCATCGGCAGCAGGTGCCCGCCGGTGGAGCGCGGCGCCACCCAGGCCGCGCGCTTGCCCGCGAGCGTCTCCAGCGTCAGCGGCGCGTCCGCGCGGCAGATCAGCGCGGAGTGGTAGTGCCAGCTCCCCGAACGCACCGCGCGCAGCACCGCGCGCGCCTGCGGCTCGAAGGCATTGCACTGCTCGGCGGTGCCCCACGCCATCTCCACCCGGCCGGCCGCGAGCTCCGCCTCCAGCATCTCGTAGGTGGGCGCCATGGACATCACCACCGGGCGGCCCATCCGCTCCGACAGCGCGCGAGCGAACAGCTCCACACGGACGTGCTCCCGCACCTCACCCAGGGACGGGTAGAGCAGGCAACGAATGGGCGCGGTCGATGCGGTCACGGCGAGGTCTCCTCCGGTTGCCCCCTCTCCCGAAAGCCCGGATGCCCGGCTCACGAGTGCGAACACCCTATCTGAATCGTTACCACATTGCCACATTATTCTTGAATCACTGCAATAGGCAGGTAGACCAGTTTTACCATGTTCTGACCCTGGGTCGTGAGGGACCGGGAGTGCTCCTGCGTGAATTCCTGTCCTCTGGCCGGGCGGCACCGGGGCTGCATTCAGGGAGGTGGACGGATGCAACCCCTGGAAAGGACTTGAGGATGCGCTGGAGCTGGAAGGGTGTGTGGGCAGGTGCCCTCGCGATGGCGGTGGTGGTGTGGCTGGGGGCCCACGGGGCGCAGGCGGCGCCGCGAGGGGCGCAGGGCGTGGCGACGATGCTGCGGACAGGGGACGTGGTGTTCCAGACGTCGGGATCACGCCAGTCGAAGGCCATCCAGGAAGCCACGCACAGCCCGCTGTCGCACGTGGGGCTGGTGGAGGTGACGCAGGAGGGGACGTTCGTGGTGGAGGCGGTCCAGCCGGTGAAGCGCACGCCCTTCAGGCAGTGGAAGGAGCGAGGCGTGAAGGGGCGGCTGTTGGTGTTGCGCCCGGAGGGGCTGGATGACGCGGCGAAGGCGCGGGCGGTGGCGGAGGCGAAGCGGCACCTGGGCAAGCCGTACGACGCGCTCTTCGGGTGGGGCGACGAGGCGATGTACTGCTCGGAGCTGGTGCGCAAGGCGTACGCGGCGGGCGCGGGGGTGGCGTACGGGACGATGGAGCGGCTGGGTGACCTGGATGTCACGGGCCTGAAGCGGGAGATCGCCGAGCGCTACCGCGGCCCGGTGCCAGTGGACCTGGAGCTGGTGACCCCCGCCAGCCTGGCGGCGGATGCCCGGCTGGCGGTGGTGTATTCGGACTTCCCGGAGGCGCGCTGAAGCCCAGCTGAAGCGTCCCACCCCTTGAGGTTTCAAGAGGGGTGGCAAGGACTCACACGCGGGGAGCGGGGCCGGTAGGATGGGCGGCATGAAACGCCTTCTTCTGCTGCTGCCACTGGTCGCTCTCGCGGGCTGTAAGGATCCCCAGGACGGGGTGAAGGTCGTCGTCTCGTACACGCAATTCGTTCCGGACTGCGTCCGGGTGACCGCGAGGAACGGAGACAGCGGCGAAACGCGCTCCACGGACGTGACGGTCCGTGGCACCAACACGCAGGACGAGGGGGAGGTGGTGGTGGCCGTCCTGGTGCCGGACGGATGGGGTCCTCTGCTCAAGGTGACAGCGGACGGGCTCGAGCGATCTCCTCAGGGAGAAGCCTGCACCGGGAAGCTGGTCAGCACCCACACGGAGGGCATCGTCATCCAGAAAGGGAGCGCGAGCAAAGGCACCGCGCAGCAACTCGCCCTGAGACTGACGGCGGTGGACGCGGACGGAGACGGCTACGTCGTGCGGAATCCGGACGGGTCCGGCGGCTCGGATTGCAATGACGATCCCGCTCGGGGCGGCAAGGACATCAATCCGAACGCCACCGAGAAGTGCAATGCGGTCGATAACAACTGCAACGGCGTGTCAGGGGCCGAGGAGCTGAGGATTGGCCAGTCCTGCTCGGGCGACAAGGGGTGTTCGGGCAAGAACGTCTGCAACGCGGACGCCACCATCAGCTGCGTGCTTCCGGATGCGTACCGCTACTGGAGAGACCAGGACAACGACGGCCATGGCGCGAAGGATGTCCCCTTCACCTACTTCTGCCCGGAGGCGGCCCCCCTCCCCACCGACGGAGGTTACGTCCTGGCCACCGCGACCAACCGCGATGACTGCGATGACACGCTGAACAACGTGTATCCCAACGCACCCGAAATCTGTGACGGCCGGGACAACAACTGCAATGGCGTCACGGACGAAGGCTTCCCCAACCTGGGGCAGCACTGCACGGATGAGAAGCAGTGCGCGGACAGCACCATCCAGTGCAACGCCTTCGGAAATGGAACGTATTGCATGTCTCCGGACGCGGGCACCTGGTATCCCGACGAGGACAACGACAGCCACGGCCGTGAGGACGCGGGCGTCGTCTCCTGCCCGCAGCCAGATGCTGGCTACATCCTGGACGCAGGGGACTGCGACGATGGCAATCCCTTCATCCACAGGGACGCGACCGAAATCTGTGACGGCCAGGACAACAACTGCACTGGGGGGACGGACGAGAACAATGTTTGTCCCGCGGGCTCTCCGACCTGGGCACCCCAGGTCGTAGGCACGGACACGGGCCGCACCTGGTATGGCATCTCCGTGTATGGGGACGGCGGCGTCTGGATCGTGGGCAGCAATGATGGGCGCGCAGTGAAGCGCCCCACGACAACGGGCTTCGATGTGCTTGCCAGCACCTGCACGGGCACTGGTAGCCCCTTCACATTCAATGGCGTCTGGTCTAACTCCGCTGGCAAGGCATTCATTGGCGGCTCAAAGAAGAGCCTTCTCATCCAGGAGCCCGAAAGCATCAGTTGTGGGCCCTTGGGTCTTCCGGAGCTGGGCACTGGGGCGGGCGGAAACATGACCACCACGGACTTGTTTGGTTTCGCCAGCACGTCAAACCCGAACGATGTCCAGCTCTTCGGTGTCACCCTCGATGGAGACGACGGCGCGACCTACAATTGGACGGGAGAGGTAGTCTCGGTGCCAGTCGTCAAACTGAACAACACCACGTTCCAGGGCATCCACGGGATCTCTCCCGCGGTGATGTTCGCCGTGGGCTCCTTCAAGAACCCCGCGAATGGCAATGCCAGGGCGCAGATCTTCCGCTACATGCCGCAGACCTCCACGTGGAGTGGCCCGGTCGAGCCGCCTGGAGTCAAGGGGCTCAATGCCGTCTGGGTCGTCAACCCGAAGCTCGCCTACGCGGTAGGCGACGTGGGTGCCTTCCTGAAGTGGGACGGCAATGCCTGGGCGACGGCGCCGAGCCCTTCACCCACTGAGCGGCTGACGGGAGTCATCGCCTTTGGATGGAACTCCGTCTACGTCGCATCGGAAGCCGGCAAGGTCTATCGCTACAACGACGGGCAATGGAACAGCACGCCTTCACCTGGGACCGCCCTATACGGAATCAGCGGCACCCGCCCGGATGACATCTGGGCCATTGGCAGCTTTGGCAACGTCTACCACTATCCCGCCTGGCCCCAATAGCTGAACCCCGGGGCCGGACTTCCTCCACGGAAGTCCGGCCCGCATCACCGCCTCAGCGCTTCACGCGCAGGACCTGAAACCCCTTCCCGCCCGCGCCGAAGCCCTTCAGGTTCTCCGCCCGCACCACCAGCTCGCCGGAGGGCAGCACGCCCCACACATCCGCGCGTGCCAGGGATGTGCTCGAGGCCCGCTCGTAGCGCCGGGCCTCGGTCCAGGCCGTGCCGTTCGTGCTGGTGAAGAGCCGGGCG
Organism: Corallococcus silvisoli; assembly: GCF_009909145.1. Taxonomy (NCBI): domain Bacteria; kingdom Pseudomonadati; phylum Myxococcota; class Myxococcia; order Myxococcales; family Myxococcaceae; genus Corallococcus; species Corallococcus silvisoli. The sequence goes on from NZ_JAAAPJ010000014.1 coordinate 198,108, forward strand.
TACACATCCGACGCGGGCTGGACGTCACCGACATCCGCCCGCGCCGTCCCCAGCACCCAGCCGCCTCCCGGCAGCGCCTCCAGCGAGTACGCCGGCCCCGGCAGCGTCCAGAGCGCGTCCACCCTCCCGCTGGCGTACACGCGCAGCAGCTTCGGGTGCTCCGGCTCGTAGAGCGTGGACTGCCCCAGCAGCAGCTCCCCTCCCGACAACACCGCGCCCGCCACCGCGTTGGCCGCATAGCCGCCCATCACCTTCAACCAACTGCGCCCGCCGTCCGTGGAGCGCAACAGCGCCGACTGCTCGCCCGTGCTCCCGAACGTGGCCCACAGCGCGCCTCGCACGGCGTCCACGACCAGCGCCAGGCCATACCGGTGGCCCTGGAACGTGGCCCGCACCGCCCACGTCGCCCCGCCGTCGGTGCTCGCCCACAGCCGCAGGGGCGTGCTTCCAGACGTGACCGTCTGGTACTCCAGGAAGAACACCGTGCCGCCCAGCTGCGCGAAGCTCGCGGGGGACAGCGCCCGGTAATTCCCCAGCACGACCACGTCCGTCCACGTGCGCCCGCCATCCCTGGAGCGCTCCAGGTGGTAGCCGTCGCTGCGGCTCATCTGCGCCAGCAGCGTCCCGTCCTGGAGCACCGCCATCACCCAGAACGACGCCCCGCGCATCCCCTGCCCGCGCACGCTGAACGTGCGCCCGCCGTCCGTGCTCGCCCACAGCGTGGAGCGGTTGCCGGACAGCGCCAGCCCGTACACCGTGCCCGCGGCGTCCACCGCCAGCACCTCGTGCGTCGTGTTCGTGAACGTCGGCTCCAGCACCACCGGCCCTGGCCCCCCGCCATCCGCGGGCGGCGTCCCCGCATCCACCCCGCCGCCATCCGGAGTCCCCGAGCCGCCATCCGGCACGCCGCCACCATCCGGCACGCCGCCACCATCCGGAGTCCCCGAGCCGCCATCCGGCACGCCGCCACCATCCGGAGTCCCCCCATCCTGGCCAGTGCCACCCCCACCCGGCAGCAGCGGCAGGGCCACGCGCATCACGGTGCCGCTGGAGCTGGCATCCAGCGCGTCGCCGTAGAAGCACGGCACCTCCGTGACACTGGCTGGCAGCACGTCCAGCGCGTTCAGGTAGCCCTTGAAGGTCGGGCGTGAATCCAGCGTCACCGGGTCACTGAAGGTCCCGTTGCGCAGCACCCGCACCCGGATTTCGTAATCCTTCTCGGACTTCATGTGATTGTAGAAGACATACAGCGCATCCCCGATGCGGGTGATGGCGGGCTGCAGGGCCCAGTCCGGCGTCCCCTCCACCAAGGTGCGCGAGCCGAAGGATGTCCCGTCGAAGCGGCGGTAATACAGCCGCTCCGCCTCGTCCTTGTAGACCAGGTGGATGCCGCCCTTCCCGTCCTCCACCGCGCTCAGCGCCGCGCCATGGTAGATGCCGTCGGAGAACGCGTCCCGCGTGGGCCCCCAGAGGTCCAGCGGATCCGCCGCGTCGCGCACGCGCAGGCGCGTGGGCTCGTAGCCGTCGTGCATGGCCCAGAAGAAGACGAGCTTCGTCCCCACGCTGAGCAGCCGCCCTCCCCCCCTCTTGCGCACCCGCCCCAGGTCCGGCTGTCGCTGGAAGGTCGCGCCCTCGTCGGTGGACACCGCCACCACCGCCGTGGAGCCCCCGTCCGACTCCAGACGAAACGCCTGGACCCACAGCCGCCCGCGCGAGTCTCGCGCCAGCAGTGCCCGCGAATACGCCGTGGTGGCGTCCGCGTCGAACACCCGCACCGCCGGCCGCGGCGTCCAGGTGTTCGCGTCCTCGTCGTAGCGCCACCACTGGAACCAGACGTCGTGACGCGCCGACGCCTCCAGCGTGGGGCCCTCGTACGCGTAGACGAGCGCCACGTCCCGCCCCACCGCGACCAGCTCCGCCCGGTCCCGGTGCGTCGCGTCCGGCTGGATGGCCGCGAGCTTCACGAAGCTGCGGAACCCATCCTCGGAGCGGAACAGGTTCAACCCCTGCCCCCCCGACCCCTGCTGCTGGATGGCCAGGAGCCACGAGGGCGCATGTCCATTGCCTGTCTCAACCCGCACCGCATGCCGATGCGCCGGCAACGTCAGGGCGTTGCCACCGCCCACCGGCACCATGGGCACTCCCCCCGCCGCCACCACCGTGGCCAGCAGGGCACCAACCCAAGACATCATCTGATTCCGCCCCCCTGTCGTCTCGCCTCCCGAAAGGTAGGGACGCGAGTGCGGTGGGCAATCCGGTGGGCGGGCTCCGGTGGGGGTGGACCCGAAGGCCCGACACTCCCCGCGCGGACAGGTGAACACACCCACGACGCGCGACGCCCCCAGGACGTGTGGGAGCGTCGCGTCAATGCCTCGTGACGGCGTTGCCTCGCGGCTACTTCGTCTTGCGGCGGCGCGGAGCGGGGGCGCCCGCGTCCGGCACGGCGGTGCCCGCGTCGGAGACCGGCTCCACCGTGCCCGCGTCCGCGCTCGCGGCCGGCGTGGCCGAGGTCAGGGCGGGGGGCGGGTTCACCAGCTTCAGCGAGGTGAGGAACGCGTCCGCCGTCGGCGCGGGGGTGTTCGGATTGAAGAGCACCAGCAGCGTGTAGAGGCGCGGCCCCACCAGGAAGTTGCGCGCCTTGATTTCGCCGGCCATCGGCGAGCTGACCGTGTAGGACTTACCGGGGTAGCCATCCAGGGTGATGTCCTGCTCGTCCTTGAGCGTGCCCTGGACCTCCTTGGCCAGCCCGTCACGGCCCTCGTTCAACAGGGCCTCCGGAGGACGGCTCGCCACCAGCTTCTCCGGGTAGTCCGCGATGCTGACGGAGTAGAGGACCGCCCCGTCGCGCGCCGAGTACGACGCCGTGTTCACGGTGCCGGAGCCGAGCTGCACCTGCTTGCGGGCAATCTGCGGCTCCCCGGGCATGCCGATGACGAAGCCCTCCGGCGCCTCGTAGGGCTTGAACGCGGCGGCGGACTCCGAGGTGCCCTCGGAGCCCGGGACAGGCTCGTTGGGCACGTCTTCGATGGTGGACGTCGCCGACCGGCCATTGCCCCCGGAGGAGGCGGCGCCTTCGTCGGTCTTCTGCTGGTTGGCGCAGGCGCCAGCGATGAGCGCGAGGGTGGTGAGCGAAGTAAGGAGGAGGCGGGACGACGGACGCATGGGCACGCTTCCTGAAAGGGAAGTGGAAGAAACAGGATGTCCTGTCGGACGCTAGACGAATTGCTCCGCCGCTGACTACCCGAGTTTCAACGCGCCGCGAGGAACTGGCCGCGCGCCGCGCCCGGAAGCGTCCGGGGGCGGACACCGCGCCCGGGCCGGAAAATCGGCCCGGGGGCTACTCACCCAGGTACGCGCGCCTCACTTCGGGGCTCTCCAGGAGCGCCTTGCCAGGGCCCGCCATCACCACCTCGCCCGTCTCCAGCACGTAGCCGTAGTGCGCGGCGTTGAGGGCCAGGTGCGCGTTCTGCTCCACCAGCAGCACGCTGACGCCGGTGGCGTTCACGTCGCGCAGCGTGCGGAAGATGGTCTCCGTCACCTGCGGCGCCAGGCCCAGGGACGGCTCGTCCAGGAGCAGCAGCTGCGGCTTGCTCAGCAGCGCCCGGGCGATGGCCAGCATCTGCTGCTCACCGCCGGACAGCGTGCCCGCCAGCTGCCGCTGACGCTCCTTCAACACCGGGAAGAGGCCGAAGCCCTTCTCCATGTCCTGCTGCACCTGGGCGGTGTCCTTGCGCAGGTACGCGCCCAGCTCCAGGTTCTCCTGGACGGTGAGGTTGGGGAAGATGCCCCGCCCCTCCGGCGCGTGCGCCATGCCGCGCGGCACCAGCTGGTGCGCCTTGAGGCCGGTGATGTCCTGGCCCGCCAGCGTGATGCGCCCCGCGGACGGCTTGAGCATGCCGCTCACCGCGCGCAGGGTGCTCGTCTTGCCCGCGCCGTTGGCGCCGATGAGGGCCACCATCTCGCCCCGGCCCACCTGGAGTGAAACGCCCCGGAGCGCCTGGATGGCGCCGTAGCGCACCTGGAGCCCTTCGACCCGCAGCAGCGGCTCGAACGCGCGCCGCTCGCCCAGCACCTTCACCGGCTCGCTCACGCCGCGCCTCCGTGGGATTCCAGGTAGCTGTCGCCCAGGTACGCCTCGATGACCTTGCGGTCGCTGCGCACCTCGGCCGGGGCGCCGCGGGCGATGGTCTCCCCGTGGTCCAGCACGGTGATGTGCTCGCAGATGCCCATCACCAGCTTCATGTCGTGCTCGATGACCAGCACCCCCAGCGAGAACTCGTCGCGCAGCCGGCGGATGAGCACCATCAGGTCCGCCTTCTCCCGGGTGTTCATGCCCGCCGCGGGCTCATCCAGCAGCAGCACCCGGGGCCGCGTCCCCAGCGCGCGGGCGATCTCCAGGCGGCGCTGTTCGCCGTAGGGCAGGTTCTTCGCCTCCTCGTCGCGGCGGTGCGACAGGCCCATCACCTCCAGCAGGTGCTCCGCCTGACGCGTCAGCTCGCGCTCCTCCGCCTGGAAGCCGGGGGTGAGCAGCAGCGCGCGCCACCAGTCGCGGTAGTTGCGCAGCGCCGTGCCCGCCTTCGCCACGGGGCCCAGCCGCACCGGGTGCAGCGCCCCCTGCGCGCGGCAGGCCACCTTCACGTTGTCCAGCGCGGTGAGCGCGCGGAACAGGCGGATGTTCTGGAACGTGCGCGCCAGCCCCAGGTGGTTGATTTGGTGCGGCACCCAGCCGTTCACCCGCTGCCCGGCCACGCGCACCTCGCCCTCGGTGGGCGGGTACACGCCGGTCAGCACGTTGAACGCGGTGGACTTGCCCGCGCCGTTGGGCCCGATGAGGCCCAGGAGGTCCCCCTGGCGCACGGTGAGGTTGAAGTCCGTCAGGGCCTTGAGGCCCCCGAAGCGGATGCTCACGCCGGACGCCTGGAGCAGCGCGTCTCCTGATGCCGTGACGGCGCTCATGTCAGCCCCTTCTTCTTCCGCGAAAACCAGCGGGGCAGCACGTCCCAGAGCTCCTTGGTGCCGAACAGGCCCTGCGGGCGCAGCAGCATCAGCACCACCAGCAGGATGCCGTACACGGGCATGCGGATCTGATCCACCTTCTGCGCCAGGCTGCCCTCCGCGCCCAGCGCGCCGAACAGCGAGCGCAGGCCCTCCGGCAGCAGCGTGAGGAAGATGGCCGCGACGATGGCGCCCGTGGTGGAGCCCAGGCCGCCCAGCACCACCATGACGACGATCTCCATGGACTTCACGAAGGTGAACGAGCCCGGGTTGATGATGGGCACGAAGTGGGCGAACAGGCCGCCCGCGATGCCCGCGAAGAACGACGAGATGACGAACGCGCGGACCTTGTAGCCGGTGGTGTCCACGCCCATGGCCTCCGCGGCGACCTCGTCCTCGCGGATGGCCCACAGGCTGCGGCCGTGGCTGGAGCCCGCGATGCGCCGGGCCACCAGCACCACCAGGAAGACCCAGAAGTACACCATGGCCACGCTGGAGTACTGCGGGATGCCGGACAGGCCCAGCGCGCGGCCGAAGGCCTCCGTGTTCTGCACCACCACGCGGATGATCTCCCCGAAGCCCAGCGTGACGATGGCCAGGTAGTCCCCGCGCAGCCGCAGCGAAGGCAGGCCCACCAGGAAGCCGCACAGCGCCGCGCAGGCGCCGCCCGCGAGCAGCGCCACGATGAAGAGCACCTGGTCGCTGGCGGCCACCGGCAGGAAGGACAGCGCCACCTCCTTGAGCGACAGCGACGTGACGCCGGCGATGTACGCGCCCACCGCCATGAAGCCCGCGTGGCCAATGGAGAACTGGCCCGTCATGCCGTTCACGATGTTGAGGCTCACCGCGAGGATGATGTTCACCCCCACCACGGACAGCAGGTACGTGGCGAAGGGAGAGGCGCCCAACAGCACTTCGGCCAGCGCCAGCACCGGCAGCGCGAGGAGCACGGGCAGGATGCCGCGCAGGGCCGGGGGGATGGGGCCCGTGGTGTCGTCGGAGAGGAGCGTCGCGCCAGGGGCCGCCATCAGACCTTCTCCGCCGCGACCCGGCCGAAGAGGCCGCCCGGCTTCACCAGCAGCACCAGGATGAGGAAGCCGAAGGCCACCGCGTCACGCCAGGTGCTGGCCGCGTAGCCCACGACGAACTCCTCCACCAGCCCCAGCAGCAGCGCGCCCACCACGGCGCCCGGCACGTTGCCGATGCCGCCGATGACCGCCGCCACGAAGGCCTTGAGGCCCACGTACAGGCCCATGAGGGGACTCACGGACGTGTCCTTGATGGCGTAGAGCAGGCCCGCGCCCGCCGCCAGCGCGCTGGAGAGCATGAACGTCAGCGCGATGATGCGGTCGGTGGGGATGCCCATCAGCGCCGCGGTGCGGTGGTCCCAGGACACCGCGCGCATCGCCTTGCCGAAGCGCGTCCGGTACACGAGGAACTGGAGCGCCGCCATCAGCCCCACCGCGATGAGGAAGCTGATGACCTGCCAGTTCCACACCACCACGTCGCGGTCGCCCACGATGAACCACTCGCTCGGGACGATGACCTCCGGGAAGGCGCGCGGGGACGCGCCCGGCAGGAACCCGATGTCCAGCTGGAAGCCGTACGACAGCGCGAACGAGATGCCGATGGCGGTGATGAGCGCGGTGAGGCGCGGCTTCTCGCGCAGCGGGCGGTAGGCGAAGCGTTCGATGAGGAAGCCGAGCAGCGCGCACCCCACCATGGCCACCGCGAAGATGACGACCACGCCCCACAAGGACCGCTGCGCCTCTCGCCCGAGGGCGAAGGCGGTCGCGTACCCCATGTAGACGCCGACCATCATCACGTCGCCATGGGCGAAGTTGATGAGCTTGAGGACGCCGTACACCATCGTGTAGCCCAGGGCGACCAGGGCGTAGATGGTACCGGCGGCCAGACCGTTGATGAGGTGCTGGAGGAGCTGCGACATGCCGGGGGAGGCCCTGACTTACGGTGAGATGGTGGTGACGTAGGTGGACTTGCCGTCCTCGACCTTGAGGACGACGGCGGACTTCACGGCGTTGCGCTGGGCGTCCAGCGTGATGGTGCCCGCCACGCCCGGGAAGTCGCGCGTCTGCGCGATGGCCGCCCGCAGCGCGGGGCCGCTGGTGTCCGGGGCGCGCTTCAGCGCGTCGATGGCGACGCGCGCGGCGTCGTAGCCCAGCGCCGCGAGCGCGTCCGGCACCGCGCCGTTGTAGTCCGCCTTGTAGTCCGCGATGAACTTCTTCACGCGCGCATCCGGGTTGTCCGGCGAGTAGTGGTTGGAGAAGTAGCTGCCGTCGATGGCGCTGCCGCCCAGCTCGAACAGCTTCTCCGAATCCCAGCCGTCGCCGCCCATCAGCGGCACCTTCAGGCCCAGCTCGCGCGCCTGGCGGGCGATGACGCCCACCTCGCTGTAGTAGCCCGGCACGTAGATGCCCTCCGGCTGCGTCTTCTTGATGGCGGTCAGCTGCGCGCGGTAGTCCGTGTCGCCCTGGCTGTAGCTCTCCGTGACGGTGATCTTCCCGCCCAGCTCCGCGAACTTCTGGCGGAACACCTCCGTGAGGCCAATGGAGTAGGCGCTCTTGTTGTCCTGGAGCACCGCGACCTTGTTGAGCTTGAGGTTCTCCCGCGCGAACTTCGCCATCACGAAGCCCTGGAACGGGTCGATGAAGCAGACGCGGAAGATGTTGTCGCCCTTCGCCGTCACGGAGGGGTTGGTGGACGACGGGGTGATCATGGGCACGCCAGCCGCCTGCGCCTTCTCCGCCATGGCCAGCGAGCTGGAGCTGGCCACCTCGCCCAGGATGAGCACCACCTTGTCCTGGGTGATGAGCCGGGTGACGGCCTGCGCCGCCTCCTCGGGCTTGCTCTGGTCGTCATAGACGCGGACGACCAGCTTCTTGCCCTTCACCCCGCCCTCCGCGTTGGCCTCCTTGACCGCCAGCGCCACGCCGTTGCGGGTGGAGATGCCGAAGGTGGCCTGGCCGCCCGTCAGCGCGCCCACTTCGCCCAGGACGATGACGTCGTCGCCCACCGGGGGCGTGCCGCCCTGGGCCGGGGCCTGCGTCTGCGCCGGGGCCTGGCCTCCCGCCTCTCCCGTGGGCTGCGTCTTCTTCTCGCAAGCGGCCGCCAGGACGGCGAGCGCGGCGAGGAGCATCGGGGCAAGTCGTCGCATGCGGGGGCTTCCTCCGGGGGAGATGACGGGCAAAGCCCCGGTTTTCTAGGGGAGCCCTCCCCATGGGTCAAGCGCACAGCTCGCCACCCGAGTCCCGCGAACACCCCGGAACATCGCTGTCGCGAACCCGTTCCCACGCGCGGTGTGAGGGCTCACCCCCGCGAGGAAGGCCCTGGCTCCAGCCAGAAGCGCTCCCGGCCCGACGGGCCCCGGCGGATCCGCGGCGCGGCGCGGTCCAGCTCCCCGTCCTCCTGCTGGGACGCCACGTCCTCGCGCGTCAGGAGCTCCGCGGCGGTCGAAGGCGCCTCGCCGTCCGGCCACCAGACGGGCTCCAGGTCGAAGGAGCGAGGCGGCCAGGGAGCGGGGGTTGGACCGGACTCCACGTGGACCGGGGCGCGGCGGAGCAGGAGCCTGCCGGCCACCAGCATCCCCACGACGCCGGCCGTCCACCCGAGTCCCCAGCCCGGGCTCCGTCGCCTGGCGACACGCTGGGCGTGCCTCCGGCGCCAGCGCGCGCCGCTCCTCCGCCGCCACCCGGGGCCTGGACTGGTGCCGCGCATCGAGGGCTCCTTCCACGCGGGGCCGGGACATCCGGGCTCGCGCCCACACGGTGGGGCGCGGGGGCCCTGACGGCCAGCATGGGGGCGGGGCGCGCGGGCCCTGCACGCTCGGTGTCCGGACAGGAGGCGGGGAGGCGCGGCCAGGGGCCTTGAGAACGGCGTGCGGCGTGCCGAGCCCCCGGATCATCCAGGCTCAGGGGTTTCCATGTCCATCACTGGACGCACTTTCCTGGTGATGGCCGTGGCGGGCACCTCGCGTCCCTTCCCCCAAGGAGCCCCTACTCAGCGCGACGGACGACAGCGGCGCTCCGCTTCCGACCACATCCGACCCGACGTGAAGGCACAAGGAGCCAAGTCCATGATGATCAAGCGCAGCGACATCAAGGAAGGGATGACGGTCAAGAGCATCGACGGCGAGAAGCTGGGCAAGGTGTTCGCCGTGAGCGATGGCGAGTTCCACATCGAGAAGGGCATGTTCTTCCCGAAGGACTACCTGGTCCGCTACGCGGAGGTGAGCGACATCCGCAACGGGGAGATCTACCTCAACCACGGCCGCGAGGCGCTGAGCGGGCTCGCGGACGGCGGCACGCTGGCGGGCCAGGGCAACGGCGCCCTGGGCGCGACGGCGGCGACGGCGGGAGGCATTGGCGCGGGCCTGAAGACAGGCGCCCAGAAGACGGTCGAGGTCACCCGGACGGGCGCGGAGAAGGTGGGCCTCCGGGAGCGCGAGCTGCGCACCGACGTGCGAGGCACCGAGCGCATCGCGAGCGACGACGTCACGCTGCGCACCCACCACGAGGAGCTGGGCGTCCAGAAGCGTGAGCGCCGGGCGGGCGAGGCCCAGGTGAGGAAGATCGTCGTGGAGGAGATGAAGTCCGTGGAGGTCCCCCTGCGCCACGAGGAGGTGGAGGTGGTGCGCCGCGCGGTGAAGGACAGCACGCCCGACGACCGGGCGGAGTTCCGCGAGGAGACCATCCGCATCCCCCTGAGCGCGGAGGAGGCGGAGCTCACCAAGCGCGCGTACACGGACGAGGAGATCACCATCCACAAGCGCCCCATCGAGGAGCGCCGCCGCATGGAGGGCCGCGTCCGCCACGAGGAGCTGGGCGGCGTGGAGGTGGTCCGCACCGAGGCCGACCTGGACGAGGAGACGCGTCGCACCGGCTACAGCGCGAACCCGGAGGTCGATCCGCTCAAGCGCACCTAGCGCCGGACGACGAACGGCCCCCCTTGTGCTCCGCCCCCGCATGCCGCGCTTTCTTCGCGCGCGGTGTGCGGGGGGGGTGCTCACCGCCCGCCTCTCTGGCGGGAGGCCGGCGTCGCGCGGGTGGGCAGCTCCCGCGCCCGGTCCACGACGGCGGTCTCCAGCCGCTGCGATTCGCGAAGCCGCTCCGGGAAGAGCCGGGCCGTCAGGGCCGCCAGCGCCGTGTCGCGCGCGGGGGGACACGCGGCCGTCAGGCGATCCGCCATGGCGTGGGCGCTGTCGAAGCGGGACTCGGGGGCCTTGGACAGCGCCACCGACAGCACGTTCCACAGCGGCACCGGCACCTCGGCGGGCCGCATCAGCTTCTCCTGGCAGATGGCCTTCATCGTGGCCAGCTCGTCTTCGCGCTCGAAGGCCCTGCGGCCGGTGAGGGCCTGGTAGAGGATGAGCCCCATGGAGAACAGGTCGCTTCGCGCGTCCAGCCGCTGGCCCAGCGCCTGCTCCGGGGACATGTAGAGCGGCTTGCCCTTCACGATGCCCGGCAGCGTCACCGTGCGCTGCGCGCGCACCTTGGCCACGCCGAAGTCCAGCACCTTCACCTGTCCGTCGAAGGCCACCATCAGGTTGTGCGGCGACAGGTCGCGGTGCACCAGGTCCATGGGCGCGCCGTCCTCCCCCCGGAGCGCGTGCGCGGCGTGCAGCCCCATCAGCGCCTGCGACACCACGGCGGACGCCACCGCGGGCTCCAGCGGCCCCTTGAGCGCGCGCAGCAGCCGGTCCAGGTCCACGCCGTTCACCAGCTCCATGGCCATGTAGTACGCGCCCTGCGCCTCGCCGAAGTCGTAGACGTGCACGAGGTTGGGGTGCGACAGCCGCAGGCCGATGCGCGCCTCGTCCAGGAACTGCTGCACCATCTCCGGCTGCGCCGTCAGGTGCGGCAGGATGCGCTTGAGCGCCACCAGCCGCCCCAGCCCCTCCGGCCCGCGCGTGCGCGCGACGAGCACCTGCGCCATGCCGCCCGTGCCCAGGGGTTTGACGACCTCGTAGCGGCCAATGCGCCCGCGGTGGACGGGCGTGCCCTCCACGTCCAGGTCGTCCAGCCGCTCCAGCGGCCCCCGCCCGTCCGTCAACGCCAGGAAGGACAGCACCGCGGAGTCCAGCTGTTCGCCAATCGCCTCCACCAGCCCCATCACCCGCGCGCCGCCGTCCTCGAAGGCGCCCTCCACCACCAGCCCCAGCCCGCCCAGGTTCAGCCGCCCCAGGGTGAGCTGCTGGCAGAAGAGCATCCGGCCCTCCCCCAACCGCTTCGGGCCGCTCCAGTGCGCCGCCTCGAAGACGTCCACGCCCAGCTCCCCCAGCACCCGCGTCAGCACCGGCCCGCGCGTGCCCCGGAGGGACACGAAGCCCGCCCGCGCGTGCACCATCCGGGCGCACTGCGTGAGGAACACGTCCAGCCCTGTGTCGAGGTCCAGCCCCCGCTCCAGGCAGTCCTCGAGGATGTCATCGGCCATCCGGTTCACGGCCGTCAGGCCGCGCAGGAAGGCGAGCTCTTCTTCCGGGGATTGGAAAGCCACGCACCCATCAATACCCGAAAATCCAGCGCAATGAAGCGCCCCGAAGTTCAGGGTCAGACGCGCTCGCGGTCGATGCGCGCCACGGTGGGCAGGCGCTCCGGCAGTTCGGAGCTGGAGCGGGCGAGGCTGGGGCGCTCCAGCAGGCCGTGCAGCTCCAGCATGTGCTCCAGGTGCACCACCCGGGCGCGCAGCGCCTCCAGGTCACTGGAGGCGGCCCCGTGGACCTGGGCCTCGCGGACGCGCAGCCAGGCGTCCACGAGGGGCTTGAGGGCGAAACGCAGCGTGAGGCCCAGGAATGGGATGCCGACGACCATGGCCGTGACGAGGATGGTCACGATGGCTTCTTGGGTCTGCATGACGGAGGCTCCGGGGGACGGAAGAGAAGTGGGGTCCCCCAGGCCTACGCGCATGGGGGCCGGACGATTGCGTCGCCCGGCACCGGCCGCCCCCGCCGGGGGGCGGAGGCGTCAGCCGGACTTGGCCTGGTCGGTGTAGATGGCGTCCGCGATGCGGTAGGCGCTGCCCTCCAGGCGCTGGAAGGCTTCGCGCAGGGTGCCGACGTCGGAGGTGTTGAGCACGGAGCGCAGGCGCTCCAGGTCCGCCTGGATCTCGCCGCGGTCCTTCTCCGACAGGAGGTTGGCGTACTCCTCCAGGCTCTTCTCCGTGGTGTAGATGAGCCCGTCCGCGTTGTTGCGCAGCTCCGCCAGCTCCTTCTTCTTCTTGTCGTCCGCGGAGTGCGACTGGGCGTCGGAGATCATCGCCTGGATCTCCGCCTCCGACAGGCCAGAGTTGCCCACCACGCGCACCTGCTGCTGCTTGCCGGTGCCCAGGTCGCGCGCGCTCACGTGCACGATGCCGTTCGCGTCGATGTCGAAGGACACTTCAATCTGCGGCACGCCGCGGGGCGCGGGCGGGATGCCCACCAGCTCGAAGCGCGCCAGCGTCTTGTTGTCCGCCGCCATCTCGCGCTCGCCCTGGAGGACGTGCACGGACACGAGCGGCTGGTTGTCCACCGCGGTGGAGAACACCTGGCCCTTCTTGCAGGGGATGGTGGTGTTCTTGTCGATGATCTTCGTGAAGACGCCGCCCGCGGTCTCCACGCCCAGCGACAGGGGCGTGACGTCCAGGAGGAGGACGTCCTTCACCTCGCCCTTGAGCACGCCGCCCTGGATGGCCGCGCCCACGGCGACGACCTCGTCCGGGTTGATGCCCTTGTGGGGCTCCTTGCCGAAGAACTCCTTCACCTTCTGCTGCACGCGCGGCATGCGCGTCATGCCGCCCACCAGGAGGACCTGGTTGATGGCCTGCGCGGTGACGCCCGCGTCCTTGAGCGCGATGCGGCACGGCTCGATGGAGCGGTCGATGAGGTCCGCGACGAGCGCCTCGAAGGTGGACCGGTCGACGGTCTCCGTGAGGTGCTTGGGGCCGGACGCGTCCGCGGTGATGAACGGGAGGTTGACCTCCGTCTCCGGCGCGCTGGACAGCTCGTGCTTGGCGCGCTCGGCCGCTTCCTTCAGGCGCTGGAGCGCCATGCGGTCCTTGCGCAGGTCCATGCCGTTGTTCTGCTCGGCGAAGCGCTTGGCCAGGTAGTCGATGAGGCGCTGGTCGAAGTCCTCGCCGCCCAGGAACGTGTCGCCGTTGGTGCTCTTGACCTCGAAGACGCCGGCGTTGAGCTCCAGGATGGAGATATCGAACGTGCCGCCGCCCAGGTCGTAGACGGCGATGCGCTCCGTGGCGCTGTCCTTCACCTTGTCCAGGCCGTACGCGAGCGCCGCGGCCGTGGGCTCGTTGATGATGCGCAGGACGTTGAGGCCCGCGATGCGGCCCGCGTCCTTGGTGGCCTGGCGCTGGCTGTCGTTGAAGTACGCGGGGACGGTGATGACGGCCTCGGTGACGGGCTCACCCAGGTAGTCCTCCGCCGTCTGCTTCATCTTCATCAGCACGATGGCGCTGACTTCCGGCGGGCTGTAGCCCTTGCCGCGGATCTCCACCCACGCGTCGCCGTTGGGGCTGGGCGCCACCTTGAAGGAGGAGACGCCAATGGCCTTCCTCGCCTCTGGCGAGTCGTACTTGCGGCCGATGAGGCGCTTGGCCGCGAAGACCGTGTTCTCCGGGTTGGTGATGGCCTGCCGCTTGGCGATCTGCCCCACCAGGCGTTCACCGGAGTCGGTGAAGCCCACCATGGAGGGCGTGGTGCGGCTGCCTTCGCTGTTGGGGATGACCACCGGTTCGCCGCCTTCCATCACGGCGACGCAGGAGTTGGTGGTGCCCAGGTCGATTCCAATCACCTTCGCCATGACTACTGACTCCCCCCGGAGGAACTCTCGGAATCCGCGGATGCCGCGCCGCCGCCCTCGACCGCTGCTTCGGTGGACGCGGGCGCGGCGGGCGCGGGCGCCGCGGCGGCCTCCGGCGCACGGGCGACCACGACCATCGCGGGACGCACCAGCCGGTCGTTGAGGTTGAAGCCGCGCGTCACTTCATAGACGACGTGGCCCGCCGGGACGTCGGCGGTCTCCACCTGCTGGATGGCCTCGTGCAGGCGCGGGTCGAAGGGCAGCCCCTTGGCGCTGAAGCCCTTCACGCCGTGGCGGGCGAGCGCGTCCTCGAAGGACTTGCGCGTCATGGCCACGCCCTTCTGGAAGCTGTCGAAGTCGGTGGACTTGCCCGCGGCGTCGAGCGCGCGGTCCATGTTGTCCACGACGGGGAGCAGGTCCTTGAGGAGCTTCTCCACGCCGAACTTCTGGACGTCCTCCTTCTCCTTCTGCGCGCGCTTGCGGTAGTTCTCCAGGTCCGCGGCGGACCGCAGCGCGCGCTCCTGGAAGTCCTTGGCGCGCTCGTGCGCCTCCTTCAGGCGCTCCAGCGTCTCGCGGGCCTTCGCCTGGCTGAACTCCAGCTGCGCGCGCAGCGACTCCACCTCCTGGCGGAGCGCGGCCGCGTCCTCGGTGGGGGGAGCGACTTCGGGGGTGGGGGCGGGGTCGTCGGCGGGCGGGGCGGAGACGTCCAGCTCCACCTCCACGCCCGCGTTGTCCCCGTCATGGTCCAGCCGACGCTCGACGCTGCGAACCGCGTCGTCGATCACGTCCTGCCCGATGTCCGTCTGGATGCTGCCCTTGTCATTGGTACCCGACACGGCGCGCACTATCTCACGCACCGGGGAGCGATCCAACAGGACCCAAGGGGGGCACGCGGGTCCGTGCCCGGCATGCGGGCAGGCCCGGCTTCATGCGCAACGGAACTTCACGCTCCTGGCGCGGGTTTCTTGCGGCCCAGCGTTTTCTTGGAAGCCGATTTCTTCGTGGCCCGGGCGCCCTTGGGCGCGGGGGCGGAAGCGCCTGCGGTCTTCTTCTTGCGGCCAATGGACTTGTTCGCGGCCTTCGTCGCGCTGGAGGCCTTGGCGCGGGCGGGGCGCTCCGCCGGGGGCGGCTCCGAGGCGGATTCGGAGGCGGCGGGCGGGGTGGCGGAGGCGCTGGAGCCGGGCTTGAAGGCCTCCTCCACGGTGGTCTCCACGCGACGCACGGCGGTCTCGATCTTCTCCGCGGCGGTCTTGGTGGTGGCGGTGGCCCAGGTGCGCAGTTGCACGAGGCCCTCCTTCACCTTGGCCTGCTTCTCCGGATCCTTCACTTCCTTGAGCAGGCGTTCAGCCTCGCCGCGCAGGTCGTCCGTGGTGCGCTTGAGGTCCTCGCCGGTGCGCTTGAGGAAGTCCATCAACTGCCTGTCCCACTTCTCGGCCATGACGCGTCTCCTCCGTCTGCTCGTCCCCATCCAACAGCACGTCCGACAGGAGCGCAAAGCCTTCCGCCCTGTCCAGACAGGACGGCGGAGCGCGCCATCCATTGCCATGTGGCGTTGCGTCAGAAGCCCCCTGGGGCCGCAAGCTGGGGGACGCGCGACAGTTGGATGTCAGACACGTTACAGTGCGTGCCCTCTTCCGGGAAGGCGCCCTGAGGGCGCTCCCGGTGCTGGAGCGTTCTTCTATGTCGCGGTCCATCCGGGCGCTTTCGTCGCTCGTCCTGCTTACCTCCCTCGTCACGCTCGCGGCATGCTCCTCGGAGGAGCCGGAGTCGACGGGGCTGACGCTGCCCTCAACGGAGCTGCCCGCCGCGACGGTGGGCGGGGCCTACGAGCAGGTGCTGACCGCGACAGGGGGCACGCCGCCCCTGACGTACTCGGTGGACAAGCTGCCGCCGGGCTTCTCCTTCTATGGAAACGCCGGCCGGCTGGTGGGGCCCGCGACGACGCCCGGCGAGTGGAGCATGGTCGTGGGCGTGCGCGACGCGAAGGGGGCCGCGAGCTCGCGGAGATACTCGTTGCGCGCGTGGCCGGCGCCGGCCATCTCCACCACGTCGCCGCTGCCGGACGCGACGGAGGGCAGCCCCTACACCTTCACCTTCACCGCCACGGGCGGGACGCCGCCGCTGACCTGGTCGCAGGCGGATGGCGCGATTCCGGAAGGCCTGGCGTTGTCCGCGGCCGGCGTGCTGACCGGCGTGCCTCGGGGCCCCGCGCTGTATGAGTTCACGCTGCGGTTGGAGGACGCCAACGGCGTGCGCGCCGAGACCATCCTGCGGCTGCCCGTGCTCACCATGTCCGGGGAGCTGCCCGACGGCGGTCCGGTGACGGACGGCGGGACCAAGACGGACGGAGGGACCGATGGGGGGACGGATGGGGGGACCGATGGCGGCACGGATGGCGGCACGGGAGGGACTCCCGCGCTGCTGAAGGTGGGCAATTGGAACATCGAGTGGTTCGGGGACACGACGCCGGGCAACGGCCCGAGCGACGAGGCGTTGCAGCTGGCCAACGCGACGGCGGTGATCGCGGACGCGGGGCCGGACGTGATGGGCGTGGCGGAGATCGTCGGCGTGGATTCCTTCAACGCGCTGAAGGCGGGGCTGAGCGGCTATGGGGGCCTGCTCGCCAACGACTCCACGCGGGTGGGCGGCGCGACCTACTACTACGGGGCGGCGGACCAGAAGGTGGGCCTGCTCTACAAGACGAACGTGGTGGAGGTGGTGAGCGCGAACGTCGTCCTCGCGTCCTGTTCATATGACTTCGCCGGGCGCCCGCCGCTGCGCGTGGACCTGCGCGTGACGCGGGGCACGACCAAGGTGGACCTGACGGTGATGGTGCTGCACATGAAGGCGTTCGCGGATTCGGATTCCTATACGCGGCGCCAGAACGCCTCGGTGTGCCTCAAGGACTACCTGGACACGAACCTGCCGACGCAGAACGTGATGGTGATGGGGGACTGGAACGACGACGTGGATGTGTCCATCTACACGCCGTATGCGTCGCCGTTCCAGAACCTGGTGAGCGACACGGCCCGGTACAAGTTCCTCACCCTGCCGCTGTCGGAGGCGGGGGTGCGCTCGACGGTGAGCAACAGCCAGTTCATCGACCACCAGATGGTGACGAACGAGCTGGTGCCGTACCACGTGGCGAACTCCACGGAGGTGCTCAAGCCCAACATCGCCAACTACAAGAGCAGCACGTCGGACCACTACCCCATCTTCAGCCGGTTCGACTTCGGCACGCTCACGCAGGCGCGCAGCGTGAGGGTCACGGCGCCCAACGGCGGAGAGACGCTTCAGGCGGGCCAGACGTTCAGCATCACCTGGGTGTCGAGCAACGTGGCGGCGGTGGACATCCAGTACTCGCTGGACGGTGCGACGTGGCGCGCGGTGGCGACGAACGTGGCGGCGGCGAGCGGCCGCTACACGTGGACGGTGCCGAGCGAGTCCTCCACCACGGCGCGCGTGCGGGTGACGGACACGACGCGCGCGGATGTGGCGGACGTGAGCGACGGGGTGTTCACGATGACGCGGCCCACGCCGCAGGTGTTCATCAACGAGTACCTGGCGCAGCCGTACAACGGCGCGGCGGGGACGCCGGACTACGATCAGCAGTTCGTGGAGCTCTACAACGCGGGGCCGGGTTCAGTGGACCTGAGTGGCTGGAAGATCCACGACGCGGCGTCGTACCAGGGCACGGCGACGGCGCGGCACACGTTCGTTTCGGGCACGATACTGCCCGCGGGCAAAGGCTACGTCGTGTACTCGGGGGCCACGGCGCTGCCGACAGGCGCGACATACGCGACGGTCTCCAACGGCGGCCTGGGGCTCCGGTTCGACCGTGGCCGCAACCAGGGGGGCGCGGGCGACGTGGTGTACCTGGTGCGGCCGGACGGCACGGTGCAGGACAGCCACTCGTATCTGGACCCGAGCGTGCTCGTCTACCAGGGCTATTCGTTCAACCGCTCGCCGGACAGGAGCGCCAGTGGGGGCTGGGACCTCTGCTACAACCTCTACTCCCGCGACGCGACCCCGGGCCTCCGGGCGGACGGCACGGCGTTCTGACAGGCCACGGGTGACACGACTTCCACCCGGCGATCCGCTTGGGTGGAAGGATGATTGTCGGGTCCGAAGGATGCAGGCAGCGCTGAGTGTGCTGCCAGCGGCCCGTGTGGCGATGGCCCACCGCCATCCCCTCCCCGCCCCCACGCCGTCTTCGCGGGAGGCGTGAGGGCAGCGGGACGGACTACAGCCGGAACTGCACGCGCACGCCGGGCTGGATCCAGACGTGGAGCTTCTTCTGGTCGCTGGCGATGTCCGCGCTGATCTCCGCGGCGCCCCCCAGCCGGAGCGAGTTCTTCGAGTACTGCCCCAGCGAGGCGGAGATGTACGGGCCTACCGCGAGGGACCGGGTGAGCTGAAGGTCCACGCCGAAGTGGGCATGCCCCAGGTCGTAGCCCTGCAGCTTCAACCGGAAGCTGTCGTCCTCGCCGACCCCCAGCGTCCCGATCTCATAGCCCACGCCCACGCCCACCCAGGGCGCGATGAACCCGTCCGGCCGGAAGTGGTAGTCCAGGTCGATGCCGAACCGCAGCACCTTGCTCGAGCAGGAGCCCCCGTTCGAGCACTGGTCGTCGGGCCCCGACGCGATTCCGTACTGGAAGTAGGCGCCCAGCGAGAGCTGCCGGCTGAAGAAGTAGGAGAGGTCCACCTGCGGCGCCACCGAGCTCCCGAACGTGTCCTTCAGCGACTGCGCCTGGGTGGCGTCGCCCGCTGGAATGCCGAGGGCGGCGCGCACCCCCAGCGCGAGGCCGGAGCCCGAGGGCTCCTGGGCCGCGGCCGGCAGCGCGCCCAGACAGAGCAGCAGCATCAAGGATGGGATGAAGCGTCGAGCAGTCATGGTGTCCAGGGAGCAAGGCCGTCGTCGGACGGCGGTGGGAGGTGCGGCGGCGCCACGCATCGCAAGGCAAGCATGCGACCATGGGACCGGATTTGCAGCGGTCCCGTTTTCACACCCGTTGTTTCCGCGAAGGAACAACGAAGCGCGACAGGAATGTCAGTCTGGCCCGCGCGGAGGCCGGACTTCATGCAAGGGTCCCGATGAAATCCGAGCCCCCGCCATGTCCTCCTCCCTGAACGAAGACTCCGACGTCGTCCGCTGGCTGCGCGCCGAACGCGAGGCCCGCGGACTGACGCGCATCGAGCTGTCCGCCACCTGGAAGCCGCAAGAGTCACGCTACGACGACACGGTGAGCGCCACCGGCCCGGATGGCGCGCGGACGTCCAGCGCCCTGCCCGAAGCACAGCGCGTGCAGGTCCAAGCGCTGCTGCATCAGCACCCCACTCGCGGAAACGTGGAGCTGTCCATCCTCTGCGACGCTTCGTCCCCACCGCGCATCCGGCTGACGGACGGCCCGCGACGCCGGGAGGACGCGAAGGAGCCACCTCAGGAGACTCCCACCCTGGATGCGCGGCCCTACGGGCGTGCCCTGGCGCAGCGGGTGGTGGAGCTCCTGGACGCGGGAGCGGACCTGTCCGTCACCGTCGACCCTCGCGAGGGCGTGGCTCGGGCCCTTTGGAAGCCCGCGGACGGCACGTATGCCCAGGGCCTCCGGTTCAGCCAGGGCGACTCGCGGCCCCGAAGGACCTTCGCGACTCGGGAGGACTTCATCCGCTGGCTGGCGGGACACAGCGACCTCTCACTCGCCAGCGAGGAGCACCCGGACGACCCGCGCCAGTGGGGCCTGCCGAACTTCAGTCGCGCCTACTTCGCCCGGAAGACGGGCCGGCGGTCGTAGTCCGCGGCGGGTGGATGTCCCTCAAGGTATGGCTTCTCCTCCAGAATCCTTGAGGTAGGCTGGGTTTGCCATCTTCCGCGCATGTGCATGCAGGCTTCCCAGGCCATGGACCTCCGTTTCGTGTCACCCCTATCTGTTAGGTTTGAAGGATGGAGGTGACCTGTGATGTCGCGGTTCGTTTCGGTCATTCCCGTGGTGCTGGGGATCCTGTTGGGAGCGGTGGCGGTGGCACAGCCACGTGTCACCGGGGTTCGGGAGCGCAAGGCCCGGCAGCTCACGCTGCGCGTGGAGGAGCCTCCGGTGCCGCATCCGCTGCATGTCGCCGCGGCGGAGGTAACCACCCTCACGTTCGACGCCCCCATCGAACCGGAGTCCGTGGACCGGGCCGCGCTCGCGCCCTACTTCTCGCGGGTCGCGGTGCATGAGGACGTCGTCGTGCTCAAGGCGTCCATGGACGTCCCCGCTGGGAAGGAGCCGGTGCTCACCGTGCGCTTCGCGGGCGCGGGGGCTCCGGAGCGGGTGACCTTCGTGCTCTCCACCGTGGAGGCCGAGGTGGACTCGCAGGTGGAGGTCTTCCGGCAGGGGCGCAGCGCGCAGGACCTGGGGAAGGAGCTCGCGGACCTGCGGGCCCGGTGCGCCGTCACCGAGGCGGGGATCGCGACGCTGCGGGCCCGGTGCGCGCTCAGTGGACTGGGCGGCGCGGTGCTGTCCGGAGCAATCACCCGGAAAGGCGTCGCCGTGGTGTATCTGCCGAACCCCTCCGAGAGCATGGGCCTGCGGGCGGGAGGGCCGCATGCGCTCTACCGCTCCGGGACGGCGCGAGCGCTCGCCACGCGCCTCTTCAATCCCCCGGGGAGCGACCCCTGGGTCCCGGGGCTCGCGCGCGTGATCGCGCAGACGGCCGACGGCAGGGCGCGGGTGCTCCAGGAGCCGCCGCTGCTCATGCATGAACAGCGATTGGAGGCCGGTGCGCAGGCCTTCGTGGTCGTGGAGTGGCAACCCCCGCTGGAAACACCTCCCGGCACCCACCTCACGCTGGAGCTCTGGGATCGCGAGGGCAAGCGCGGTGTCCGTTGGGAGCAGGTGTCTCCATGACAGGCCCTGACAGACCGCTGAACGGAGCAGGCCATGCAGGGTGAGGGGTCTTCCGGGGACGTCTCGCCCCAAGGGAGGGACGCCTTCATCCCCACGGTGTTGGCGGTGGAGGCGCTCCCGCCTGGGACCCTCGTGGGCCCATGGACGGTCCTGCGACGGCTGGCCGCTGGCGGCTATGGCACCGTCTACGTGGCGCGGCGGAGCGACCGCGTCCGCGCCCCATGGGCCGCATTGAAGCTGGCCCGTCAGTCGGACACGCCCTGGTTCTCACGCGAAGCCGAGATCCTCTCGCGCTTGCGCCATCCCGCGGTGCCTCGACTGCTGGCGACCGGAGCATGGCGGCTCGGCGATGGGAGCCATCCCTTCCTGGTGATGGAGTACGTCGAGGGAGAATCGCTCTACGCCTGGTCCCGCGCTCGCAACCCCACGGCCCGTGACGTGGGAGCTCTGCTCGCGCAGGCCGCGGAGGCGCTTGCCTTCGCGCACCAGCGCGGCGTCCTGCACCGTGACTTCAAGGGCGACAACATCCGCATCCGGCCGGGTGGGAAGCTCGTGCTCCTGGACTGGGGCGCGGGCTGGCACCCGGAGGCCGTCCCGCTCACCGGCACCGGCCAGCTTCCTCCGGGGACAGCGCACTACTACAGCCCCCAGTTGCACCTGCGTCGCGTCCGCGCCCTTTCAGGACAGGTGCTGGAGGGTCCCAGCTACTCGGTCGCGGATGAGTTGTACGCCGTGGGCGTCACCTTCCACCGGCTGCTGACGGAGACCTATCCCGCCCCCGCGATGATGGAAGCGGGCGCCCTCCCTCCTCGAGGCCCCGCGACCTCCGCCGTGTCGCGGCTCAATCCGCGTGTACCGGAGGCGCTGGCATCGCTCATCACCCGGCTGCTCGCCTTCGCTCCCGACGCGCGTCCCCCGCATGCGCTCGCGCTGGCCTCCGAGGTCCAGCGGCTCCTCGCGGATGCCCCTCTGGACTGGGACGTGCCCTTGTTCGACTGGGCCTGTCCCCCCTCCCCTCAATCCCGCACCACCCAAGGAGATCCCCTCGCGGCGGGCCCGGTGGCGCCGGGCCAGGAAGCGGCGCTCCAGCACGCGCGCCGCCAGCGCATGGACCGGCTCCAAGGCCTGCGCGCCGCCCGGGAGCTGCGTCGCCGGAGCCCGGCACAGGTCGCCGCCATGGAAGGGCGGGCCATCCGCGCCGCCGCTCCATGGCGCCGCGAACGGGTGCGGCGGGCCCTCTGGCGTCGGAGTGCCACCGGAGCCCTCTTGCTCCTGGCGGCGGTCGGGCTGCTCTGGGGCCTGGGGACACCGCGGAAGCGGGCCTCCGAGGATGCAGCCCCTGTCAGCGCGCCCACCGCGAGGTCCGCGTCACCGTCCATGGCGCGGCCGTCGGGGTCCGACCAAGCTGCCGCGCCCGGGGCGGCCCCTCCTTCCCATGCGCCGCTCCCTCAGGAGACGAGCGCCATGAAGGTTTCACCGACGAAGCAGGCCCCTGGTTCCCTCTCACGCACCCTTGCCCGACGCTGCACGCTCGCGGTCGGCGCGGGGGCCACCCTCCTCTCCTGCGCGGGCGCGCCCCTGGTCCCCAAACCCCAACGCTGCCCCCAGGAGGCGCTGGAGGCGATGAAGGCACTGAACCTGGAGCGGGATGGGAAGGCGACCCTCACGCTCGACGCACGTCATCCCTGGAGCCTGGACGCCGAGACCCTCACCGTCTCCGATGGCGACATCATCAGCGTCCAGGAGGAGGGCTACGGCCGGCTTCCCGAAGGCACCCTGCTCTACGGACACCTGTGGACCGGCGGGGAGCGCGTGGTGGGCCGCTACACCCGGGCGCGGACGCCCGACGGCCGCACCTATCCGGTCTGCATCATCCTCGGGAACCCCGAGGGCTGGTGGAAGGAGAAGGGCTCCAAGCCCGGCGCCGCCATCGTGGACCGGCGCGTGGGCTACACCGTCGTGGACGCGTTCCCCTGAGCCACGCGCGGACAGGGCCTCGCCGATGAGGCCCGCTCGGGGATGAGCCCTCCGCTCCAGAACGCAACGCTCCCCTTCCGCCCATGCCGTTCGAGGAGGCACGGGCCCCGTTGGAGCGGACGCAAGCCGAGCGCCCCTTCCGGATGGCGAACCCACCGGGAGGGAAGACGGGTCGAGTGATGGACGAGCCCACGGGCCCGGCGTGAGAGGGTTTCCCGCGCGCCGGGTTCGTGGGAGCGGAGCCGAGCCAACCATGAACAGCGCTGTCCGGCTCACCGTCGTTCCTCTCCACGCGGGCCCTTGGGGGAGAATCCGCCTACGCAGGTGTGCAGCCCCGTGCACACGCGGCACGCCACCCTGGCGTCCTTCCGCGTGTTTGCGCGTGGCACGCAGGGTGAACGGGTGGCGGCCATGATCAACCGCCACGTCGCTCGTTCCTGCGTCCTCGCTGGCTTCTTCACCGCTCCGGGCATGGCGCTCGCCCAGGAGGAGACGGCTCGCGCTCCGCGCCCTGGCGAATCCGCTCGCTCACGCGGCGCGCTCGCCATTGGCATTCGCGGCCACTCGCTCTCCGTGGCGGCCTCACCCGACGCTCCGACCATCGCCGGGGACTTCGAGTATCCCGTGATGAGATACCTCACGGTGTTCGGAGGCCTGCAGCTCGGCGTGGACATGAACGCCCTGGGCCTCCAGGCCGGCGGACGCCTCTATCCAGGCGGACAGCCCTTCCAGGGATTCTTCCTGTCGGTCCAGGCGGAAGGCGCCTACTTCGATGGAGCCGGGCCGGTGAGCGGAACCCGCAAGTCAGTCGGCGGGCTGCTGGGCTATTCCCAGGTGCTCGGGAACAGATGGTCCATGTCGCTCGGCGCGGGCGCCGATGTCAGCCAGACGCGCAGCGAGACCGTCGTCCCGCCAGACCCGGTGTGCGTCCTCTTCACGCCATGTCTGCTGACCCATCACGAGACGCGTGTGGAGACGCAGGAGGGGGTGAGGCCCCTCGTCCGGGTGGGGGCCGCCTACCGATTCTGAGCGGCCTCTGGATACCCCCGGGTTCGCAACCACCCCGAGCGCCGGACTCAAGAAAAAGCGCGCCGTGCGTGTAGCCACGACCCGATTTTCAGGGTCATTTCGTATCTCATTTCCAGAAGGGGCCCGGGAGGGCTGGGCGCGGTGCCCGGCCGGGCACCCACCCGGGACGGAGCCTTCCACGTGCTTCCAGGAACCGAGCGGTCAGTCTTGGAAGCCTTCCGCCGGGGCGACACCGCGGTGCTCACCCAGGTGTACCGCACCTATTCGACAGAGGTACTGCGCTATCTGTCGCGCAGGTTCTCCGTGCACTCGGAGACAGGCGTGCGCTCCGTGGCGCTCACGCCCCTGGACCTGGACGCGGCCCATCAGGAGACGTTCGTGCGGGCCTTCCGCCCCCACATGCGCCAGGCCTACGACGGCGTGCGGCCCTACCTGGGCTTCCTGCTCACCGTCGCCCGCTCCACCGCCATTGATTTGATGCGCGCCTCCGGCCGCGTGGCCCGGGAAGCCATTCCGCTGGATGACGCGCCGGAGCTCGTGCACGCCCCCACCGACGGGCGCAGCCCCGAGGAGGAGGCCCTGGGCGCCGAGATCCGCTCGCTGGTGCGCCGCTTCCTGGAAGCCCTGCCCGCCGAAGGCCGCGCCCTGGCCCAGCTGCGCTTCATGGACGGCCTGTCGCAGGAGTCCGCCGCGGACCAGCTGAAGCTCACCCGCGGAGAGGTGCGGGTGCGCGAGCGCCGTCTGCGACTGCAGTTCACCGAGCACCTGAAGAACTCGGGGTGGTTGGACAGTGACGCCGCACCGGGACGTCTGGAGCTGGGCGCCCTGCTGGCCACCCTGTCCCTGTGCGCCCTCTCATCCGGGAGCCTCCCATGAAGTGGTACGAACGACATGCGGACGCGGGGCTGACGCGCTGGTCCCTGGGGGAGCTATCCGCTCCCGAATCCTCGCGGCTCCTGCGCCACGCGCACGCCTGTGCCCGCTGTGGCGTCCGGTATGACAAGTGGGCCCACGCCCACCGCGTCTTCGAGTCCGGCCAGACGGACACCCCCACCGCCCTGGAGCTGGAGGCGCTCACCGCCGCGGGCCTGGAGGCCGCCCTCGGCGCCGCGGTGCCCTCGGACGCGACCCCGGCCCGGTGGCCCACCCTGGCGGTGCTCGGCGCGACGCTCGCGGCCCTCTTCCTGTCGGTGATGGTGACGCCCACGTCCGTCGGCCCCACCATCGCCGCGCCCACCGAACCCGAGTTCAGCCCGCGGGGGGCCGTGCATGACCCGGCCCCTCCCATCCTCCTCCCGCTGGCGCAGCCGGTGCTGCGCATCTTCTGCTCGGCGCCAGGCGAGCGGATGCGCGAGCTGCACTCCGGGACCGCCTGTGCGCCGGGGGCCAAGCTGGCGTTCGCGGCCGGGGCCCGCACGCCCTACGCCCACGTGGCGGTGCGGGTGCGCGCCGGGGGCCATGAGGAGGTCAACGGCCCCTACGCGCTCAGCGGCAAGGCAGGCGAAGAGGGTCCCCTGGACCTGACGGTCGTCCTGCCCGCGACCCCCGATATGGCCGAAATCACCGCGACGTTCTCCGAGCACCCGGACGCCACCCTGGCGGCCCTGCGGAGCGGAGTAACGGAGGGGGTGGTGGTGCTCAGGCAGGAGGTCCAGGTAAAGGATTCTCCATGAAGAAGCTGGAAGTGCTCCTGGGAGCGGCCCTGCTGATGGCGGCTCCCGAGGCATTCGCTGAGACCGTGCGACGGGCGCTCGTCATCGCCCACAATGGCAGTGACGACCCGTCGCTCGCGCCCCTGCGCTACGCGGACGACGACGGCGTGCTGTGGGCGGAGACGCTCAAGCGGCTGGGCGTGGAGACCACGCTGCTGGTGGATCCGGACGACTCCACGCGCCAGGCCGGCAGCCTGATGCTCCAGTCCGCGCAGCCTCCCACGCGCGCCGCGGTGGAGCAGGCGGTGAAGCGGCTCCAGGCCGCGGCGCTCGCGGACCGCGCGGCGGGGCGCCAGACGGACGTGCTCATCGTCTACGTGGGCCATGGCAACACGGACAGCGCGGGCCGCGCCTACTTCACGCTCGCCGACGCGCGCCTGGACCGGACCAGCCTCTACGCGGAGGTCGTGGATCCGATGGGCGCGGACTACGTCCACGTCATCGCGGATGCCTGCCGCGCGTCGGGCGTGGTGGGCCGTCGCGGGGGCACGCCGGACGCGGCGGTGCTGGCGGAGCTGCGCGGGGTGCTGGCGCGCGAGCAGCTGACGTCGCGGCCGAACGTGGGCGCCCTCTTCGCGGAGAGCGAGGACGGGGAGACGCACGAGTGGTCGCGCATCCGCGCGGGCGTCTTCAGCCACGTGGCGCGTTCGGGCCTCCTGGGCGGCGCGGACATCAACGGCGACGGGCAGGTGGAGTACAGCGAGCTGGCCGCGTTCGTGGCCGCGTCGCTGCACGGCGTGAAGGGCCTGCCCGCGCGCCTGTCCGTCAACGCCTTCGCGCCCACGGCCGCGCCCCGCCGCCCGCTGGTGGGCCCCGCGCCGGAGGGGCCCCGCGTCACCTTCCCCGCGGGCTTCGCGTACGCGCGCATCTCCGTGGAGGACGCGGACGGCCAGCGGCTGGTGGACGTGCGGCGCTCGGAGCAGCAGTGGACGCGGATCCTCCTGCCCCCGCGCGACGTGTACTGGGTGCGCGCGCCGAACGCGGAGGCGCGGCTCACGCTGGCGCAGCTGTCCGCCGGCACGCCCGAGCTGCGCCCCCGGGAGTTGCAGGAGCGAGGCCCCGCGGAGGAGGCGCTCCGCCGCGGCCTGTTCTCCGTGCCGTTGGACCGCCCCTTCTACGAGGAGTACGTGGCCGCCGCGGGGCTGGTGCCGGTGGACTTCACCGGCCTCCAGACGCCCGTCATCGGCGGGTCCCTGTCCCCGCTGGCGGCGGCGCCGTCTGGCTGGACGTCCGGGCTGGAGCTGGGCCTGGGCGCGGGGCGCTCGCCCCTGGGGCTGGCGAAGTTCGCCACCGGGCCCAGCCTGTCGTGGCGCACGCCGTCCTCGGTGCACCTGCTCTACTACGGCGCGCGCGGGGCGTATGGCGTGACGCCGCTCGCGAGCCGGGACGGCATCCGGCTGCACCGCTTCACCGTGGAGGGGCTGGTGGGGTTGGAGAGTCCCACGCGCGTGCCGCTGTTCGCGGAGGTGGGCGTGGGCTGGGGCCTGTTGGGCCTGACGGCGCCGGGCTTCCGCCAGGCGGACCCGCTGCTGCTCACCGGCCACGTGGCCGCGGGCGTGATGGGCCGGCTCGCGGGGATGAAGTTGCGGCTGTCGGCCCAGGTGGGCCTGGACCGAGTCACCGCCAACGGCCAGACCGGGACGGATCCGCAGTACGGCCTGGAAGTGTCCCTGAGGCGCTAACGGACGCGGGCCGGAGCCGTGGGCCGCGCCCTGTCCCGCGCACGCCGCGCCCACCCCGAGCCCTTGGCGGATCCTTCCGATGCCCCGTTCGCGCCTCCTGCCCACCGTGTTGTCGAGCGCCGTCCTGGCCGCGGCGGTGCTCGCCAGCTGCGACCCCATCTGCCTGGACGGGGTCTCCCCGCCCGGACCGGGCCGCGAGTACCAGAGCGTGTCCGGCGCCTGCGTGGCGGTCGTGGTGACCAGCCCCGACGCTGGCGGGAGCGACGGCGGCACGGACGCGGGCGACGCGGGTGAAGACCCCGACGCCGGCCCGGGCGAGCAGTCCTGCGGCAAGTCGGGCTGGACGACCCAGGTGCTGGATGAAGGCCTGGACAGCCTCAGCGCGACGTTCGTCTTCGACGCGCGGGGCGTGGGCCACTACGCCTATTCCAAGGACTCACACCTGTACGTGGGCACGACCCGGCCGGGGGACGCTCCGATGCAGGTCGGCGGCGTTGCGACGGCCTACGACGTGAACATGGCGGTGGCCGCGGACGGCACGCACCATGTGCTGTTCCAGCAAGGTGATTCCTTCGGCTACGCGCACGACACCGGCGGTGTCTGGCATTCGGAGCTGTTGGGAAAGGGCTGGATCGGCGCCATCGCGCTCGACTCCCAGGGAGCGCCGCACCTCTTCATTGGCCAGCCCTCCATGCTGATGGGCTATCTGTACGGGACGCGCTCCGAAGACGGAACCTGGAGCCTGACCCCGCTGAATGCGCTTGGCATCGCGGGCGATCGCGAGCGGCTGGTGGTGGATGCCGCGGGCCACCTCCACACGGTGTTCGTGCGCACGCTCAGCGGGAGCTTCCAGGCCGTGTACGCGACCAACGCGGCGGGAACCTGGACCGAGGAGCCGCTGGACTGGACGATTCCCAATGGCTCGCCACGCTTTCGAATCGCGCTCCGGGTGGACGCGGCCGGGCAACCTTCCCTTCTGGGCTCCGACAGCCAGGGCGCGTCTCTGTGGGTGAAGGATGGCAGCGGCTGGAAGCAGCAGAGGCTCGGGGGCCTCTTGAGCCGCGGCCCCTCGCTGACGGAGAGCCCTTCGGGGCTGGGGGTGGCCCTGCTGGATGACGCGGCCCCGGACGCGAACTCGAGCGGAAGCCCCAGCCAGTGGGTCGTGAAGACATGGGACGGCCCGAGCGTCGTCGGAACGACGCCGCCCGCGCTCCTGGAGACGCGGGATGGCGGGAACGCGCTCCTCGGTGACTCCGCGGTGCACGTGGACGCCCAGGACGCGGTGCAGGCAGGCCTCTTCTACATCCACTACACCTCCCCGGATGGCGGCGGCCTGCCCCAGATGACACGCGGCCTGCGCTACGCGCGCTACTGCCCATAGGCCCGCGCACGCCGCGCCCCTGGCGGATTCTTCCCATGCCCCGTTCGCTCCTCCTGCCCACCGCGTTGTCGAGCGCCGTCCTGGCCGCGGCGGTGCTCGCCAGCTGCGACCCCATCTGCCTGGACGGGGTCTCCCCACCCGAACCGGGCCGCGAGTACCAGAACGTGTCCGGCACCTGCGTGGCGGTCGTGGTGACCAGCCCTGACTCCGGAGGGAGTAACGACGGAACGGACGCGGGCGACGCGGGCGAAGACCCCGACGCCGGCCCGGGCGAGCAGGCCTGCGGCAAGTCGGGGTGGACGACGTGGGTGGTGGACGAGGGGCTGGATGTCATCACCGCGGGCTTCGCCTTCGACGCGCAGGGCGTGGGCCACTACGCCTATTCGAAGAACTCGCGCCTGTATGTAGGCACCACCCGCCCGGGCGACGGCCCAGCGCAGGCGGGCGACGTCTCGCCCCTCTATGACGTGCACATGGCGGTGGCCGTGGACGGCACCCACCACGTGCTGTTCCAACAGGGAGACTCCTTCGGCTATGCGCATGACACGGGAGGGGTCTGGCGCTCACAGCTGCTGGGGAAGGGCCGGGCCGGGGCCATCGCGCTCGATCCCCAGGGAGCGCCGCACCTGCTCGTCGAACAACCCGGCTCCGAGAGACAGACCTACGTGCATGGCGCCATTGGCGACGGGGGAACCTGGACCCTGAACCCGCTCCCAGTGCCAATCCCGCTGGGCGATCGCGAGCGGCTGGCGGTGGATGCCGCCGGCCATCTCCACGCCGTGTTCCTGCTCACGCTGGGCCTCGACGAAAGCCAGGTCGTGTACGCCAGCAACACGTCCGGGACCTGGGCCACCGAGCCTCTGGACTGGATGGTTCCCCTGGGCTCGCCACGACTGCGCGTCGCGCTCCAGGTGGACGCGGACGGGCGGCCCGCCCTGCTGGGCTCCAACAACCAGGGAGCGTGGCTGTGGCGGAAGGAGGACAGCGGCTGGAAGGCCCGCGGGCTGGGGCCCTTCATGAGCCGTGGCCCCGCGCTGCAGCTGGGGCCCGGGGACCAGATGTCGACCCTGCTGGATGACGCGGACCCGTTCTCGAACGTCGACGACAGCAGCGGCCAACTGGTCGTGCAGTCGCTGACGGAGTCTGGCCGCGTCGGCTCGACACCGCCCCTGACCCTGGAGACGCTGGATGGAGGAAACGCGCGCGCCAGTGCTTCCGCGGTGTACGAGGATCTCGTGGACGGCAGGGCCCGGAGACAGGTGGGCTTCACCTACGTGCGTTTCTTCCACCCCAAGGACGGGGGCACCTCCGTGACGACACGCGGCCTGCGCTACGCGCGTTACTGCCCGTAGGCCCCGGGCGGACAGCCAGCGGTTGCGGGGCGCGGAAACCGGCGCCTACAGTCGCCGCGCCTTGAGCGAGTCCGTCCCGAACCCGAGTCCCCCGTCCCCCTCCCCCGCCGCGTCCCACCGGGCCCTCGTCGTCGCGCGAGTGCTGGCGGTGCTCGGAGGGCTGGGCTGGTTCCTGTGGATGGGCGGAGGGCCGGTGCTGCCGCCCACGCGCATCGACTGGATGATGCGCGAGGACTGGGCCGCGCACATCTTCGGCTGGCTCTTCTTCCGCAACGCGGACTGGCAGCTGCCGCTGGGCGCGGCGCCCAACCACTTCTATCCCTACGGCTCGTCGGTGGCGCTCACGGACGGCAACCCGTGGTTCGCCGTCCTCCTCAAGCCCTTCAACGGGCTGCTGCCCGTGGACTTCCAGTACACCGGACCGTGGCTGGGCCTGTGCTACGCGCTGATGGGCTACTTCGGCGCCCGGCTGGTGGAGACGGTGTCCCCCCGCCCGGTGCCCGTGGCGCTGGGCGGCGCGCTGCTGGCGCTGTCGCCGGTGATGGCGGCGCGCTTCGGCCACCCCACGCTGTGCGCGCACTGGCTGCTGGTGGCGCTGCTGTGGCTCAACCTGCGCGACGTGGCGGACGCGCGCGCCGCGACGCGGAGCCTGGGCCTCGCGGCCCTCTTCAACGCCATCGCCTCCGGCACCCACCCGTACTGGGTGGCCATGCTGATGCCGCTGACGCTGGCGCTCGGGGTGCGGCTCGTCTGGAGCCGGAAGCTCGGCCTCGCGCGCGTCGCGGGGGCCTGCGCGGGCATCGCGGCGCTGGACGTGGGGCTGTTCGCCCTCTTCGGCTACTTCGGCGGGAGCGGCCTGGGCGCGGAGGGCTTCGGGGACTTCTCCGCGGACCTGGCCACGCTGGTGAACCCGCTGGGCTGGTCGCGACTGCTGCCGGACCTCCCCGCGGCGCCCCGGCAGGGCGAGGGCTTCGGCTACCTGGGCGCGGGGGCCTTGCTGCTCCTCGCGCTCGCGGCCGTGAGCCTGCCGCTGCGCTCGCGTGAAGCGCGCGCGCTGGACTGGCGCCGGGGGCTGCCCGCGGCGGTCGTGGTGCTGCTGATGGCTGTCTACGCGCTGTCCTCGCGCGTGACGTGGCTGGGCCAGCCGGTGGCGGACCTGGGCGCGCTGTACGCGCCGCTGGTGAAGGCCACGAACGCGTTCCGCGCCTCGGGCCGCTTCGTGTGGCCGCTGGACTATCTGCTCGTCGTCGGCGCGGTGCTGCTGGTGGTGCGCCTGTGGAGGGGCGTGCCCGGCGTCGCCGGGGCCGCGCTGGCGGTGGCGCTGGCGGTGCAGGCGTACGACGCTCGTGAAGACAAGAGCGCCCTCTTCAAGCCCGTGCGCTTCCAGCGCCTGCGGTCTCCGGACTGGGCCGCGCTGGAGGGCCCCTACCAGCACCTGGCCCTCTTCCCACCGCATGTGCAGTGGGTGTGCCGGTACGACGAGCCGCTGGTGAACGCGCTGGCGTATCAGGCGTACCGGCTGAAGCTCACCTTCAACAGCGGCTACGCGTCGCGCACACCCCAGGCCCTGGAGGCGGAGTGCCACGCGCCGCTGCCCCCGGGCGGACTGGACGCGCGCACCGCGTACGTGGTGCTGCCCGAACACCTGCGGCCCTTCCTCGATGCGGGCGCGAGGTGCGGCCGGGTGGAGGGGCTGCCGGTGTGCGTGGTGGCCGGCAACACGGACGCGTTCGCCCAGGGGCTCGCGCGACAGCCCCTCCGTTGATGCGCCGCGACACTGAATTTCCTTTCAGTGTCCCTCCCCAGCGCTGTTACCTTCCAGGTAACCCGGATCACCCGGGCGCACAGCGAGGGGAGCAACCATGCCGACGATGACGAAGCACGCCGCGGGGACGGTGTCCTGGGTGGACCTGATGGCCTGGGACCTGGAGAAGGCCCAGGACTTCTATGGGGCGGTGTTCGGCTGGACGTTCGGGCCCAGCTTGAAGGAGAACGGCTACTACACGATGGCCCGCACGCAGGGCAGCGAGGTGGCGGCGATGATGCCGCGCCCCAAGGACTCGCCCGCCCCCTCGGCCTGGAACGTCTATTTCGCCGTGGAGAGCGTGGACCGCTCCGTCGCCCGTCTGAAGGAGCTGGGCGGCAAGGTGATGATGGAGCCCATGGACGTCAGCGAGGCGGGGCGCATGGCCTTCTGTCAGGACCCGACCGGGGCGGCCTTTGGCTTCTGGCAGCCGAACAAGTTCCCTGGCGCGGGCCGGGTGAACGAGCCCGGCACCATGGCCTGGCACGAGGCGAAGACGCGCGATGGCGAGAAGGCCGTCGCCTTCTACAAGGACCTCTTCGGCATGACGGCGGACAAGATGCCGGGGGAGCAGATGCAGTACTGGGTCCTGAAGAAGGACGGCGGTGAGGCGGCGGGCGTGATGCAGCTGGACGCGAAGACCCCCGCCAACGTGCCGGCCCACTGGATGGTCACCTTCGCCGTGGGCAACACCGACGAGACCGCGGCCACCGTCGCCCGCAAGGGTGGCACGGTCATCATGGCGCCGTTCGACTCGCCCTACGGCCGCATCAGCATCGTCGCCGACCCCGGCGGCGCGGCCTTCGGCATCATCACCCTGGCGCGACCGCCGAAGCCGTAGTCCGCGGCTGCCGCATCAAGGCGTGAGGGCCGCCATCGCGGCGGCCATCACCTGCTTCACCGGCACGCCGGCGGCCCGCGCCACGCGGACGCAGTCGTCGAACTCCGGGTGCGCGTTGAGCACCCGGCCGTCGCGCAGGCCCCGCTTCACGCGGACCTTGCCCCACGGCGTCTCCACCTCCACCCAGTCGCGCTCCAGCGCGTGGCGCTCCACCCGGTGGTAGCGCACGCCCAGCGACGTGGACTCGTGCAGCACCGCGTCCACCACCGCCTCGCGCAGGCCGCCCTCCACCAGCGCGCCCAGCAGGTGCGCGGGCCGGCCCTTCTTCATCACCACCGGGGACACCCACGCGTCCTTCGCGCCCACCTCCAGCAGCCGCTCCACCAGATAGGCCAGCAGCTGCGGCGTGGCGTCATCCAGGTTCGCCTCCACCACCCACAGCCCTTCGGTGGCCTGCGCCTCCACGCGGCCCAGGGACGCGCGCAGGACGTTGGGCCGGTCGCGGAAGTCCTTCGTCCCCACGCCGTAGCCCACCTTCTCCACGATGAAGTCCGGCGGGTGGCCAATCCGCGTCAGCACCTTGAGCAGGGCCGCGCCCGTGGGCGTGGTCAGCTCGCCCACGCCCTCGAAGCGCACGGGCACGTCGCGAAGCAGCTCCAGCGTCGCGGGCACGGGGATGGGCATCTGCCCGTGCGCCACGCGGATGGTGCCGCTGCCCAGGGGCGGCGGCGCGGCGTGCACCTCCGGGTCCCCCAAGAGCTCCAGCACCACCGCCGCGCCGCAGATGTCCACGATGGAGTCCACCGCGCCCACTTCATGGAAGTGGATGTCGTCGATGGACACGCCGTGCACCTTCGCCTCGGCCTCGCCGATGGCGCGGAACACCGCCAGCGCCCGCGACTTCGCGCGCTCCGGCAGCGTGGGGGCCGCTTCGATGAGCCGGCGGATGTCCGCGTAGGCGCGGTGCGGGTGCGCCTCCTTCGCGTCCAGCACCACGTCCAGGTGCGTGCCGCTGATGGCGTGGCGCACCGCGCGCGACACCGCCAGCTTCCAGCCCGGCACGCTCAGACCGGAGAGGGCCTGGGCGAGCGCATCCGGCGACACGCCCAGGTCGATGCCCGCCGCCAGGAACATGTCCCCGGCGATGCCGCCCACGGGCTCCAGGTAGAGGATGCGTCGCATGGCTCTCAGCGCCGTCCCTTCGTGCGGGAGATGAGCGCCGCGTAGAAGCCGCCGCCAAACCCGTTGTCGATGTTCACCGTCGCCACGTTGGAGGCGCACGAGTTCACCATCGCGAGCAGCGCGGAGATGCCCTTCAGGTTCGCGCCGTAGCCCACCGACGTGGGCACCGCCACCACCGGGATGCCCACCAGGCCGCCCAGCGCGCTCGCGAGCGCGCCCTCCATGCCCGCCACCACCACCGCGACGTGGCACTCCTGGATCTCCTCCCGGCGGCGCAGCAGCCGGTGGATGCCCGCCACGCCCACGTCGTAGACGCGCCGCACCTGGGCGCCCATGGCCTCCGCGGTGAGCGCGGCCTCCTCCGCCACGGGGATGTCGCTGGTGCCCGCCGTCACCACCGCGATGAGGCCCGCCTTCACCTTGCGCTGGCGCAGGTGGAAGATGCGCGCCACCGGGTGGTACTCGGCCTTGGGGAAGCGCGCGAGCAGCGCCTCCGCCTTGTCCGGCTGCAGCCGCGTCACCAGCACCGTCTGCTTGCGCTCCACCAGCGCGCCCACGATGCCCAGCAGCTGCTCCACCGTCTTGGGCTCGCCCAGCACCACCTCCGGGAAGCCGAAGCGCAGGTTGCGGTGCGTGTCCAATGTCGCGTAGCCCAGCTCCGCGTACGGGAGGTCCTTGAGCTTGCCGACCGCGTCGTCGAGCGTGACCTTGCCCGTCTTCACCTGCCCCAGCAGGGCCCTGAGCGCCTTCTCGTCCATGGGCGACCCTCTACCCCACCCGCCCCCGGTCCTCCAGGAGCGCGGTGGGGGGATGCCCCCGGCGGACTACAGGCCCAGCCGGGACAACAGCGCCTGGGCGCTCCCGCGCTCCAGCACCAGCAGCATCTGACCGCCCAGCGACGTGGGCCCGGTGGCCGCGAAGCGCGCGGCCAGCACCACGCCCGGCCCCGGCTCCACGTCCCCCAGCACGTCCGCCAGCACCGGCCGCACCGGGCCGCGCTCGAGCCGGGGCACCGTGGGCAACAGCCGCCAGCCCGTCAGCCGTCCGATGGCGGAGAGGCACGCGCTGGCGAGGATGTTCGCGGCCTCCGTCAGCGCGCTCTCGCGCTCCGCGGGGGAGGCGGGCTGCCCCCGCACCAGCGCGGACTCCAGCGCCTCCGCGTCCCGGGGCGGCAGGGCCAGCACCAGCGCGCCGCGCAGCTCGCCCGTCATCCCCAGGCGCACGGCGACGGCGGGGGCGTCCTCGGCGAGCAGCGCGGGGCCCTGCGCCGCGTCCGTCACCCGCACCTCGGGGACGGACAGGTCCACGCGGCCTCCCACCAGGCGGGCCAGGGCATTGGCGCCGTGTCCGCAGCCGATGTTGGCCACCTCGCGCAGGGCGTCGAGCTGCGCGTCACTGGGCAGGGGGGGGCTCACGCGGTCAGTAACCTCGGGACGTCCAGGATGAACACGGGCCGCCCGCTGCCCAGGATGGTCACGCCAGACAGGCCCGGCAGCAAGTCCAGGGGCCGGGACAGGGGTTTGAGCACGACTTCCTCCTGCCCCAGGAGGCGATCCACCGCCAGCGCCACCTTGCCGGTGCCGGCGTCGCCCTCCATCACCACGAAGGGCCGGAATCCCGGCCTGGGCGACGCGGGCACCCCCAGCAACACCTCCAGTGCGTGCACCGGCAACAGGCCGTTGCCGTGGGGCAGGAGCGCCGTCTCGCGGCTCTTGCTCAGGGCCTGCGGGTCCGCCTCCGTGGCGCCCACCACCTTGGCGATGGGCAGGCCGAAGACCTCCTCGCCCACCTCCACCAGGAGCAGGTGCACCACGGCCACGGTGAGCGGCAGGCGCAGGGTGAAGACGGTGCCCCGGCCGCGCTCGCTGTCGATTTCGAGGGTGCCGCCCACGCTCTCCACCACGCGCTTCACGGCGTCCATGCCCACGCCGCGCCCGGAGATGTCGGTGATGTCCTTCGCGGTGGAGACGCCGGGCAGGCACGACAGGAGGAAGGCGTCTCGGTCCGCCATGCGCTGGGCGGCGTCCTCGGTGATGAGCCCGCGCTTCAACGCCGAGGCCTTGAGCTTCGCGGGGTCCATGCCCCGGCCGTCGTCCTCGATGTCGATGATGACGCGGTCGCGCGCGCGGCGCACCGTCACCAGCACGCGGCCGCGCGTGGGCTTCTTCGCGGCCAGCCGTTCGTCGGGGGACTCCAGGCCGTGGTCGATGCAGTTGCGCAAGAGGTGCAGCAGCGGATCCGCCAGCTCGTCGAGGATGGCGCGGTCCAGCTCGATTTCGGCGCCGGTGATGACCAGCTCCACCTCGCGCTCCTTGCGGCGGGCGAGGTCGCGCGCGGCGCGGGGCAGCCGGTCGGTGATGAGCGACAGCGGCGTCATGCGCGCGCTCATCACCTTGTCGTGCAGGTCCTTCACCAGCGTGTGCAGCCGGTAGACGCCCTCCTCCAGCGCGGGGCGCGTGTTCTCCGGCAGCACCTTGCCTACTTCACGCAGGCGGGCGGTGGCGAGCATCAGCTCCCCCACCGTGTCGAGGAAGTAGTCGAGCAGCTCCGTGCGCACGCGCACCGTGCGCGAGCTCGCGTCCGCGCTGGCGCGCGCGCTGTCCGACGCCGGCGCGGCGACGGGCAGGACGGGGGGCTCCGGGAGGGTGGGGGCGACGGAGACGACCTCCACCTCGGCCACGTTGCGGAGGGCGGCCTGGATGCCGGCCTCGCCCACGGGGGTCTCCACGTCCACCTGGATGTAGCCGTCGGGGATGCGGCCGGCCTTGAGCTCCTCCAGGGGGGGCCGCAGGTCCACGAGCGTGCCCAGGGTGGACAGCCGCTTGTGCACGAGGAACGCGCGCACGCCGGGCACCTGGCAGGTGGGCGAGATGCGCAGCCGGACGGACCAGCGGGGCGCGCTGGCCCGGAGGTCCGCGGCGCTGGCGACGGCCTTGAGGCCCGCGGCCAGCGCGACCACGGAGGCGGAGGGGTCGGAGTCCGTCCGCACGGCCGTGAGGGAGCGCGCGCCGGGTGCGCCGTAGAGGGATTCCGGGCCGCTCAGGTCGCGCGGCGGCATCAGGCTGGCGGGGGGAAGCGCGGACAGGCCGGAGGGCGACAGGCCACCGGGAGCTCCGGCCTCGGGACCCGGAGCGCCACGCGAGGCCTCCGGGGCTCTCACCACCGTCAGGCCTACCGGGCTTCCCGGCACGCCCGCATCGGTGGACCCGGCACCGCCGCCGGAGGACTCCGAGCGCGGAGTGGAGGGCCCCTGCGAATCACCCGGCACCGGTGGGCCAGCGGTGCCGCCCGGGCTTCCCGGGCCGGCTGGCTCCGGCCCCGAAGCAGCGGAGCCACCCGGACGCCCAGGGGCGGATGCCGCCGACCCCGAAGCAGCAGAGTCATTCGGACTCCCAGCACCAGAGCTTCCCGAACCCGAAGCAGCGGAGCCACCCGGACTCCCTGGGGCCGATGCCGCCGAACCCGAAGCAGCGGAGTCACCCGGACTCCCAGGGGCGGATGCCGCCGAACCCGAAGCAGCGGAGCCACCCGGACTCCCGGCACCGGAGCTTCCCGAGCCCGAGGCTCCGGCCCCTGAAGGACCGTCTGCCCCGCCCGGCGGCGAACCGGACCCCTCGGGTCCGTCGTCACCGGCTGGCGGCGTCGCGGGCTTGAGCGCGGTGACTTGCGCCACGCGCGTCGCGGCGGGCGCGTGGCCGGTGAGCGCCTGCACCCGGACGCCCAGCTGTTGCAGCAGGCCTTCGGCGGGCTCCGGCTCCCGACTGGACGCGACGGCGCGCACCTGGGCCGACAGCGTGTCCGCCGCGCTCAGGAGCAGGTCCACCAGGTCCCGGTCGAGCAGCTTGCGGTCCTGCCGCACCGCGTCCACCAGGTCCTCCACCCGGTGCGCCAGCATCGCGATGGGCTCGAAGCCCATGGACGACGCCATGCCCTTCACCGAGTGGGCGTGACGGAACATCGAGTCCACGGTGCTGGCGGTGGCCTCGCGCTCCAGCTCCACCAGGTCCCGCCCGAGCGCCTCCAGGTGCTCGGTGGCCTCCGAGATGAAGAGGCCCAGGTACCGGGACATGTCCATCGTCATGACCCGGCACCTCCTTCAGGCGGATGAGGCCGCGACCCGGGCGGGCGCGGCCTCATGCACCGCTCAAGCCTCTCCCAGCACCTTCTTGACGACCGCCAGCACGTCCTCCGCCCGGAACGGCTTGACGATGAAGTCCGAGGCGCCCGCCTCGATGGCCTCCATCACCAGGCTCTCCTGCCCGAGCGCCGAACACATGATGACGACCGCGCTGCTGTCGGCCTTGATGATTTCCCGCGTCGCTTCAATGCCGCTCTTGAAGGGCATCACGATGTCCATCGTCGTGAGGTCCGGCTTCAACTCCTTGAACTTCTCCACGGCCTCCAGGCCGTTGGCCGCCTCACCGACGACCTCGAACCCTCCAGACGCAAAGATGTCCTTGATCATGTTGCGCATGAAGATGGCGTCGTCGACGACCAGCACCCGCTTAGCCATGTGAAGAACTCCGCCTCCGTTTCAGGCCTAGAGGGAGCGCACCCTATCACCGGCCGTTTCCAGGGGGCTACTCACTTGGAGGGAGTGAACAAGGCAACGACCGCCGCATCAAGTCCTTCCGGATCCAGCACGGTCACTCCCAGACCGCCCAGGCGGGCAACGCCGCGAACCGCGGGCATGGCCTTGCCCGGCGCGGCGCTGACGCGCTCCACCGCCTCGATGCCGTCCACGTCCGTCACCAGGAGCCCCAAGTCCCTGCGACCCCGGTCCAGTAGCACGACGCGGCACAGCGGCGTGGGACCTTCAGGCAGGTGCAAAAGCTGCCGTAGCTCCACCACGGTCACCACCCGGCCCCGCAGGTTCATCACGCCGGTGATGGCGGAGGGGGCGCGTGGAACACGGGTGTAGCGCTCCGGAGGCACGACGACCTCCCGGACCGCCGACAAGGGCAACCCGTAGCGTTCCTTCTCGACCCGGAAGATGACGTGCCGCACGGTGGAGGCCCTTGTGCCGGAACGCGGCGCAGGCGCGGGGTGGAAGAAGGGGCGCTCAGGGCCCCAGGCGGAAGCTGCGCACCACGCTCTGCAGCTCCACGGAGAGGTTGGTCAGCTCGCTCGCCAGCGACGTCATCCGCGACACCGCGGCCGTCTGCTCCTGGATGACGGCCTGGATGGCCTCCGTGGAGCTGGCGTTGTTCTTCGCCACGAGCTTGATTTCCTCGATGGCCTTCACCATCTCCTCGCTGCCCTTCATCTGCTCGCGGGTGCTGTCGGAGATGAGCGTCACCTTCTCCGCGCCCTTGCGCGCGGTGTCGGTGATGGCGCCCATGGAGCGCATGATGTCGGTGAGGTCCTCACGGCCCTCCGCCAGCTCCGCGATGCCTTCCTTCATGGCGCTGACGACGGAGGTGGACTGACCGGAGATGTCGCGCGCCAGGCGGGAGATCTGCTCCGCGGAGCGGCCCGCGCTCTCCGCCAGCTTGCGCACCTCGTCCGCCACCACCGCGAAGCCGCGGCCGTACTCGCCCGCGCGCGCCGCCTCGATGGTGGCGTTGAGGGCCAGGAGGTTCGTCTGCTGGGCCACCTGGGTGATGGCGTCGACGATCTTGGAGATCTCCTGCGTCTTCTCGCCGAAGGCGAAGACCTGCTGGCTGGCGGACTCGATGCGGTTGAAGACCTTCTTCACCTTGTCGCCCGCGAGCCGCGCCGCCTTGGAGCCGTCCTCCGCGCTGCTGCTGGTCTCCGCGGACGTGCGGGCCGCGTCCAGCGCGCTCGCCGCCGTGCGCTGGATGCTGCCGGCCATCTCCGTGATGACCTTGGAGGCCTGGGAGACGAGCTGCGACTGGGTCTCCGCGCCGCTGGCGATCTTCTCCATCGACGAGCCCACTTCCTCCGTGGACCCGTTGACGTTCTCCGCCGACCGCTGCAGGTCGATGGCCGTGTCCGCCACGCTCTTGGCGGTGTCCTGGATCTTGCCCACCAGCTCGCGCAGGTTCTCCTGCATGCGGGAGATGGCGCCCGTCAGCTCGTCGATTTCGTCGCGGGTGCTGTGCACCTCCGCGGCCACGGGCTTGGACAGGTCGCCCTGGGAGATCTCGAACGCGGAGCGGCTGAGCACCTTCACGCGGGTGACGCGCGCCAGCAGGGACGGCAGGAACGCCGCGCCGCCGAAGGTGATGAGCACGCCCACGCTCACCCGGATGACGGAGCTCCAGTGGCCCCAGGACGTGTCGAAGAGGTTCTCCGTGCAGAGCAGCCAGGTGCCCAGCAGCAGGCCCAGCAGGATGTACCCGGTGGTGATCTTCCGGTGCAGGGACTGCTCGCGGACCGCCTTGGGGCCCTCGACGGCGCGCAGCAGGCGCTGCACGGGCTCGCGTCGGGGGGTGAGGCCAGAGGATGGGTCGTCGCGAAGGGGGCGGCGCACGGAGTGCTTTCAGCGGGAGGGGCGGAAAACAGCCCAGGGGTTTAGCCTTGCTGTCCGGTACGGGTCAATCATCCGGCCGGATCTGCTTGCCTGACCGGGCGAAGTGATCGAATCCCGGGGGAGTCACCCGCGGGCGTCCTTCGGCGTCACGGATGCGCCACGCGCGCTCCCGGGTGAGCACCCCGACGCGCGTCACCGCCTGCCCGGCGCGGGCACACGCCCGCTCGAACGCCTGCACGCGCGGAGGGGGAACGGCCAGGAGCAGCTCGTAGTCCTCCCCGCCCTGGAGCGCCCCTTCAGGCCCCAGGGCCGAGCGCACGGCGGGGGACAGGGGCAGCCGGTCCAGCTCCAGCACCACGCCCACCCGGGACGCGGCGCACAGGTGCCCCAGGTCCTGGGCCAGCCCATCCGACACGTCCATCCCGGCGGAGGCGAACCGCGCGGCGACCTGTCCCAGGGCGACGCGGGGCTCGGGGCGGCGCTGGCGCCTCACGGCCGCGCCCCGCCGGACGCCGGCCTGGAGCAGCTGGAGGCCCAGGCGCGCGTCGCCCAGCGTGCCGGAGACGTAGAGCAGGTCCCCGGGCCGAGCCCCCGAGCGGAGGAGGGGTGGGTGGGGCAGCTCGCCGGTGACGGTGAGGGTGACGGACACCTCGCGCGCGGAGGTGAAGTTGCCGCCCACGAGCGCGATGCGGTGCGCCTTCGCGAGCGCGGCCATGCCCCGGCCGAGCGCGGACAGCTCGCGAGGCGGGAAGTCCCGGGGCAGCGCGAGCGCGCAGACGAACCAGCGGGGCACGGCGCCCATGGCGGCCAGGTCCGACAGGTTCACCGCGAGCGCCTTGTGGCCGATGTCCGCGGGCGAGAACGTCGCGCGGGTGAAGTGCACGTCCTCCACCACCGCGTCGGTGGTGACGCACAGCGCGCCCTTCGACGGAGCGAGCACGGCGCAATCGTCCCCGGGTCCCACCGGCACCCGGGCGCGCGGAAAGCAGGCGAGGAAGCGTTGGATGAGGTCGAACTCACCGGGCATGGGCGGCACAGAGACCACGCCGTGCCAGGTGACGCAACGTCCCCGCGCGCCGCGCGGCCCAGCGTCGGCCACCGGACCCGTGAGCGGGGCGCGTGCCCTCGGCGTTGACGGTGTCAGACCACCCAGGCATAGGAACGGAGGTGCATTCCTCCTCCACACCCATGGACCTTCGCCGCCGGCTCGTGACGGAGGCGCTGGGCTGCGGGCTGGTGGTGGTGGCGCTGGAGGGCTCGCACCACGTCGCGGAGCACCTGGGCGCGAGCGCCACCGAGGGACGCCTCTTCATGTCCCTGTCGTGCGGCGCGGTGCTGGCGTGCCTGCTGTGGGTGCTGAGGCCGCTGTCGGGCGCGCACCTCAACCCGGCGCTCACGTTCGCTGACGCGCTGGGGGACCACACGCCCTGGCGCGAGGTGCCGCTGTACGCGCTGGCGCAGCTGTCCGGCAGCCTGGTGGGGCGGCTCGTCGCGCACCGCATGTGCAATGAGCCGCTGCTGCTCACCGCGAAGCTGCCCGTGGCGGACGGGGCCCGGTTCCTCACGGAGATGGTGGCGACCTTCGGGTTGCTGGTGGTGGTGCGCGGCTGCGTGCGCACGCGCCCATCCGCGACGCCGCTGGCCATCGCGGGGTACGTGGCCGCGACGGTGTGGTTCACCGATTCGCGCTCGCTGGCCAACCCGGCGCTGGTGCTGGCGCGCGCGGCGAGCGCCCACGTGGGCGTGATGAGCCCGTGGGAGGTGGAGTCCTTCGTCGCCGCGCAGCTCCTGGGCGCGGCGCTGGCGGTG
Source organism: Corallococcus silvisoli (assembly GCF_009909145.1). Classification (NCBI taxonomy): domain Bacteria; kingdom Pseudomonadati; phylum Myxococcota; class Myxococcia; order Myxococcales; family Myxococcaceae; genus Corallococcus; species Corallococcus silvisoli. The sequence continues at coordinate 240,008 of NZ_JAAAPJ010000014.1, forward strand.
TTCCTGTTCCGCTGGCTGCTGGGCGGCGCGCCCCGGCCCGAGCCCCAGGCCGTGGAGACGGTCGTCTTCGAGTGCGCGGAGGCAGGTCCCGCGCACCTGGCCGCCGCGCTCTTCAACTCGCTGGCGCACCCGGAGCGGGCGCGCGCGGTGGTGTCGCCGCCCCCGGCGCGGGACGACATGGGGCCGCCCGGGGCGGTGGACGCGCTGATGGAGGAGGCCCACCTGCGCGCCGCGCCCACGCGCGACCGGGGGGTGCCCGCGTCCCACTATGTCCTCATCGAGGTCGCGGGTCAGGCGCCGGGCATGGACGCCCGGGTGCGCGAGCGCTGGTCGCTGCCCGCGCTGTCACTGAAGGACGAGGCTGGCGCGAAGGCGCTGCAGGCGGCGTTGCGTCCCAAGGTGCATCAGCTCCTCGCGCGACAGGGCTGGGAGCGGCTGCACGTCGTGAGCGGAGCCGCCCCCGAAGGCCCCCGCGCGCTGACCTGAGGTGGCCGAAGCGGACATCCCGGCTCGCACCTCTGGTCCCGCTGACGAGGGGGGAATCGACGAGCCGGAGCGGCGGCACCACTCTGCGCGGATGCTCTTCATGGCACCGGGTGCTCCGACAAGCCGGAGCGACGGCATCGCCCTTCGCGGACGCCCTCCTTGGCACCGGATGCTTCGGCGAGCCGGAGCGGTGTCCCCCTGCGGATGCATTCCATGACACCGGGTGCTCCGACAAGCCGGAGCGACGGCATCTCCCTTCGCGGACGGGCCCTCCATGGCTCCGGGGCACCTCCACGCGCGGACGCGGCGTCACGACGCGGGGACGCTCCTTCCCTGGGGCGCGGACGCAGCCACTCACGGAATGGGACGCGGGAGGTGCCGCGCAACGGTCCACGCAGGAGTGACGGGGTGCGGCGTTGACGACGGGGCGACGGGCGAGCATGACAGCAGCAGAGAGGTTTCACGCATGATGGAAGGTCTTCCCCCTGTCGTCTCCTGGCCCCCGTTGCAGACGCTGATGCGCTTGACGCTCGCGCTCGCGGTGGGGCTGTTCGTCGGGCTGGAGCGGGAGTGGCGCGGCAAGGAAGCAGGCCTGCGCACGTTCGGCTTCGCGGCGCTGCTGGGTGGCATGGGCGGTCTCTTGGGCCCGAATTTCGCGCTGCTCAGCCTCGCGCTCCTGGGCGTGCTGCTGTGCTTCCTCAACTGGCAGTCCCTGCGCGCCAACGGCGGCGCGGAGCTGACGACGTCCGCCGCGCTGCTCGTCACGGGCTTCACCGGCGTGCTGTGCGGCCTGGGCCACACGGTGACGCCCGCGGCGGTGGGCGTGACGACCGCGGGCCTGCTCGCGTGGAAGGAGCGGATGGCCACCTTCAGCCACAAGATCACCGCCGAGGAGCTGCGCTCCGCCATCCTGCTGGCCATCCTCGCCTTCGCCATCTACCCGGTGCTGCCCTCGCAGCCGGTGGACCCGTGGGGCCTCATCGAGCCGCGCGCCGCGTGGGTGACGGTCATCCTCATCGCGGCCATCGGCTTCGTGAACTACCTGCTGTGGAAGGTGTTCGGGACGCACGGCGTGGAGGTGACGGGGTTCCTGGGCGGGCTCGTCAACAGCACCGTCACCGTGGCGGAGCTGGCCAACCGCGTGCGCGAGACCTCCGGGCGCCTGCTGGACGTGGCCTACCGGGGCGTGATGCTGGCCACCGCCGCCATGGCGCTGCGCAACGCCGTCCTGCTGGGCCTGCTGTCCTTCCGCGCGCTCGTGGACTCCGCCATCCCGCTGGTGCTCATCCTCCTGTCCAGCACGGGGCTGGCGCTGATGCGCTCGCGGGTGGAGGCCACCCCCGGCGCCGAGCCGCCCGCCCTGCCCCTGAAGTCGCCCTTCTCCCTGCCGTCCGCGCTGAAGTTCGGCCTCATCTTCCTCGCGCTCCAGGTCGTGGGCACGGTGGGACAGACGCTGCTGGGCCGCTGGGGCTTCTACGCGGTGAGCGCCGTGGGCGGACTGGTGTCCAGCGCGTCCGCGGTGGCCTCCGCCGCGTCCCTGTGCGCCAACGGGACCATCTCCCCCACGACGGCCGGAGTGGGCGCCATCATCGCGTCGCTCGCCAGCGCCGCCATCAACTTCATCCTGGTGGCGCGCGTGTCCGAGCAGCGCTCCCTCACGCTCCGACTGGGCCGCGCCCTGGGCGTCGTGATGCTGCTGGGGCTCGTGGGCGCGCTCGTCCAGACGCACCTGCCGTCGTTCATGCCTCCCGACGCCGGCGGCGCGGGGCTGCTCAAGCCCCACACCCCCGGACAGTCCACCGCGGACTAGCTGCAGTCGTAGGTGCTCAGCGTGTAGCCAAACAGACCCGACGCCGGGTGATAGGCATAGAACCAGGCGCCGCTCACCCCATACACGTCGATGGCCTGCCCCGTGTACACCTGGGCGATGGGCGTCCCACCCGGGGCCTCGCCCTCGGGTGCCGTCATGTCCTCCGGAGCGCCGCCACAGCCCACGGTCAGCCCGGCAATAGCAAACACAGCCGCGCCGAACGCGCGGTTCGACAACGTCTTCATCTGGAACGCCATGCCTGGGGATTGGACGACGAAAGACAGACCATCCGACCCCAAAGCATAAATCAAAACAACACAGTAAATTCCTGCAAAACCCATAAAATTCCAGACGCACGCCAACTCCATGGCGCTGGACCTTCGGCGGACGTGGCGGATGGACGCGGCGTGCGAACGCACCGCCGCCCACACCTCCGGGCCGGGCGTCTGCCTTTAGAAGCGGTCCGGCTCCGGCATGGGCGGCGCGGCGGTCAGCCCGCGGTCCTGCATGGGCGGGTGCAGGGGCAGCTGGACGATGAAGCGCGAGCCGTGGCCGAACTCGCTCTCCACCCGCACGCGGCCGCCGTGGCCCTCCACCAGGCTCTTCACGATGGCCAGGCCCAGCCCCGCGCCGCCGAACTCGCGCGTGGAGCTGCCGTCCACCTGGTAGAAGCTCTGGAAGATGCGCTCGAACTCCTCGGCGCGGATGCCCACGCCGGTGTCCTCCACGCTGATGCGATAGCCGGGCACGCCCAGCTCCTGCTGCATCGCCGCGTCCGACAGCGTCACCTTCACCCGGCCGCCCGCGGGCGTGAACTTCACCGCGTTGGCCAGCAGGTTCACCACCACCTGCCGGAGCTTGTCCAGGTCGCCGGCCAGCCGGGGCTGCGGCGTGTGGGGCAGCCGGACCTCCAGCTCCAGGCCCTTGCGCTGCGCTTGCGGCAGCACGCTGGAGACCGCCGTCTGGATGACGTAGCCGGGGTCCACTGGCGCCATGGACAGGCGCAGGCGGCCCGCCTCAATCTGGCTCAGGTCCAGGAGCGAGGAGATCATCGAGAGGAGCGTTTCGCCCTTCTCCACGATGGTGCGCACGTACTGGAGCTGCTCCGGGTTGAGCGGCCCCGCCAGCCCCTCCGCCATCATCTCCGAATACCCGAGGATGGACGCGAGCGGCGTCCGCAGCTCGTGGCTCACCGTGCCCAGGAAGGTGGACTTCAGCCGGTCCAGCTCCTTGAGCCGCGCGTTCGCCTGGAGCAGCCGCGCGTTCTGCGCCTCCAGTTCGCGGTGCACCTCCAGCGTGGACTCCAGGTGCAGGTGCGTGGCCAGGTACGCCTTCTGCCCGCTGGCCACGAGCGCGCCCAGCACCTGACCGAAGTGGCCCAGCACCTGCGCGGCGGTGCGCTCCGGCACGCGGCGCACGCGGCCCAGGAGCTCCTGCGCCCGCTCCAGGTCCAGGCCCTGGATGCCGGTGAGCGTGGCCGGGAAGTCCGCCAGCTCCTCTGGCGTGAAGGGCCCCAGGATGACCCGGCCCAGCAGGTCGCCGTCCCAGCGCACCGGCATCACCACGTAGCGCAGGCCGGTGAAGCACGTGAGCGCGATGAGGCCCGACGCCTCGGAGGTGTCGCCGTCCGCCACCCGTCCGCCGGCCTCCGGCAGCACGGGGCCGTCCTTCACCCGGCCCACCATGGCGGTGCACGCCTGGCGCCCGTCCGGGAAGGAGAAGACGTAGGCGCAGAAGTCGCCGTGGCCCACCTTCACGTCCGCCAGCTTGTTGCCGCGCGTGTCCAGCACCTTGATGCCCACGCGGTACAGGTCGCTGAAGCCCTTCACCACCTCCGTGAAGGACGGCAGGTCCAACAGGTCCCCGAGCGACAGCCGCCGCTGGAGCGCGGACTCACGCCGGGGCGAGCCCGCGGCGTTCCGGGGGCCTCCGCTCGATGGGCCGCTCATGGCGCCCTCCCGCTCTCCCGGATGCCGGGCGGCGGGCTGTAACGCCCCTCCAGCGCCGTGCCGCTCAGGTCGATGTGGCGGAAGATCTGCCCCAGGAACTCGTCTTCACTGAGCCCCACGTTGCGCGACAGCTGGGCCCGCAGCTCCAGCGCGCGCCAGGCCGCCTGGGCCACGGCGTGGAAGGTCTCCACCACGCCCTCGCCCCGCACCGCGACGGAGCCCACCACCGGCTGGCTCCCCCGGCGCTGGACCTCCGCCAGCTCCGCGTCCGTCAGGCTGTCCGGCAGGTCCCGCTTGTTGAACTGGATGACCACCGGCACCTGCTGCGGGTCCAGCTCCATCTCCCGCAGGTTCTCCTGCAGGTTGCGCCAGTAGGCGTTGTTCTCCGGGGCCGCGTCGCGGCGGCTGTCCGCGATGAAGACCACCGCGTCCGCGCCCTGGAGCACCACCCGCCGCGTGGCGTTGTGGATGACCTGCCCGGGCACGGTGAAGAGCTTCACCTTCACCTTGAAGCCCGTGGAGGTGGAGAAGAAGACCGGCAGCAGGTCGAAGAACAGCGTCCGGTCGTCGTGCGTGTCCACCGACAGGAGGCGCCCTCGCACGTCCGCCCGCGCTCGCGCGTGCAGCTTGCGCAAGTTGGTCGTCTTCCCGCTCAACCCGGGGCCGTAATAGACGATCTTGAGCGTCAGCTCGCGCTGTGCGTGGTTCAGTTGCAAGGGGGAGGACTCGGACCGAGGGGGACCCGGACAGGCGTTTTATAATGGGCTCACGTCCCGCGCGGAAGGCCGGTCGCACACCAGACGGCAGGGCAGGACGTTCCCTCACGGAATGACGCGCTTGCGTGTGACGTTCCGACAAGTTCCTGCTCCTCGCCAGGAGGAGGACGTCTCCCCACACGGAAAAGAGGACAATGCGCGCGGAATGATCGCGTGCATGGGTAAGGGGGGACCGGTTAGGATCGCGGACGCGACGGAGGAGCAAGGCGATGACGATGAAGCAGGTGGACCCAGGCGTCGAGGTGGCGGCCCCCACGCCGGTGCTGGAGGGGGCGACCCTTCCGAATGATCTGGTGAACGGGGTCAAGTTCGGTCCGCCCACCGACGAGGACCTGACCACGGTGTCGGCCTTGCGCGCCAACTCCGAACCCTGGAAGGGACGCGGAGAGAGCCAGGAAGAGAGCCTCAAGGCGCTCACCCAGCTCAAGCCCTTCCTGCACGTGGCGCGGATCCAGAACCAGGTCGTGGGCTACGTGACGGTGGAGCGTGACGGCCCGGTGCCGGGCGCCGCCTACCTGCGCAACATCGTGGTGAAGCCGGAGCTGCGGCGCCACGGCGTGGGCGCGATGCTGCTCGACAAGGCGCTGGACGCGGCCCGCGACATGTACCGCAAGACCATCGCGCTGCGCGTGGATCCGGCGAACGCGCCGGCGGTGGGCTTCTACCGCAAGGCGGGCTTCACCACGGTGGCCACGGTGGTCTCCAAGAAGTCCGGCAAGCTGCGGCTCCTGATGTCGCGCGAACTCTAGTCCGCCAGCCCCACACAGCAGGTTGTTCCCGACGGGAGGGGCCCTCACACGGCCGCTCCCGTCGCGCTTTGCGGGGCGGGCCCGATGACCTGGAACGTCGCGGTCGACTATCCTCGGGGCGTTCCACCCCGCCGGGCCTGACGCCACGGCAGCGGTGGCACCCACCCCCTGCATGAAACCGCTCGCAGAGCTGCTGCGTCACCTGTCACGTCCCGGAATCACCGAGCTGGCCCTGGCCAGCGGTCGTCCTCCGATGGTGCGCGGCGCCACCGGCTACGAGCCCGTGGATCCCGGCGCCCTTTCCACCGACGACCTCGTGAAGGCGCTCCAGGCCATGGTGGGCATGGCGCGCGCGTCCACGGTGGCCGAGACGCCCGTGCAATGGACGGTGAATGCCACCGGCCTGGGGGCGATCTCCATCGCGGCGGTGCGCCGGGGCGACCTGATGAACGTGCGCCTCACGCGCGGCGCGGAGGGCGCTGCGCAGGCGGCCCCGGCGCAGGCAGCGGCCGCCGCCCCGGCTGCCGCCGCGCCCACGCGGACGCCCTACGCGGGGGTGCCCGCGGCGTCGGCTCCGGTGGCAGCACCCACGCGGACGCCCTATGGGGGAATGCCGGCGGTGTCGGCTCCGGCCGAGGCGATGGCTCGCGCCGTCCAGGCCGGTGGGCCTGGGGCGGCGGACCCAGGACGCGGATCCGCGGGAAGCGCCACCGCCGCGCGAGGGATGGCCGCTCAGGCGGGCGCCTACGCGGGGGCGGCCTCGGCTCACGCGACGTCCGCCTACGCGGGGGCGGCCTCGGCTCACGCGGCGTCCACCCATGCAGGCGCGGCGTCAGCTCACCCCGGTACGACAGGCCACTCGGGCGCGGCGTCAGCGCACTCCGGCGCGGCGGGTCATTCGGTCTCGGCGTCCGTGCACGCGGCACCGGGCCACACGGGCCATGCAGGCGCATCCTCCGTGCACGCGGCACCGGGCCACACGGGCGCGGCCTCCACCCCGGTTCCTTCGCGGGTCATCCCCATCTCGCGCACGGCCGCCGCGCCGGGCCGCGACCTGGCCGTGCTGCTGGAGCAGGCGCGCAGCATGCTCGCCAGCGACCTGCACGTGGTGGCTGGACGGCCGCCGCTGATGCGGCTCGCGGGTGAGTTGCAGCCGCAGGACACGCCCCTGTCCCCGGAGATGGTGGAGCGGTTGCTGCTGCCCATCATCCCGGAGCGCCTGCGGCCGGTGCTGGAGCGCGACGGCAGCGTGGACTTCGCGCTGGACTCCGAGGACACCGGGCGCTTCCGCGTCAACGTGGGCCGCCAGCGCACGGGCCTCAAGGGCACCTTCCGCGTCATCTCCCGGGAGATCCCCACCCTGGAGTCCCTGGGGCTGCCCCCGGACATCGCCAAGGCGACGCACCACCACCAGGGCCTCATCGTGCTCACGGGCCCCTCCGGCCACGGCAAGACGAGCACGCTCGCGGCGCTGGTGGACATCATCAACCGCGAGACGACGCATCACGTGCTCACCGTGGAGGATCCGGTGGAGTACGTGCACCCGCGCAAGCGCGCCCTCATCAGCCAGCGCGAGGTGGGCACCAGCACGCGCACCTTCGCCAGCGCCCTCAAGGGCAGCCTCCGCGAGGACCCGGACGTCATCGTCGTGGGCGAGCTGCGCGACACGGAGACGGTGCGCATGGCGCTCGCGGCCAGCGAGACAGGCCACCTGCTCATCAGCACCATGAACACGCCCAGCGCGGCGAAGACCATCGACCGGCTCATCGACCTCTTCCCGCCCGGGGATCAGCAGCAGGTGCGGCTGTCGCTCTCCAGCGGCCTGCGCCTCATCGTCAGCCAGCGGCTGATGCCCTCCGCGGATGGCAAGTCCATGGTCGCCGCCGCCGAGGTCCTCACCGGCTCCGTGGCCCTGGGCAACCTCATCCGCGACAACAAGACCTACCAGATCCCCTCGCTCCAGCAGCGCGGCAAGTCCCTGGGCATCATCCGCTTCGAGGACTCGCTGTCGGACCTGGCGCGCTCGGGCAAGGCGACGCTGGAGACCGTGAAGGGCTTCGCGGAGAACCCGGACGAAATCGAGGCCATGGTGACGGGCAAGCGGCCCGGCGCCGCGACCGTGCCCCCGCCCGCCTCGCCCCAGGAGGGCGCGCGGATGCTGTCCAAGGTGGGCTCACTGCTTGGCAAGAAGGGCGCCTGACATGACGGACACCCCCCGCATCGCCACCTGGTTCGACGTGCTGCTCGACCGAAAGGGCAGCGACCTGCACCTGGGCGTGGGCTACCCGCCCCTGGGCCGCATCCGCGGCGAGCTGGTGCCCTTGAGGGACGAGCCCCTGACCTCCGAGGAGCTGGAGGCGCTGCTCTTCGAGATCTGCTCGCCGGAGCAGAAGCGGCAGATCACCGAGGAGCTGGACCTGGACTTCGCCTATGGCTACGGCACCAAGGCCCGCTTCCGCGCGAACTACTTCTACAAGATGACCGGCATCGGCGCGGTCTTCCGCACCATCCCCAGCAAGGTGCTGTCGCTGGAGGACCTGAAGACGCCGGACGTGGTGCGCAAGCTGGCGGACCGCCGCAGCGGGCTGGTGCTGGTGACGGGCCCCACGGGCTCCGGCAAGTCCACGACGCTCGCGGGGATGATCAACCACATCAACAAGACGCGCCCGTCGCACGTGCTCACCATCGAGGACCCGGTGGAGTTCGTGCACGAATCGCTCAAGTCCCAGGTCACCCACCGCGAGGTGGGCCCGCACGCCTCCAGCTTCGCCACCGCCATCCGCTCCGCCGGCCGCGAGGACCCCAACGTCATCCTCATCGGCGAGCTGCGCACCAACGAGACGATGAAGCTGGCGCTCCAGCTGGCCAGCTTCGGCGTGCTCGTCTTCGCCACGGTGCACACCAACAGCGCGCCCGCGACCATCGACCGCATCATCAACGCCTTCCCCGCGGACGAGCAGGGCCAGGTGCGCGGCATGCTCGCCGAGTCCCTGGCGGGCATCGTCGCCCAGCAGCTCATCAAGACCGCGGACGGCAAGGGCCGCGTCGCAGCGCTGGAGATCCTGGTGGGCGGGGCCGCCATCGCCGCGATGATCCGCGAGGGCAAGGTGTTTCAAATCGCATCCAAGATGCAGGCCGGCCAGGGCCAGGGCATGCAGACCCTGGACATGCACCTGGAGCGGCTGGTGAAGGACGACGTCATCGTCCCCGACGCCGCTCTGGAGAAAGCCCAGGACAAAGAGAATTTCGTGAAGGTCATCCAGCGGCTGAAGCCGGACTGGGTGGTGCCAGAGACACTGAAGGCGTGAGTGCGCGCCCGGCCCCCGGGTGAAGGGATTTGCTTTCGCCCCCCTACTTCGCGAATTGTTCGGGACTGAACCGGGGCCGGCCCACTGCCGCGCCCCACACTTCCGAGGGGGAAGTACTTCATGGACGAGCAGCAGCTTCAGATGATGCAGCAGATGCAGGAGCACCAGTCGGCGGGCCCGGGGCCGTTGTTCTGGATCATCTATCTGGCGGTCATCGGTCTGGCGATCGCGGGGATCTGGAAGACGTTCACCAAGGCCGGCGAGCCCGGGTGGGCGGCCATCGTCCCCTTCTACAACATCTACGTGATGACGAAGATCGTCGGCCGTCCGGCGTGGTGGGTGGTGCTGGCGATCCTGCCCTGCGTGAACATCATCGCGCTGTTCATCATCGGCATCGACATGGCGAAGTCGTTCGGCAAGGGCACCGGCTTCGGCATCGGCCTGGCGCTGCTCGGCCCCATCTTCTACGCCATCCTCGGTTTCGGCGACGCGCAGTACCAGGGCCCGGCCGCCGCCTCGGGCGGCATGTCCGCGGCGTAGTTCCCACGCGGGACCGGGCCTTCGGGTCCGGGGCGTGAACGGCGGCGGTGGGGGGCCTTTCCGGGCACTTCACCGCCGTTCGTGTTTCGTGGGGGGATGTCATGACTCGCCCGGAAGTCCGACATCCAGTAGAGCGGGACGCGATGCCTGGACCGCGCGCCATGTCCCGTCTGCTCAGCCCTTCGCTCCAGCGCCTCCGGGCCTGCCTCGGAGTGACGTGGATGCTCTGCGCGGTGGCCTCCGCGCAGGGCGTGGACGGGGACCTGCCCGAAGGCCCGCGAGACGCGCCCAGGGCGGCGCCAGCCGAAGCCCCGAGCGCGCCGGAGACGCAGACCGTGGTCACCGCGACGCGCCTGCCGCGCCCGCTCCGCGACGTGCCCGCCACCACGGTGGTGATTCCGCGCGCGGAGCTGGAGCGCAGCCCCACGCTCACGCAGGACGCGCTCGTGCGCACGCTGCCCTCCGCGGCCACGTTCCGCCGCACGCCGTCCCTGGTCGCGGACCCCACCGCCCAGGGGCTCAACCTCCGCGGCCTCGCGCCGTCCGGCGTGGCGCGGGGACTGGTGCTCCTGGACGGGCTCCCGTTCAACGACCCCTACGGCGGCTGGGTGTTCTGGCGGGCCCTGCCCCGGCTGGGACTGGAGCGCATCGAGGTCGTTCCCACCGGCGGCTCCGCGCTCTACGGCAGCGCCGCGTTGGGTGGAGTGGTGCAGCTGCTCTCACGGCCCATCACGGGCCCCGTGCTCGATGCCGACCTGTCCGTGGGCAACCTGGGCACGGGCTTCGCCGCCGGGCGCGTGGCGGACCGGTGGGGCCGCGTGGGCGCCTCGCTGGAGGTCGAGGGCCTCACCAGCGAGGGCTACCGCATCGTCCCCGCGAACCAGCGAGGCCCCATCGACGGCGACACCCCGTCCCGCCACGTCAGCGCCCAGGCCCGCGTGGAGGCGGAGGCCACCGACAGCCTCTCCCTGTCCGCCCGCGCGGGCGTGTTCCGCGAGACGCAGAACGGAGGCACCCGCTCCACCGTCGCCAGCGTGGACCTCGCCTGGTTCGCTGGCGACGCGCGCCTGCGCACGGACGGCGCGGGCACCTTCGCGCTGGGCCTCTTCGGCCGCACCCAGCACTTCGCCCAGGACCGCGCCCGCATCAGCGCGAACCGGCGCCTGGAGGTCCGCTCCGCGTTCCAGGACGTGCCCGCCAACGACCAGGGAGGGTCGCTCGTCTGGACCGGACCGGCGATGACGCTGGGCGGAACGCACGTGCTCGCCGCCGGGGTGGATGCGCGCCGGTCGGCAGGCCGCGCGGACGAGCTGCTCTTCCCTCCGGCCTACACCCCCACGACGCTCTACTCGCGCGACACGCGGGGCACGCAGCGCTCCGGCGGCCTCTTCGTGCAGGACCTCTACACCGTGTCGTCCGCGCTGGAGCTGGCCGGCACGCTGCGCTGGGACACGTGGAGGAACCGCGACGGCGTGCTGCTCGAAAGCTTCGCCAATGGCTCCTCCCGCACGACCGACTTCGCGCCCCGCACCGCCCGGCAGCTGAGCCCCCGGCTCGCCGCGCGCCTCCTCCCGGTGGACTGGCTCACGCTGCGCGCCTCCGCCTACCGCGCCTTCCGCGCCCCGACGCTCAATGAGCTCTACCGCCCCTTCCAGGTGGGCACCGTGCTCACCGCGGCCAACCCCGACCTGGGCGCCGAACGCCTCTGGGGCACCGAAGCCGGCGTGGAGGCCACCGGTCCGCGCGGCCTCACCGGCCGCGTCACCGGCTTCTGGAACGTGCTCGACAGCCCCGTCACCAACGTCACGCTCGCCGAACCCCTGCCCGACGGAACGACCCGCCAGCGGCAGAACCTGGGCCGGGCCCGCGTGCGCGGCGTGGAGCTGGGCGTGGACTGGCGGCTGTCGCGACAGTGGACGGCCCTGGCCGCCTACACCTTCGTGGACCCCGTCGTCACGAAGGCGCCCGGCCAGCCCGACCTCGTGGGTCGCCAGCTGCCACAGGACCCACGGCATCGCGGCTCGCTCGCCGTCACCTTCGACGCCCCGTCCATCGTCTCCGTCACCGCGCAATTGCGCGTGTTCGGCCCGCAGTACGAGGACGACCTCAACACGCGCGGCATGGGCGGCGCCGCCGTCGTGGACGTGTCCGTGAGCCGCCACCTCTTCTGGAAGGTGGACGCCTTCGGCGCGGTGGAGAACCTCTTCGACCGCCAGTACCTCGCGGGCCGCGCGGGCGTGGACACGCTGGCCCCGCCGTTCCAGGCGCGCGTGGGCCTGCGCCTGCGCGACGTGCTCAGCGAATCGAGCGCACGGGGGGCACCGGCCGCACCGGGCCGTTGAACCAGCGGCTCAGCTCCGTCGTGTCCTCCATCCGCCGCGCGGGCGGCAGGCTGGAGAGGAACACCCGGCCGTAGCCCTTGGTCACGATGCGGCGGTCCAGCATCGCCACGATGCCCCGGTCCGCCTGCGTGCGGATGAGCCGCCCGAAGCCCTGGCGCAGCGCCAGCGCCGCCTGCGGCAGCTGGTACTGGTCGAACGGCTCCTCGCCGCGCGCCTGGATCTGCCGGATGCGCGCGGCCACCAGCGGATCTCCCGGTGACGCGAACGGGAGCCGGTCGATGATGACCAGGCTCAGCGCGTCTCCTGGCACGTCCACGCCCTCCCAGAAGCTGTGCGCGGCGAAGAGCACGCTGGGCGTCTGGCGGAAGGCATCCAGCAGCTGCTGCTTGGGCCGCTCCCCCTGGAGCAGCGCCTGGTAGGGCAGCCGCGTGGCCGTCAGCTCGTAGGCGCGCACCATGTTGCGCAGGGACGTGAAGAGCACGAACGCGCGCCCGCCCGTCACTTCGCACAGCTGGATAATCTCCTCCGCGGCCGCCTCGATGAAGCCCGGGGCGCTGGGGTCCGGCAGGTGCGTGGGCAGGTACAGCGCGGACTGGCGCGGGAAGTCGAACGGGCTGGGCACCGCCAGCGTGCGCACGCGCGTCACGGGCTGGCCCTCGTCGTCGTACATGCCCATGCGCTTGGCGAAGAAGTCGAAGCGGCTGTCCGCCGCGAGCGTCGCGGACGTGAACACCACCGTGTCCAGCGCGCCGTAGAGCCGGTCGCGCAGCTCCTTCGCCACGTCGATGGGGCTCGCGCGCAGGAACAGGCCCTTGCCCCGCGCCTCCGCCCAGTACACATGGTCCGCGGACTCCGCCTTCTCCAGGAAGGAGAGCTGCTCCCCCATCTCCTCCGCGCGGCGGTGGATGGCGGCCAGCTCCGGCTCGCGCTCGCTGCCCGCGAACGACGCCAGCGCGGCCAGGCCTTCGCGCACCTGCTCCAGCGCGCCGGACAGCTTGCCCATCGTCTCCGGGCGCAGCGCCACGGTGGACTCCTGGTTGGACATGCCCAGCGCGCGCGGCGTCTGGAGGAACAGCGCGTCCGCGTGCGAGCGCACCCGCTGGGCCAGCGCGGAGAGCGTCGCGTGCCGCTCATCCTTCGCCGGCAGGGCCGCCACCGCGTCGCGCGACAGCTCCTCCAGCCGGTAGTTGGACACGCTGCACCCGAAGTGGCCGCTGGCCGCGTCCTCCAGCGCGTGCGCCTCATCGAAGATGACGGCGTCGTAGAAGGGCAGCACGCCCTCCGTGCGCTTGCCGGAGCTGCGCAGCGCCAGGTCCGCGAAGAACAGGTGGTGGTTCACCACCAGCAGGTCCGCGGCCTCCGCGCGCTTGCGCATCCGGGTGACGAAGCACGTCTCGTACTGCGAGCAGCGCGACCCCAGGCACGTCTCCGACGTGGTGGACAGCCGGGACCACGCGGCGAACGACTCCGGCAGGTCCAGCTCCGCCCGGTCCCCCGTCTCCGTCTGCGTCACCCACTTCTTGAGCAGCGGCCACTGCTTCGCCTCGTCGCGCGAGACGAACTGCGGGTCCTTCTCGAAGGACTCGTAGCGGTGCAGGCACAGGTAGTTGCCCCGGCCCTTGAGGTAGGCCGCCTCGAAGCGCAGGCCCAGCTTCTCGCTGAGCAGCGGCAGGTCCTTGAAGAACACCTGGTCCTGCAGCGTCTTCGTGGCCGTGGACACCACCACCTTGCGGCCCGCCAGGAGCGCGGGCACCAGGTAGGCCAGCGTCTTGCCCGTGCCCGTGCCGGCCTCCGCCAGCAGGTAGCTGCCCTCGGAGAAGGCCCGCTCCACGGCGCGCGCCATCTGGAGCTGCTCCGGGCGGTGCTCGTACGCGGGCAGCGCCTCCTCCAGCGCGCCGCCAGGGCCCAGCAAGCTGTCGACAGAGAGAGGACGGGGCGCGGGCGCGGACATGCGGCGGTTCGGGGCAGGAGGACGCGGGGAAGAGGGCCCCGCAGGATAACAGCGCCGGGAGCCCCCCGCGCGTTCCCGGACATCGCCGGGAGACCGCCGCTCCCGCCCGCCCGGGAAGCGGGCCGGCCAGCGCTCGCGGAGGGCCCGTGGCCCTAGAACGAACCGCGCAGGATCTGGAAGAGCACCAGCACCATCACCAGGGCCACCAGCAGCACGGCGCCCATCACCATGTTCTTCACCTTCCGGGCGAGCTCCGGCGACGGCCCGTCGGAGGCGAGCGGCACCGCGGAAGTCACCCGGCGCACCACCTCATCCCGTCCTCGCAGCGCCTGCGCGTCGTCCGGCGCCCGGGCGAGCCGCAGGCGATACAGCCGGCCCACCATGGCCAGCTCTCCCCGCCCCATCGCCAGGGACAGCAGCCGGTCATGCGCGTCCCAGTCAGCCCAGGTGTCCATCAGCGCGCGCCACCCGGTGGCCAGCGCCTCGGAGGGCTGTTGCTCGTCCGGGATGAAGTTGGCGTAGACCAGCCCGCACTGCGCGCAGGCCTCCGCCCCCTCTCGCATCGGCGCCACGCACTTCGGACAATGACCCGCGGGCGCCTGGAAGGGGTCCCCGTCCAGGGCACGCACGTCGCCGGACGGCGCGTCGGAGCGCACCACCCTCAGCGTGGCGACGCTGGCCCGAGCGGGAGCGGAGCGCACGAAGTCCTCCGGGGCGGACACCGCCACCGCGGCGCTCTCGCCCCCACGCGGCCCCGGCTCTTCCACGCGGGGCGGCGCGTCCTGGGCCACCACGGACGCTCCCGGGGCCGACGCAGGCACGGCGGGAGCCAGCTGGGACGTGGACGCGCCCGCGAACGTCTTCGCGCCGCACATCCGGCAGGTCACGGCGAGCCGGCCGTCCTCGAGGTGGAAGGACTCCACCAGGACCAGCCGCTCGCACCCTTCGCACTGGTACTTCATGACCACACCTCTCGCAGGGGGATGGGCATCGCGCAACCGATGAGCGCCAGCAGGCACAGCGCGCAGATGAGCTTGCGCAGGGGGCTCAGGGGCTCCTCTGGCTGGACCACCTCCGGGTGGCCGAAGCCCACGACCTTGCTCGCCACCACCAGCCACAGGCCCCAGGACGCGGTGACGAAGACCGTGAGGAAGAGCAGCACCAGCGCCACGCCCTGGCCCAGCGTGCGCGCGCGGGGCCCCAGCACCGCGAACGTCAGGTGCCCCCCGTCCAGCTGGCCCACCGGCAGCAGGTTGAGCAGCGTCACCAGCAGGCCGAACCACGAGGCGATCACCACCGGGTGCACCACGACGTCCTTGCCCTCCGGCACCGGGCCCAGGGCCAGCCACGTCAGCGCCTTCATGATGAGGTTGTCGCCAAACACCGTCTGGTGCTGGGTGAAGGTGGCCGGCGCCGCGGCGGGCGCCTGGGTCACTTTCTCCGCGACCCAGTGGAGCAGGTTCTGCCCCAGGACCCAGAGCGACGAGTCCCCCGGGAACGAGGACGGCACCGGCGGCGAATCCACCACCGTGGAGTGCAGCAGCCCCCAGTAGAGCAGCGGCAGCGCCACCACCAGGCCCGCCAGCGGCCCCGCGGCGCCAATGTCCACCAGCGCGTTGCGCGTGGGGATGCGCCCTCGCAGCCGGATGACCGCGCCCAGCGTGCCCAGGCTCCCGGGCACCGGCAGCGGGATGAAGTACGGCAGGGACGTGTCCACCCGGTGCCACCGCGCGAGCACGTAGTGCCCCATCTCATGCGAGCCCAGGATGGAGAGCAGCGACACGCTGAAGGCCAGCGCCTGCGTCCGGTCCTCCGGCAACAGCCCCCCTTCGCTGAAAGGGAACGAACGGCCGAAGAGCAGCAGGTAGGCGAGGAACGTCGTCCCCAGCGTCACCGCGAACAACAGCAGGTGCAGCCAGACGCGGGGCGGGGTGGGACGTGGAAGGGAAACCGGGTGCATGCGCGAAGATGCCTCACGTCCGCAAGAGGGGCGACCGGTCCCAGGTCACCGAGCGGATGAAATGTAAAACACAACTCGGATTACCCAGACCCGGGTCCTTGACTTGAAGTTGACTTCTGCTACGAACCGCGCCGCTTGAGGTTCCTTCTAACGACTGAGCGTCCGTTCAGGTCGCCCGGTCACCATCCAAGCCACCGTCAGTTGGGGAGAAAACCATGAAGAAGCTCATCCTGTCCGCCGTTGCCGCTGCCTCCCTCGTGGGCTGCACCAGCGTTGAGTCCGCCGTTGTCTCCGGTTCCGAGATCGCCGCCAACGGCGAGGCCGTGGCCGTCATCCAGGGGAGCTCGCTGGGCCTGACCGCGATCTTCCACATCATCGACATCGTGCAGAGCGACCTGGACACCGTGGTCAACAAGCTCCTCATCACCGAGGCGAAGGCCATGGGCGCCTCCAAGGTGGACCTGAAGACGGCGAACACCACGCCCCGTCACGGCATCTTCGCCCTGTTCGGCACCATCATCGGCGTCACCAGCTCCTCCGCGACCGGCGTGGCGGTGAAGTAGTCCCTGCTGCCTCCTCACCGAGGCAGTCCGAAGGCCCCCCTGGGAACAGTGGGGCCTTTTCCATTTTGAAAGAGGTCCTTCACCATGCGCGCCCTCCTGCTGCTGTCCCTCGTGTGCCTCGTCGCGTGCCGTTCCTCTTCGGGGAGCGGAGACGACGCGCAGCGGATGGCCCGCGTGCGCGAGCAGCTGGCCGCGCGTGACGCGAAGCTCGTGAACTACCAGCTGGAGGGGACGCAGACGGAAGGGGACACCGCGTCCGCGGGCTTCACCTTCGCGTACCGCGCGCCCCAGAAGATGCGCGGCACGGTGTCCGCGCCGCGGGCCCGCACGGTGTCGTGGGACGGCAAGCACCTGTACGAACAGGTGGACGCGAGCAGGCAGTTCACGACCTTCAACTCCCAGGTCTCCGCGCAGAAGCTGTCCGCGTTCCTCACCGAGGTCTTCACCCCCTTCGTGCCGGATGGCTTCCGCGCGCCGCTGCTCCTGCGCAGCACGAAGGCCCGCCGCGTGACGGACCTGCCCCAGGCGAAGGAGGCCGTGGAGCTGTCCATGACGCTGGAGGGCGAGGCGGGCGCGGGCGTGGAGGTGACGTACGTGCTGCGCTGGCCCGCCCTGGACTTCCTGGCCAAGCGCACGCGCGCGCCGGACGGCACGCAGGCGGAGGTGCGCATGGAGGAGGAGCACTGCGACGCGGCGCTGGGGCTGTGCGTGCCGCGCCGGCTGTCGCGCTGGGTGGGCGGCGTGAAGCAGGGAGAGACGGCGCTGTCGAAGGTGGACCTGAAGGCCGCGCTGCCCAACGACGCGTTCACGCCCAGCGCCCCGGACGGATACAGCGTGCAGACCCGGACACTCGTGGACAGCGAAGCGCAGGAGAGTGGACCGAATCCACCCGCGGGCGGTTGACCGTCTCGCGGCCCATCGCCACCTTGGACGGCGGAGGTTGCCGCGCATGGTCGAGAACGTCATCTTCGACGTCGATGGAACGCTGATGGACTCCGTGGACGAGCACGCCGAGGCCTGGCGCCGGTCGTTCATCGAGTTCGGCCGGGACATCCCGTTCGCCCACGTGCGCAGCCAGATTGGCAAGGGCGCGGATCAGCTGCTCCCGGTCTTCTTCAACGACGAGGAGCTGGAGCGCTTCGGCAAGGACCTGGAGGAGTACCGCTCCGCGCTCTTCAAGCGCGAGTTCCTGCCCAAGGTGCGCCCCTTCCCGCGCGTGAAGGAGCTGTTCCAGCAGCTGCGCAAGCGCGGCCGCAAGGTGGCCCTGGCCTCCAGCGCGAAGGACGACGAGCTCAAGCGCTACGTGGAGCTGTGCGGCATCGACGGCCTGTTCGAGACGAAGACGAACAAGGACGAGGCCGACAAGAGCAAGCCGCACCCGGACCTCCTCGAGGTGGCGCTCGCGAAGCTGGGCAAGCCGGCCCCCGCCACGGTGGTGATGGTGGGCGACACGCCCTTCGACGCGCTGGCGGCCGGCAAGCTGCACCTGGCGGCGGTGGGCGTGCTGTGCGGCGGCTTCCGCGCGGAGGACCTGCGCACGGCCGGCTGCCGCACCCTGGTGAAGGACCCCACGGACCTCCTGCACCGCCTGGAGCAGGACCCCGAGGGTTGGCCGTGGGACGCGGCGCCGAGGGATACGCCCAAGGACGAGGAGTCGCGCTGACGCGCGCTCCGGGGTGACGGCGGCCACGAGCCCGTGGCCACCGGTGCCCGCCTTCACGCCACCGCTACCGGCGCGAACCGCCGCGCTTGGAACGCGAACGGGACGGGCTCTTGCGCACGGGCGCGCGGCGCGCGGTGCTCTTGCGGGCCGTGGAGCGCTTGCCCGCGGTGCCGGTGCGCGACGTGGCCTTGCGTCCGGTGGTGGTGCGCCGGGCCCGGCTGGGCGCGGCCTTGCGGCGGGAGACAGCGCTCTTCTTCGCGGTGGCCACGCGGCGCTTGCTGGCCACGCGAGTGGCCTTGCGCGCGGCCTTGCGGGCCGAGGGACGGCGACGGGCCGCCTTCGCCTTGCTGCCGGAGCCCCCCTTCAGGCCGCCCCCGGTGAGCTTGTTGACGGTGGCCCACGCGCGAGCCTCCGCCGTCTTCTCGCCGGTGCCCCTCGCCTCGTAGCCCTGCTCGATCTTCCCGGCCATGCGCTTCTGCTTCGCCGAGTACCGGGTCTTGCTCCCTCGTGCCATGCATCACCCTCCTGGAATGCGTTCCGGCGCGGGTCCGTGGCACGGAGCCGCGTCACCGGGAAGGTGAACACGCCAACCCAGGCAGAGAACCCGCCAGCGCCCTACCCCTGTCCACCCACGGAAGCTCCCGCACCGCCAGGGTGGGGAATGGACAGAGCCCCTGCCCTTTTCGCATGGGGGCCGCTGGTGCTGGAGCGCCCTCGTGCGCAGGTTGGAGGCGCCGCACAGAAAGCCGAGGCTTCCCTCGTGGAACCCGCACTCAACGCACCGCCGCGCATGCGCCACCTGGACGAGGGGCCCGCGGTCCTGGTGGTGAATACCCGCTCCCGCTCCGGGCGCGAGGCCTTCGAGAGCGCCCGCGAGCTGCTCGCCGCCCACGGCATTCCCCTCCTCGCCGCGCACGCGCTGACCCGGCCCAGGCGCCTGCGCGCGGTGGTCGGGGAGGCCATCGCTTCGGGTGCCCGCCGCGTGCTCGTGGGAGGAGGCGACGGCACCATCAGCTGCGCGGCGCAGGCGCTGATGGGCCGCGACGTGACGCTGGGCGTGGTGCCCCTGGGCACCGGCAACGACTTCGCTCGCTCGCTGGGCATCCCGGACACGCTGGAGGCCGCGTGCGGCGTCATCGCCGGCGGCTACACGGCGCGGGTGGACGTGGGGCTCGTCAACGGGAGGCCCTTCCTCAACGCCGCCAGCCTGGGGCTCACCACCGCCATCGCGAAGCGGCTGACGCGGGAGCTGAAGCAGCGCGCGGGCAAGCTGGCCTACCCGGTGGCCGCCGCCGTGGAGATGCACACGCTGCAGCCCTTCCACGTCCGGCTCCAGGCGGACACCCGGACGCTGGAGGTGGACGCGCTCCAGCTCGTCGTGGGCAACGGCCGCTACCACGGCGCGGGCAACATGGTGGCGCCGGACGCCACGCTGGACGACCGCCAGTTGCACGTCTACGCCGTCACCGCGCCGTCGGCGGCGGACGGCGGCGAGCGCACCGGCCTGGGCCACCTGCACGACGTGGCCACGCTGGCGCGCGTGGCGCTGGGCATGCGCAGCGGCGGGCACCTGGAGCACGCGTCCGTCGTGCACCTGCACACGGCCCGGCTCGTGGTGGAGACGCGGCCGCCCATGGAGGTGAACGCGGACGGGGAGAACGTGGGCATGACGCCCGTGCGCTTCGAGGTGGCCCCCGGGGCGCTGCGCGTCTACGCGCCCCGGCCGCTGGAGGGCGCTACACCTTCTCCAGCACGCTGGAGAGCACCTGGGCGGTGAAGTTCACCAGGGGAATCACGCGCCGGTAGTCCATGCGCGTGGGCCCGATGACGCCCACCGTGCCCAGCACCGCCTCCGCCGTGCCGTAGGGGCTGGCGATGACGGTGACGTCGCCGGCGGCGGAGAACTCGCTCTCCGCGCCGATGAAGACGTGCATCTCCTTGGTGCGCTGCACGCGGTCCAGCAGGTGCAGCAGCTTGTGCTTCTCATCCAGGGCGCGGAACAGGGCGCGGATGCGCTCCACGTCCGCGAACTCCGGCTGCTCCAGGAAGGAGCCGGTGCCTTCGATGAGCACGCGCTCCGGCGTCTGGAGGTCGGTGGCGGCGGCGCCCAGCCGGAGGGCCTTGGCGGTGAGGGCGTTGTAGAGGGCCTGGTCCTGGTCCATCTCCGCGCGGATGCGCTCGCGCGCCTCCTCCAGCGGCACCTGGTGGAGGAGCTCGGAGAGGTAGTTGCTGGCCTTGACGAGCTCGTCGGACGTCACCGGGAAGTCCACGGTGAGGGCCTTGTTGTGCACCTGGCCGTTCTGGCCCACCAGGATGGCGAGCACGCGGTTCTCGCGCAGGCGCAGGAACTCGATGCGCTGGAACACGGCGGCGTCGGGGCGGGGCGTGAGGACCACGCCCGCGTGGCGCGTGAGCGAGTGCAGGACGCGGCTGGCCTCCGACAGGATGTCGTCCAGGCTGGACTCATGGACGAGCCCGGCGTGGATGAGCTCGCGATCGCGGGGGGCGGGGTCGCGCAGCTTCACCAGGGTGTCCACGTAGAAGCGGTAGCCTCGGTCGGTGGGCACGCGCCCCGCGGAGGTGTGGGGCTTCTCCAGGAAGCCCAGGGCCTCCAGGTCGGCGAGCACGTTGCGCATGGTCGCGGAGGAGACCTCGAACTCTCCGCGGCGCGTCAGGTGCTGACTGCCGACCGGACCGCCCGTGGTGATGTACTCCTGCACCACGGCCCGGAGGACTTCCTTCTCGCGCTCACCCAGCTCGTCGGGCATTCCCGCTCACGCTCCGGAAACCATGGGCCCGGGCTTCGGGCATCCACGCTTCCTGTAGAATTCTAAAAGGGACGCTCCGGGCATTCAATCCGGCGGGGCTGTTTGGGAGGGCAGGCAGGCGGGGGACTGGCCCCCGGGACCGAGGAGGGTGCGGCAAAGCGCACATCGCCCCGGGGCGGAGCGGGGGTTAGAAGTCCGCCCGCCGTGACCACCGCCACCGTCGAAGTCGCCGAGCCCGCTCCCCACCGGGGGTGGATGCTGTTCAGCCTCTTTTCGCTCTACGTCATCTGGGGGTCGACCTACCTGGCGATGCGGTTCGCCCTGACGGGGTTTCCGCCGTTCAGGATGGCCGGGTTGCGCTTCCTGATGGCGGGCGGGGTGCTGTTCGCGGGGTTGCGGCTCAAGGGCCAGCCGGGGCCTGGGGCGCGGCAGTGGGGCGCGGGGGCGGCCACGGGCTTCCTGTTGCTGGTGGTGGGCAACGGCGGCATCGCGTTCGCGCAGAACCTGGGGGTGCCGTCCGGCGTGGCGGCGCTGGTGGTGGGGAGCATGCCGTTGTGGATGGCCATCTTCGGGGTGGCGTTCGGGCAGCGGCCGGGCCGCGCGGAGCTGGCGGGGCTGGTGTTGGGGTTCGCGGGCGTGGTGCTGCTCAACCTCAGCGGAGACATGGGCGGCGGCGGCGCGGCGGCGCTGGCGTTGCTGGTGGCGCCGATGAGCTGGGCGTTCGGGTCGGTGTGGAGCCGGCGGCTGCCGATGCCCTCGGGGCTGATGACGCCAGCGACGCAGATGTTGAGCGCGGGCGTGATGATGTTGGGGGTGAGCTTCGCGCTGGGGGAGCGGATGTCGGACGCGGTGCCCCGGCTCGCGGTGGCCTCGTTCCTGTATCTGGTGATCTTCGGCTCGCTGGTGGCGTTCAGCGCGTATGGCTATCTGTTGCGGCACGCGAGGCCGGCGCTGGCGACGAGCTACGCGTACGTGAACCCGGCGGTGGCGGTGCTGCTGGGCGTGGTGTTCGCGGGAGAGACGCTGGGGCCGCTCACGCTGGGGGCGATGAGCGCCATCCTGGTCGCGGTGATGCTGTTGGCGCGCGGGAAGCGGTGAGCCGGCTCGCGCTCCTGTGCGTGACGGGGGCGCTGCTCACGGCGTGCGCCGGGAGCTCGCGGACGTCCAGGCACGGGGAGCTGGGCTTCGTCGATTCGGACACGGCCGCGCGAGCCCGGTATGCGGCGTACGTGGCGGAGCAGGCCTCCGCGCAGGCCGCGACCCGCGCCGTGGCGTCCACCCTGGTCCGGTACATTCCCCCGGCCGTGCTCGCGTTGATGCAGCACGAGCATGCGGTGGACGAGCTCGAGGAGCGCCTCGCGGCATGCGCCGTCCAGGCCGAGCGGCTTGGCAACGCGCGCTTCTTCCGCGACCGTCCTCCGACGCGACAGGAGTGCGGCGAGGTGGTGGAGCATGACGCCTGCGGCAATCCCATCACCCGGGCCATGCATCTGGGGAAACAGAAGCATGTGCTCGCGCTCCAGTGCGCCGAGGAGGCGTTGAAGGCGCTGTGGCCCGCGCCCTTCAGCATCGAGCAACGCTACCGCTACTATCCGAACGCACGGATGGTGGAGACCGTCAGCCGGCGGGAGGAGGCGCGGCTCATCGCCGACGGTTGCACCGATGAGCTCCGCGGAACCATCAAGCCGGACCTCGTGCTCCATGCGGACCGCGACCTGCTCAAGGCCGCGCTCATCCTGGACTTCAAGTTCCCCTGCCCTCAGACCAACCTGCCACAGTGGGCGCCCTATGGCCCCAGCAGCCCCCATTTCGGCAAGAACCAGGGTGAGGTCTACAAGGATGCCTTGGGCGGACCCGCGCTGCTCATCTCGCCTGCGACGGGAGTGAGGACGCCATGAGGGAAGGCCTTCCTAGCATCCGACTTCAGGCCAGGGGTGGATGGCTCGCGGCACGTGACGGCGTCGTGGTCTCCTTCTTCGTGCATCGTCCTCCCGAAGAGGTCGCACCCGCCATCTGGCGAGCCCTGCGGACCTATCTCCGCGCCATCCCGCCTGGAGCATTGGGTTGGTATGTCTCCGAAGAGGGGGAGATGGCCCCGCTCGATGACACCGGATGGGAGAACGTCCGGCAGCATCTGCTTGAGTCACCTTGGAATGGCGTTGGGGCCATTGAGCTGTGGGAGAGCCCCAGTGAGGCCGGCAGCTACCACTTTGAGTATTACGGGCGACGGATCAACGACCCCGTCTTCAAGGATCCGATCACCTCGGTGTCGTTCACGTTTCCCACCGAGTACCTGGTGGAGCGCGGCACGGCGCATCTGAGAACCCTCGCGCTTGAGCTGGCACGTGAACTGCCCTTCAGCTTCGGCTACGCGAGCCCAGCCATCATCTCCCCCCAAGGCTTGTTTGGCATGGGCGACTGGAGCGCCATCGAGGCGCTCATGGCTCGCTACCTGGGGCTGGATGCCTACCACACCCGTGAATTCAGCTCGGTCATCGGCACCCACGCACTGGGGGCCTACTGGCTCACGTTCCTGGGCCAACCGCTGCTGGGACAGCTCGGCGGCGTCGAAGCACTGCGGCAGGCGCTGCCAGATACCTCCCTGCTGCCCCTGGAAGACGAACGCCTGCTGATCACCCTGGGTGAATGGCCTGACGCCATCGACACCGAGAAGGCAGCCGTTCCTTCCCCGTACCGCGCATTGGCCTCCCTGCTGAGTCCTTGCCTTTTCGAATACACGGGGGACCTCAACGGATTTGAGCGCCTCATGAATCAGTGGCACAAGCGGCTCTGCCCGTAGTCCGCAATACCTCTCCCGAGGAATGGCAGTGTCTACGATTGACCAGCACCGTGTTTGGCGTGCCCACCGCTCCCATTCCCTGCGCCGGTGATATCGCGCAGGTCCGACACCGCCAGTATCTGGTCAACGAGGTCGTGGCTCCTTCGGATGTCCGGGAGCAACACACCCTCGTCCGGCTCACATGTCTCGATGACGACGCACAGGGCCGGCCCCTGTCTGTCCTGTGGGAGCGAGAGCTCGCCCCGCGGGTCATCCGTCCTGAACAGTCAGGACTGGGAACGCCTCAGCGCATCGACGAACCCCGCCACTTCGCGGCCTACCTGCATGCGCTCAAGTGGAGCTCCGTCACGGCCACCGACGCCCGGCTCTTCCAGGCTCCATTCCGCGCCGGCATCCACCTGCTCGACCATCAACTCACGCCGCTCAGAAAGGCGCTCGAGCTTCCACGGGTCAACCTCTTCATCGCCGACGACGTAGGCCTGGGAAAGACCATCGAGGCCGGGCTGGTGATGCAGGAGCTGATCCTCCGCCAGCGCGTGGACCGCGTCCTTATCGTCTGCCCGGCATCCGTGACGCTCCAGTGGCGCGATGAGATGGAGAAGCGCTTCGGCCTGCGCTTCGAGATCTTCAACGGCGAGTTCGTCTCACGTCGCCGTCAGGAGCGAGGCTTCCAGGTCCCGGTCTGGAGCACTCACTCGCGCTTCATCGTGTCGTACCAGACGCTCCGCCGCAGCGAGTACTTCGAGCCACTGAAGACGCTGCTGGAGGAGAAGGGGCCCCACAAGTCGATGCTGGTGCTCGACGAGGCGCACGTCGTCGCCCCCGCGTCCGCCAACCGCTACGCCGTCGACACGGAGACGACCCAGAGCATCCGCTCGCTGGCGGAGCGCTTTGAACACCGGCTGTTCCTCTCCGCCACGCCCCACAACGGACACTCCAACAGCTTCTCCGCGCTGCTGGAGATGCTCGACCCCCAGCGCTTCACGCGCGGCACCCGTGTCAGGGAGTCGCAGCTCGCCCCGGTGATGGTGCGCCGGTTGAAAAGCGACCTGCGGGCCCTTGGCAGCGCGCAGCGGTACCCCGAACGCCAGGTCGTAGGCGTTCGGCTTGCCCATACTGGGGGCCGCTGGGGCGCTGAGTGGCTCGGCCCAGACGGGAAGACCGTCGAACACACTGTCGACCTGGGCGAGGGGTCCCCCGTTGAGTTGGAACTCTCCCAGAAGCTCGCGCGTTACACGCAGCTCCTGGCGCCTACCACGAAGAAGAGCTGCCTCGTCTTCATCAACCTCCAGAAGCGGCTCCTCTCCAGCATCGAAGCCTTCCACCGCACGCTCTCCGTACACGCGGCTGCTTCTGGCGCGGTCGGACTGGCCCCCGACGGCGGCTCACTCACTGGCGACGCACCCTCCGAATCCGAGGAGCACGGGGAGACGGATGAGTCGCTCGAACTGGCGCTCGATGAGGCCGTGCGTGAGGACAGCCAGGGACTCTCCGCCAGTGTCCAGGCCCGGCAGCTCCTGGACGAGATGCTGAAGCTGAGCGCACGGCACCGCACCGCACGAGACGCCAAGCTTCGAGCCCTGCTCCACTGGGTTCGCGAACACCAGTGTCCGCTCACCCGGGGCGCCGCGTGGAAGCCCCGCCGGGTCATCCTCTTCACGGAGTACGGAGACACCCTTCGCTACCTCAAGGAACAGCTCACCGCTGCCTTCGAGGGAACCCAACGGGGGGATGAACGGATCCTCACGTTGACGGGTGGGCTCGATGACGCGAAGCGCGCGGAGGTCCAGGCTGCTTTCAACGGCCCCTTGGACGAGTTCCCCGTGCGCTTCCTGCTGGCGACCGACGCGGCTCGCGAAGGGATCAACCTGCAGGGCCACTGCGCGGACCTCTTCCACTTCGACGTCCCATGGAACCCCTCGCGCATGGAGCAGCGCAACGGTCGCATCGACCGTGCCCTGCAACCCGAGCCCGTGGTCCGGTGTGGCTACTTCGTCTACGCCCAGCGGGCCGAGGACGCGGTGCTCGACACCGTGGCTCGCAAGGTGGACACCATCGTCCGCGAGTTGGGCAGCCTGGGCAGCGTGCTGATGGACCAGATGCATGATGCCCTCGCCCAGGGCATCACGCAGGGCACGCTGGAGAGCGTCTCACGGGCCGCGACCTCCTCGCGCACCGAGGTGACGAAGCGAGAGCTTGAATCGCAGCGGACGCTCCAATCGCTGCGCAAGGAACTGGATGCCATTGGCGAGCTCCGTGAACGCAGTCGAGAGGTGATGGACTTCGACCCTGCCCTGCTTCGCGATGCGTTGGACGTGGGTTTCGAACTCGCGGGCGCCGGCCGGATGGAACGAGCGGAGGTCACGGAGGAAGGCAGGACGCTGGAGGCGTGGAAGGTCCCTGCCCTTCCCCCTTCATGGAACACGACCCTCGACGCCATCCGTCCCCGGCGAGAGAGGGACGAAGCTCCGTGGGAGTGGCGCGAACGCCCCCTCTCGCCCGTTGTCTTCGAAGCGCCTCCTGGGGTCTCCAGCAAGCTCGCCCACCTCCATCTGTCCCATCCCATCGTTCAGCGCGTGCTCCAGCGGTTCCTCGCGCAGGGGTTCTCCGCGAATGACCTGAGCCGGATCACGGTGGTCCGGAGCAAGCGCGACTCGGTGGCGCGCGTCATCATCTTCGGACGGCTTTCGCTCTTCGGGGCTGGCGCCGCGCGACTGCATGACGAGGTGGTATCGGTCTCGGCGAAGTGGCTGGACGGGGGCGGCAAGGGTCACTTGAAGCCCTTCGCGGACGAGGCGGACCGCAAGGCCATCGAACAACTCGAAACAACCCTGGCCGAGGCACCCGCGCTCTCCTCCATGCCGCGGTCGATCCAGGCGCGGCTTCTGGCCAGCGCATCCTCCGACTTCGCGAAGCTCTGGTCCTTCGTCGAGGAGCAGGCATCGCAGCGGGAGCAGGATGCGCGCAAGAAGCTGGCGGCACGTGGGACGGCCGAGTCGAAGGCGCTGACGCAAATCCTCCTGACGCAGCAGGAGACAATCCAGGAAGCCCTGAGCGCGCAGCTCGAGCTCAAGCTCGGCGGGCGCGAGGAACAGGACCAATGGCGACGTGACAAGGTCCACCTTGAGCAACGACTGACGGCCCTCAAGAAGGAACTCGTCGAGCAACCCCAATCATTGAAGACCCTCTACGCCGTACAGGTCGCCCGCGTGGTCCCCGTGGGGATGGTCTATCTCTGGCCGGTGGCGCGATGAGCATCGCTCTGGGGCATGGAGGAGAGCTCGAGCGCCGCTTCCACCAGACATGGCTTGGAATGGCGCAACCCATCGAAGGATTGGTGGTTTCAGTCCCAGTCCTCGAGGACGCGCAGTGCATGCAACGCCTCCCGGTGTCCGCCCAGTCGCGGTTCACCCTCCTGGCCGGCCGTGAGTCGCCCCGGGTGACCGATGTCCCGCGCTTCCTAGGGGAGGTGCTGGGTTACACCGGGGACGACTTCGTCACGGAGTTTCCGGAGGACCTCCGGCTCGACATCGCGGAGGGACAACAGACGCTCAGACCCACACGGGGCCTGCGGCGGCGCGGTCCTCCTCCAGCAAGGCCAGAAGGACTGCCGGATGACTCCACGCCCATCAGCAGGGCCGCGGAAGGCTTCGTGCTCCTGACCTGGGAGCTACCGCCAGGACTCGACCTGGACAAGAAGGAGGACATGACGGGCGCGTGGTTCTACGAACCGACCGCGAAGTTCGACCGCCTGCTGCGCGCCGCCCGGGTCCCTATCGGGCTGCTGTTCAACGGCGACTCCGTACGCCTGCTCTACGCGCCCCACGGCGAAACCTCGGGGCATCTCACCTTCCGGTTCAAGGACCTCGTCACCTCCAGCGGCCGCCCGCTGTTCGATGCGATGGTGATGCTCCTGCACGCGCGCCGCCTCTTTGGAGTGCTGCCCGAGCATCAGCTTCCCGCGCTCCTGGAACAGTCGCGCCGCCGTCAGGCGGATGTGACCGAGGCGCTCGCGGGTCAGGTACTCGAAGCGCTGGGCATTCTCCTCGCCGGCTTCGAGGCCGCCGCGGAGCGCGATGGCTCCCGGGCCCTGGATGAGGCGTTCTCGCGGGGGGAGGATCACGTCTACGGCGGCCTGCTCTCCACGCTCCTCCGGCTCGTCTTCATCCTCTACGCGGAGGACCGGGGCCTGCTTCCCGTGGACCAGGAGCCTTACCGCGAAGACCTGTCAGCGAAGGCGCTCCATGAGCAACTGGTCCAAGACGCCAACCAGTACCCCGACGCGATGAACCGACGGTTCGGTGCGTGGCCACGACTGCTGGCGCTCTTCCGGTGCATCTACCTTGGCGCTTCCCACGACAAGCTGCGGATGCCTCCCCGGAGGGGCCAGCTCTTCCATCCCGAGGCCTTTCCCTTCCTGGGAGGCGGAAGTATCGACGATTCGCGCGCGGACTCGCCCGCGCCATCCATCGATGACGGGACCGTCCATCAGGTCCTCGAGAGGCTCATCTTCCTGGATGGGCAGCGACTGAGCTTCAGGTCGCTCGACGTGGAGCAGATCGGCTCCGTGTACGAGGGGCTGATGGGCTTCCACGTGAAGCGGCTGACTGGCGTCGGACTCTGTCTCAGGCCCTGGAAGGTCTGGGTCTCCTCGGACGAGGTGCTGGCCCAACCCGCGAAGCGGCGCGCAGCCTGGCTGGAGGAGGCCGGACTCGAAGCGAAGGCGGTGAAGGCCCTGGCGAGGGTGCTGGAACAGTCGAATACAGCGGAGCAGGTCCTGGCCGCTCTGGAGCCGTACCGCGCGAAGGGTACGGAGATGCGTCGGCCGTCCCAGTTCGTGCTCCAACCCGGCGACGAGCGGCGGCGGACCAGCAGTCACTACACGCCCCGGAGTCTCTCCGCGCCCATCGTCCGGCGGGCGCTCGACCCACTTCTCAGGACGATGGGACCCGAGCCTTCATCGGAGCGACTCCTCAACCTGAAGATCTGCGACCCAGCCATGGGGTCAGGGGCCTTCCTCGTGGAGTCCTGCCGCTTCCTCGCGGACCAGGTCATCGCCGCATGGACGCGCGAGGGCGTGCTGAAGCGCGACAAGCACGAGGATGAGGTGATGCGAGCGCGGCGGCTGGTGGCACAGCGGTGCCTGTACGGCGTGGACAAGAATCCCTGGGCGGTGAGCCTCGCGAAGCTGTCGCTGTGGCTCGTGACGCTGGCGAAGAGTGAGCCCTTCACGTTCCTGGACCATGCACTCAAGTGCGGGGATTCGCTGGTCGGACTCGACCTGGAACAACTTCGTGCGTTCCATTGGGACCCGCGCAGCCAGAAGCAATCCGAGCTGTCCTGGGAGGTCATCCGGAAGGCGCTGACTCGAGGACTGGAGAAGCGCGCGGAGATCCTCCAGCTCGCGCTCGACCTGGAGGGGCCCGAACACAAGCCGATGCAGCTCGACCTGGATCCCGGCCGGATGAAGGAAGGGCTTCTCCGTGACGCGGATGCGGCGCTCAAGGACGTCAAGCAGATCGCCAATGCATGCGTGGGGGCGTTCTTCGCGCATGGGTCAGACAAGGAGCGGGAGAGGGAGCGCGTCCGCAGGCTCGACTTGATCGGAGCGTGGCTGTCTAAGGCCAAGCAGGGCGTTCCCCCTCCGATGCCAGCCTCCATCGCGGCGTTCTCCGCGCCGTCATGGACGTTCCACTGGCCGCTGGAGTTCCCGGAGGTATTCCACGGGAGTCGTCCGGATCCGCTCGACAACGAGCAGCCCAACAAGGCGGCGTGGATGGATGGCTTCGTCGGGAATCCCCCCTTCGCTGGGAAGAACTCCATCATCGACGCCGGGGGAGCGAACTACCTGCCGTGGCTCCAGGCGGTGCATGAGGGGGCGCATGGCAACGCGGATCTCGCTTCGCACTTCTTCCGCCGCGCGTTCCATCTGCTGGGCGAGCACGGCAGCTTCGGCTTCATCGCCACCAACACCATCGCGCAGGGGGACACGCGGGCCACGGGACTGAAGTACCTGGTGGACCACAACGGCCACCTGTATGACGCCGTGCGCTCCATGAAGTGGCCCGTGGCTGGAGCCAACGTCTCCGTGTCCGTGGTGCATCTGGCCAAGGGCCATGTCTCCGAGCTGGCACTGGAGCCTCGGCTGGATGGCCAGCGCGTGAAGCACCTCAACTCGCGACTGAGGGGAAAGCCTGAGCGCGCGGACCCCGTGGCGCTCGCCGCCAACGCGGGCAAGAGCTTCCAAGGCAGTATCGTCCTTGGCATGGGGTTCGTGCTCAGCCCCGAGCAGCGTTCGGCCTTGATTGCGAAGTCGCGCAAGAACACAGAACGCATCTTTCGTTACGTCGGCGGCGAGGAGATCAACTCCGACCCGACCCCGGGACTTGAAAGACATGTCATCAACTTCGGGCAGATGGAATTAAAGACAGCAGAGCAATGGCCTGACCTTCTTCGCATCGTGAAGGAGTTGGTGAAGCCGGAACGCCTCAATCTGAAAGACAACACTGATGGCAAGCGCCGAAAGTCGTACTGGTGGCAATACGGGCGATACACACCCGCTCTCTATAATGCACTGCATCCCATCTCCCGCTGCCTCGCCATCTCGCGCGTCTCCAAGCATTTGATGTTCTCTTGGCAGCAGACCTCCACGGTCTTCAGCGAGGGTGTTGTCGTCATCCCCGTGGAGCAGGACCACTGGCTGACGGTTCTGCAATCCCGTGTACATGAGGTCTGGGCCCGGCTGCTGTCCTCCTCCATGCGTAACGACCTCCGTTACGCCCCCAGCGACTGCTTTGAAACCTTCCCCTTCCCCGACGAGTCGCACATCTCGCGGCTCGACGCGGTGGGAGCACGGCTCCACTTCGAGCGCAGCCAGTACATGCAGGCCCACGGCATCGGACTGACGACGACGTACAACCGCCTCAAGGACAAGTCCGTCACCGACTCCGCGACCCAGCGGCTGCGGGAGCTGCACGAGACCGTCGACCAGGCCGTTCTGGATGCCTACGGCTGGAAGGACCTCCACGCACCTCCCTACTGCGGCGCCACCGCCTCGCAGCTCGAAGCCTTCGAGGACGACGTCCTCGACCGCCTCTTCGACCTGAACGAGCGCCGTGCCCACGAGGAAGCCCATCCCGGCTCGCGTCGTACGGCGAAGCCCCGCACCCAAACCGCGTGAGCCCTCCCATGAAAACCCATGACGCCGGAGCAGTCCGCGCCCACCTCATCGATGCACTGGAAGCGGACCTCGTCGGTCCCTTCGGCAAACCCTCGGGCGCTCCCGTGTCGGACGCGCCAGAGAGGCTCCGCAATCCCCCGTCGCGTTGGTACCTGACCGGCTTCCTCGTCCCGCTCGACCAGGGGGTCATCGAGGACGAACCCGACGACGAGGAGGACGACCTGGCCGCGGGCAGCGACGAGGACAACGAAGAAGCCGCCCGGCATGACCCGACCGTGAAGAAGGTGCGCCGTCTCCCCGCATCCATGGGCCTGTCCGTCTTCGTCCCTTCCGACACGGCCCAGCTCACCGCGCACGTCTGCTGGGCGGACTACCAACGCGTCGAGGCCGACGAACGCAAGCAATGGAGCCGGACCTTCCACCAACGCACCGTCACCCTTCCCCTGAACGACGCGGTGCTTCGCGAAGGCGTGGCCCTGCGGGACAGCCTGGGCCTGCGCCTGGAAGGCCACGTGGAGAAAACGCCCGAAGGCGCGCTCGCCGTCGCCATCTTCCTCGTGAACGCCCGCGCTCCCACCAGCACCGCCGCGGAGCGCGACGAGTCCTACGCCTTCCAGACCCACCTCGCCCTGGAGTGCGCGAAGGGCTTCGTCGGCCGGCAGGACTCGAGCGATGCCCAGAGTGACGACGACGACGACCTCGTCAACGACCTCCAATTCCGACACCGCCAGCAGTGGGCCGTGGGCCACGGTGTCTCCGTGCGAGTGGACGCTACCTCACGGCCTGTGACTCGCGTGGAGACGGATTGGCTGCCACGTGTCGAAGTGCTCCCCGTCGAAGCGCGCTGGATTCCCGAAGTCACCGTGCGGATGGAACAGCTCGCCGCGTTCACGAAGCCCTCGGAGGCCGTGGCGGCCCTGAGTCCCCTGGTGCGAACCTACCGCGACTGGATCACCACCCAGGCCGCCATTGATGTGGGCAGCGCTCGCCGCGAGGAGACGCGAGATGAACTCGTCCGCCGCGCCCACCGCGCGGCCACTCGCATCGAGGAGGGCATCCAACTCCTGGAACGGGAACCCCTCGCCTTCGACGCCTTCCGCTGGATGAACAGCGTCATGGCCCAGGCCGAGCGCAAGGCCCGTCCAGATGACCCCAAGTGGCGCCTCTTCCAGCTCGCCTTCATCCTGCTCAACCTCCCCTCCGTGGAGGACGAGGCCCACGCGGACCGTGAGCTCGTGGAGCTCATCTTCTTCCCCACCGGCGGAGGAAAGACGCAGGCGTACCTGGGCCTCATCGCCTTCACCCTGCTCCTGCGCCGCCTCCGGGGCCAGTCCCAGCCCCACAGAGGCCTGGGGGTCGCCGTGCTGCTGCGCTACACGCTGCGGCTGCTCACGCTCGACCAGCTTGGCCGCGCCGCGACGCTCATCTGCGCGCTCGACGTGCTCCGCCAACAGGAGCCGAAGCGCCTGGGCGAGGTCCGCTTCTCCATCGGGCTGTGGGTCGGCCGCTCCGCCACCGCCAACACCCTGGAGCAGGTGGCCGCGCAGATCACCGAGTACAAGAACGACAACAGTCCGCGCGCCCAGTCCCCCTTTCCACTCGCCACCTGCCCCTGGTGCGCCACGCCCTTCGAACGGGAGTGCTTCATCCTCCAGCCGTCCAAATCCAGACCCCAGGAGGTGCTGGTCGGCTGCGCGAACATCGCGTGCGTCTTCAACCTGGGCCGCAACCCCGAAGGACTCCCCGTCCTCTTCGTCGACGAACAGATCTACCGCGAGCTGCCGTGCTTCCTCGTCGCCACCGTGGACAAGTTCGCCATGCTGCCCTGGCGCGGTGAGACCGGCCTGCTCTTCGGCCGCGCACTGGGGCGCACCGGCAAGCGCTTCGTGGGGCCCTGCGACGACGCCGCGGCCGTGAAGGCAGCCCTCGTGATGCTCCCGAACGGACTGCGTCCCCCGGAGCTCATCGTGCAGGACGAACTGCACCTCATCTCCGGCCCGCTGGGCTCCATGGTGGGCCTCTACGAGGGCGCCATCCTGACACTCGCGCCCCGGGCGAAGCTGGTGGCCTCCACGGCCACGGTCCGCCGCTCACGGCATCAGGTGAGCCGCCTCTATGGGCGGGACGTGGCGCTCTTCCCGCCCCCCGGCGTGGATGCCTCCGAGATGTTCTTTGCTTCCGTGGGAAAGGAGGGCGCGCGCCAGTACGTGGGAGTGGCGGCGCCCGGACGTCCCATGAAGGCCATCCTGCTGCGCGTCTATGTCAGCGTGCTCGCCGCCGCCGCGCGCGGTGAACACCTCCATGGCGCCGCGAGCGCCGACCCGTACCTGACGCTCGTCGGCTACTTCAACAGCCTGCGCGAGCTGGGCGGCATGCGTCGGCTCGTCGAGGACGAGGTGCGCCGGCTGGCGATGGACCGCGTCCGGCGCCGGCCAGAGGACGTCGACAAGGAGGCCGACCATCCCTGGTACCGGGGCAGGACCATCCGTGGCGAACCCATCGAGCTGACCAGCCGGGAGAAGACCGCCGACATCAAGGCCTCCAAGAACCGCCTGGAGCTCGCGCACGGCCAGCCCCAGAGCGTCGACGTCGTGCTCGCCAGCAACATGATCTCCGTCGGCGTGGACATCGACCGGCTGGGGCTCATGGTCGTGGCGGGCCAACCCAAGACAACCAGCGAGTACATCCAGGCGTCCAGCCGCGTGGGCCGCAAGGCGAACAAGCCGGGCCTCGTGGTGACCTGCCTCAACGCCGCCAAGCCCCGCGACCGCAGCCACTATGAGCGCTTCGGTACGTACCACGAGTCGTTCTACCGCTTCGTCGAAGCCACGTCGGTGACGCCATTCTCCGCCCCGGCGCTGGACCGCGGCCTCGCGGGGGTGGTGGTGGCGCTGGGCCGCCTGCTGGACACGGCCATGACGGCGCCCCTGGAGTGGAAGTCGCTCCAGACGCACCGGGATGCGCTGGAGAAGAAGCTCGAATCCCTGGCGAAGCGCGCCGGCCGGGGGCTGCCCAAGGAAGAGTCCGAGCGCGCCAGCGGCATCGTGATGCAGCGCGCGCGAAGCCTGCTCGACTCGTGGCGCAACATCATCGAGCAGGCGAAGAAGGACGCCGCCCAACGGGCGTACTCGCCCTACGACCCGGAGGGAAAGGGACTCAAGCCCCTGCTGCGCACCTTCCTGGACGCGACCGACAACCTCACCCAGGACGAACTCAAGTTCGAAGCGCCCACGTCGATGCGCGACGTGGAGTCCTCGGTGCACCTGTGGATTCAACGCCAACCGCTGGGCGGCTACCGCGCCCCAAAGGCAGCGATGGAGGAGGTGGCGCATGACGAACCGTAGGAAGTGGACGAAGGCCCGGTCGACGCGGCCCCCGGACGGACGCGTCCGGCAGAGCCAGGTGGTCTCCACCTTCGGTCCTGGCAGCATGCTGGACCTGCTCAACGACGCGGTGCTCGTCGGGGGCCTGGACTTCTGGCGGCTCAAGGGCAACGGCGAGGTCGTCAACGAACCGCGACTGCTGGAGATCGTCGAACCGCTCTACCACCGCAACAAGTGGCCTCTCAGCAAGGAGGCGCCCTTCCGCAAGCCGCCCGCCGGGGACGAAAGGGAGCCTTCCGAGTCCTGCGGCATCCAGGTGTATGAGTTTCCGCGCTGGTTCGTCTGCCAGAACCCACGCTGTCGTGCCTTGGTCCGGGCCAACAGCCTGGAGCGCGTCAACCAGGAGTACCGTCACCGCTGCTCCGGCGTGGAGGCGAAGCCCGAGCGCTGCGTGCCCGTGCGCTTCGTCGCGGCCTGTCCCCGGGGCCACCTGTCGGACATCGACTGGTCCTGGTGGATGCACGAGCGCAAGCCCTGTGACGCACCGCAATTGAAGCTGGAGGAAGGCGTCAGCGGGGACTTCAGCGACATCGAGGTCGCGTGCTCGACCTGCGGCAAGCGGAGGCGCCTCATCGACATGACCCACAAGGAGCAACAGGATCGCTGCGATGGGGAGCGGCCCTGGCTGGGACTCGAGGCCCGGGAGCGCTGCGATGAGAAGCAGCGGCTGCTGGTCCGCACCGCCAGCAACGGCTACTTCGCGCAGACCACCAGCGCCATCACCATCCCCGAGCCGGAGTCGCTCCGGCGCAAGGTGCAGTCCGCATGGAGCATCCTCCAGGCGGCCACCGCGGAGAGCCTTCCCGCCTTCCGGACCATTCCCCAGGTCCAATCAGCGCTGGGCTCCACCTCCGATGCGGAGGTCCTGGCGGCCATCGCGGCGGAGCGCGAGCACACGCCCGAGGCAGTCCCGGAGATCCGCACCGCGGAGTGGCTCCAGTTCCTCGCGCAGGCCCAGGAGAAGCCGGGAGAGATGCCCCGGGACCGCACCGAGGTCTTCTGGGCCCGGCGCATCACCAGGCCGCAAGGACTGCCGTCGCTGGTCGAACGCGTGGTGCTCGCGCGGCGGCTGCGGGAGGTCCAGGCGCAGGTGGGCTTCACCCGGCTGGAGCCGCTGTCGAAAGACCTGCAGGGCCGTTACGACCTGGACGTGGCACTCGCGCCGATGTCGCTGCACCGGGATTGGGTACCGGTCACGGAGATGCAAGGCGAGGGCATGCTGCTGGTGCTCGACGAGCAGCAGGTGCACGCGTGGGAGACCTCCGTCCCGGTGCGGCAACGCGAGGAGGCACTCAAGGCCGGGTGGGAGCGATGGAGGCTGAGCTCGGGTTCGAAGCAACCGTTCCCGGGCGTGCGGCTCTACCTGCTCCACACACTGGCGCATCTGCTGATGACGGAGGTGGCGCTGGAGTGCGGATATCCCGCCAGTTCCATCCGCGAGCGCCTGTACTGCGCCCCGCACAGCGATGCCGTCCCCATGGCGGGAATCCTGCTGATGACCGGGACCACGGGCGCCGAAGGGACGTTGGGCGGACTGGTGGAGGAGGGTCGGCGGCTGGGCCGGCACCTCTCCCAAGCCATGAAGAACGCGCGCCTCTGCTCCAATGACCCCGTCTGCGCGCACCACGAACCGACCGGCCGCGACGACCGCGACCTGGAGGGCGCCGCCTGCCACGGCTGCCTCTTCGTCCCCGAGTGCTCGTGTGAGCGCTTCAATCAGTACCTCGACCGCGCCCTTGTCGTGCCCACGCTGGGTCACGAGGAGGTCGCCTTCCTGAAGACGCCATGGACCTGAGCGGCGTGGCGACGTCGGAGTTGGAGCGATTCCAGACGGCGCTCATGGGCCATCGGTTCGGCTTTCCGCTGTCGCGGCTGGCGCTGCGGGGAGAAGGAATGGAACGGCTCGCCGAGGAAGTGCTGGCGCTGAACACGCTGGGACAGGACGGCGTCCTGTTGCTGTTGGGCGCGGTCCTCGCGGAGCGGCGCAATGGCACCCGGCGGCCAGAGTTGGTGTGGACCGGGCCCGAGTTCCGCTGGAGCGGGGCGCGAGACACCGCGGTGGTGCTGGCGGACCTGTTCCACAAGGCCGCGAACACCGTCCTGCTGGCGGGGTTCGCGTTCGACCACGCGGCGGAAGTCCTGGGACCGTTGCACGCGGCCCTGCGGCGAGGCGTGACGTGCCGCTTGTTCGCCAGCGCGCATGTCGCCGCGGGGTTCCTGCGGGAGCACTGGCCGTTCGGCCCGCCCTTCCCGGAGTGCCATGGCTTCTCACCGGACAAGGGCGTCTTCGCCAGTCTCCATGCGAAGTGCATCGTGGTGGATGCACGCTGGGTGTTCGTCACGTCGGCGAACTTCACCGACCGGGGACAGACGCGGAACATCGAGGTGGGGGTGTTGCTGGAGGATTCCCACCTGGCCGCTGTGTTGGAGGCCCAGTTCTCCACGGGGGAGTGGTTCACCCGGGTCGCCTGATGCCACGCCCCATCACACGTCGAACTTGAACGTCGTCTCCACGGCCGAGGCGCGTGCTCCGAAGCCGCGACAGAAGGCCTGGAGGTTCGCGTACCCCGCCATGGGCAGCACGTCGCGGAACTCCAGGTGCATGACGAGGCAGTACAGGGTCACTTCGAGGAAGCTCAGGTCCCGTGCCGGCAGCGCTTCGAGCCCCGCCTGCACGTGCTCCTCCAGCCAGGCGAGCATCCCCGTCAGGCTCTTGCGCAGCTTGGCCTGATGAGCGCCGTCCTCCCCCGCCCCACCCAGCCGCCCCATCACCAGCGACACCTCCGTCGCCATCGCTTGCTGCGCGAGCTCCAGCAGGTTCGCGAGCACGGGCAGCTCATGGTCCTCCGGCCACACCACGCGCAGGGCACGCCCTGAGCGCCGCCACAGCTCGCGGCTGATGTTCAGGGCTCCGAACCAGGAGCCCTCGGAGGTCCTCAACACCG
This sequence comes from Corallococcus silvisoli, assembly GCF_009909145.1. Lineage (NCBI taxonomy): Bacteria > Pseudomonadati > Myxococcota > Myxococcia > Myxococcales > Myxococcaceae > Corallococcus > Corallococcus silvisoli. Next base: position 277,181 of record NZ_JAAAPJ010000014.1, read on the forward strand.
GAATCCTGAGCGCGGGGTTGCCCCCGTAGTCCTCTGGATTCGAGGACATGAGGTCCCGCACCACCTGGAAGTCATAGGGCGCGCGCAGCTCGGCGGCGAAGATGCGCGGGATGCGGGTGAAGTGCGAACTCGAACGGCCAATCAGTGTGACGGACATCCAGGCACCTCCAGGAGACACGGCTCGCGAACGACCGTGGACATACTCCTGGCCAGCGCGCGCCGGAAGCGCCTACCCCTTCCGCAGTCCCACCACCTCGCCGTAGCCGCCAGGAATGAAGAACTCGTGGGCCTCCATGCCCATGATGCGCAGCGCGGTGGTCACGACATCCGCGGACCGGGGGACTCGCTTGGACGGCTGCCCGGTCTCCTCGATGAGGTCCACCGGAACGCCGAGCCCGCGCGTCGTGTACGAGCCCACCTGGCGGTTCGCCGCCACGTTTCCGCCCGCGAAGCAGACCGACGTGTAGGGGTGGTGGTCATCCGGCAGGTTGTAGCTGCCGTCATTCGCGCGCGACGCCCAGCTCCGGCCGAACTCGCTCATCACCAGCACCAGCGTGTCATCGAGCAGCGTCTTGCCCGGCTTGCCCGGGGCTGGCGCGGCCTTCATCTCCCCCAGGAAGCGCGCCACGCAATCCATCAGCCCGCGACCGTGCGCGCAGCTAAAGGCGTGGCCCGCGCCGTTATGCGTATCGAAGTCCAGCTGCAACGAGACATGCACCGAGGTGCACAGGTCCGACTTGAGCAGGCGCAGCGCCATGTCCATCCGCGGGTCGAGCCCGACGAGGTGGAAGTTCGCGTTGCCGAAGGTGTAGGTGAACGTCTCGTTCAGGTAGCTCGACAGGTACGAGGGCCGGTTCGTCTTCAGCGTGTCGATGCCCTTCGTGCTCTCCAGCACGGACACCACGTCCGTCGCCAGCACGCGGGAGACGGACGCCAACGAGCCGTGAAGGCCTTCCAGGTAGTTGTCCACCTTCACCGTCGACCGCCCGAGCAGCTGCTGGGCACGCGACAGGGTGAAGCGCTCCACCGTGGTCGTCTTCAAGGTCGCCCCGGTGGGCGCACCGCTCGCGTTCAGCTCGGCCCCCTCCGTGCGCGCGTCCAGCCCCGTCCACCAGGCGTTGTCCGCGGGCTTCGCGGAGAGCATCGGCTTGAGGGCTTCGATGGACGGAACGCCGATGGGCGAGGCGTGCGAGGGCAACCCCATGCCCACCGGTGTCCCCCGGTCTCCAGAGACGACCACGAACGGCAACGGCCGACTCTCCCGGTGCTTCTCATACAAGTGGTTCGCGATGACCGAATGCACCGCGGGCGCCCGGTAGTCCGCGCCCGCGACGCCGCACATCGCGGAGATGAAGGCGCTCGCGTGGTCGTTGGTGCCCTGGTCGACGCCGTGCAGCACGCTCAGCTGCTCATGCAGCGCGAAGTGCTTGTAGCCATACATGAGCGGGCTGAACTCGGCTCGCGCGGCGGGGTTCTGGGGGTTCCAGGACTGCCAGGTCCGCAGCGGCTTGTAGGGGCCGTTCGCGGGCGCGAGGTCCACCACCTTGCTCGCGTCGAAGAAGACGGGCTCGCTGTTGTAGCCAGCGGCCCCCGGGACGCAGAGCGGGATCTCAGCGTCCTCCATCGGGGTGAAGTAGTACGCCGGCCGGAAGCCCCCCGGGATGTAGATGACCACGAGCCGGGAGGGCAGGTCGGACTGCGCGGCCTGCGCGATGCCAGAGCGCAGGAGCCCCGCGCGGTCGAGGAGGGCCAGCTGCCCTGCGCCAAGGGCCCACTTGAGCAACGTGCGTCGAGAGGTGTTCGGCATGGGGTCCTCGGCTCAGTAGGTGATCCACAGCGGGTGACGGATGAGCGCCGCGCAGGTGCCCACCCAGGCCAGGCGCGTGCTCTGCGCTTCGAGCGGGAGATAGACCTCCTCGTACAGCGCCTTCAGCTCCGCGTCCGCGGGCGGTTGCCCCAGCATGCGCAGATAGAGATTGCGCAGGTTCTTCTGGACCGCGTCCGGGTTCTTCGCGGAGGTGTCCGCGAGCGTCGCGAAGCGAAGCACCGCCTTGTTGTTCTGCTTGTCCACCGCGCGCGCGCACCAGGCCTGCGACATCTGGACCAGCGCCTGCGCGGCGGAGGGACCGAACGTCGCGTCCTTCTTGCGGTACAGCAGCGAGTTGCCACCGCCCAGCGACTCGAAGCGTTCGACGGTGCGTGGATCCGACACGTACTCGCCCGAGATGCCGGGCGCCCGGTCTCCAGGCCACACGAAGAACCGGTTCCAGCCCACCACGTACGGCCTGTCGCGCCAGTCGGGGTTGCTGGTGCTGACGAAGTCCTCCAGCGTGAGCCCGAGCTGATCCATCAGGCTCACCACCATCTCCTCGGCGGTCAGCCGGCGGACGCGGAACTCCGCGGGTGACGGCGTCTCCAGCTGCGCGGGCGGCTCCTTCAGGTCGCGAATCCACTGCTCCACCTGCGCGATGGTCATCGTGACGCGACCATTGGCGAGCAGCTGGTCATAGGGCTGTCCCGGCGGCATCTGGGGATAGCTCCCCGGAGCGCTGCCCTTGAGCATCTGGATGAGGAGGCTGTTCTCCGGGTCCCCGCGCTTGACGTACCGCTCGTTGTAGACGAGCCCGCTCTCGAACGCGGCGAGCGAGGCGAAGAAGGGCTTGTTGCCATTGACGTGGCAGCCCTCGCAGGCGGGCGCGAGCGCGAGGCGGACGGCGTCGTTGTCGCTGGACGCGGCGCAGACGGTCCCCGAGTCGGGTGGATCATTGCTCGCATGATTCGCCGGGCCGATGACCCCCTCCCCGAAACAAGCCCCCAGGTTGAGCGCGAGCGCGACCAGCGCGCCAGGCAGCAGGAACGAACGCACCGTGCGCATCACAGGCCCCTCCGCAGCTCGGACTGCTCGAAGAGATAGCGGATGAAGGGCCGGAGCTTTCGCTCCCTCGCGGCGAACTCACGCCCGAGCTTGTCGATGAAGCCCTTCTCCGTGGCCGGGTTCAAATCCCGGCCGACGAACATCGCGTAGAGCCTGCGCGCGGCGCAGCGGTCGAACTCACCGGAGCGGACCAGGAGCTTGCCGAAGCCCAGCGGCCCCATGGTGCCGTCGCCGTTCACGCCGAGCAGCGTGTAGGACTCGGGCATCGTGTCCAGCAGCACCGCCTCCGGGTTGGCCTTCAGCTCCTCCGGGGTGATGGGGGTCAGCATGGTGTTGGGGACGAAGGCGTTCCTCCAACGCAGCCCCGGGGCGTTGCCCGTGTGCGGATACTGTCCGGACAGCCAATCCTTCGTGATGCGCTGGTTGCCCACACCACCAATGAAGGGCCACGGGACGTAGTAGCTCGGGAACGGGGTGAAGTCCCACCGCTTGAAGGAGATGGCCGCGGGGTCCAGCGTCTTGTGGCAGTGCAGGCACGTCCCGCCGGTGGCGGGGTCGATCTCCAGCGGAGGGAAGTGAACGTCCGCGGGCGGCGGCGAGAAGTTCTGGCAGGCGAAGATCTCCAGGAAGCGCGCGGCCCGGACGCGCTCGCGAGGGAACGACGACATCGCCCCCATCATCGTGAGCACACCGGCGGTGGGCAGCCCCTTCGCGGGTTCGGTGGTGGTGCGCGGGTCGAAGCGATAGGTGCGCTCGAGACTGCCGGAGCGCGACTTGTCGTTGGTGAGCGAGAGATGGAAGGGCTCCAGGTCCTCCACCACGAACTCGCGCCACGCCTGCGGGTCGTTGGGATTGGGGTGCAGGGGGTCGCGCGGAGCGCTGTCCGCGTCCGGGCGCCACCAGGTGGTGTTCGCGTCGACCACGCTGCTGCCCATCTGGCGGCCGAAGCGCACATACAGCGCGCGCAGCCAGTTGGTTCCGACCGAGTAGTTGCCGACGACGAGGTCGGACAGGGGCCTGTCGTACCACGCGAGGTGCGCGAACAGGCGCGCCGGCTCCTCGTACGGGTGGCGGCGCTGACCACTGAGGGACGAGGTGCCCGTGCTGTTCAGACCGACGAGCGGCGAACACCACACCAGGTTCGGCCCGCAGCCACATCCACGGGGGATCGCGGGGTCATAGTAGCCACCGGAGGCGACGCCGCAGTCGTAGACCTTCCCGGTGGAGGAGTCCGTGACCTGCTTGACGTCGGAGCCGGCCTTGCCCAGCACCTGGACCGTGGTCCCAGGGGCCCACCAGGGCTCGACGGAGCGCACCTCGGGCACGGCGGGAGCGCCGGTGCCGTCCTTGTCCGCGCACTGGTTCCTCGGGTCCTGTGACGAGAGGAACTCGCTCACGGAGTAGTACGCACCGGGATGCAGGCTGCCGTCGTCGCACCGGTGAAGGTGACCCGACATGTCACCCTGATACGCGTCGCCGTTGGCACCGGTGGTGTAGGCGCCCACCGCGATCCACTCGTGCCCGAAGCGCAGCATCCGCTCATAGAACTTCGGAGATGCGAGCGCCTCGTCCAGCGCCGCCTGCAGGAGCGTGGCGCGCGCCTCGGGCGTGGCCGCGGCGCCCATGGCCTCGTACTGCTCCACGGTCGGCGTGGTGCCGGTGAGCCCCAGCACGATGCGCCGTAACAACCGCGTGTCACTCAGCTGGTCGTTGGTGGGCTTGACCGGATCAGACGGCTTGGGTTCGCATTGCTGCGCGTGCGCATCGGGCCCTGTGAGCCCGAACATCGCGAACAGCACCGCCGCGAGGGCCGCGCTCTTCAGGTGCAGGTGCCAGTGCATGCATGAAACAATAGCATTTCCTGTCGCATCCGCGAATCCCTGATTTCGTCTGCCATTCCGAGAGAAGAGGGGTGGACTCCCCTCTACAGTCCGCGCCATTCGTGGTGACGACTCCCCCCACTTGGGACGTCAGCTCGGCGTGCGCGAGGCCTCCACCGGAGAGGCCGCCTGGGCCTCCGTGCGGCGGGGCAGCCAGACATTGAAGGTGGAGCCCTGGCCGGCGGTGCCGCTGGACTCCGCCCAGATGCGGCCCCCGTGCTGCTCCACGATGCCCTGGCTGATGGTGAGCCCCAGCCCCAGGCCCCCGTACTTGCTGCCGTGCGCGCGGCCGAAGCGCTCGAAGATGAGGCGCTGCTTCTCGCTGGGGATGCCCACGCCCTCGTCCTTCACGGACAGGTGCACGCCGGTGTCGCCCTCCGCCGCCACGCGCACCAACACCTGGCCGCCTTCGGGTGAATAGCGGATGGCATTGGACAGCAGGTTCGTCAGCACCTGATCCAACCGCCCCCGGTCCCACGTGCCCTCCAGGTGCTCCGGCACGTCCACCTTCAGCTCGTGTGTCTGGGACAGCACCGCCATCCGGTCCCGCGTCTCCAACACGAGCTGCGACAAATCAAACGGCTCCAGCTCCAGGGACAGCCGCCCCGCCTGCAGCCGGCTGATGTCCAGCAGGTCCTCCACCAGCTTCGCCATGCGGTCGATCTGCCGGTTGATGATCTGCAAGGACTTGCCCGGGCCAGCCTCCGTCTGCCCGCCCAGCTTGAGCAGGGCCAGGTGCGCGTGGCCCTTCGCCGCGGCCAGCGGCGTGCGCAGCTCATGGCTGGCGGCGGCCAGGAACGCGTCCTTCGCCTCGCTCGCCAGCCGCAGCGCCGTCTCCGCGCGCTGGCGCTCGGTGATGTCGCGCGCCACGGAGATGAAGCGGCCCGGGCCGTCGCCTTCCGCCACGTACTGGAGCACCACCTCCACCGGGACCTCCGCGCCGTCGCGGCGCCGGTGGTTGGTGGAGTACGTCTGTGACGGCAGCGTGCCGGACATCAGCGGCGCCAACAGCTTGCGGAAGCCCGTCTCGTCGAAGGCGCCCTCCACGTCCAGCACCGACAGGCCCACCAGCTCATCCGCGCCGGCGGAGAGCTGCTTGGCCGCGCCCGCGTTGGCGTACGTGAGCGTGAGCGTGTCCGGGGAGAACATCAGGACGCAGTCCAGCGTCGCGTCCAGCGTCGTCTTGAAGCGCCCCAGCGCCTCCTCCGCGCGGCGCTTGTCGTCGATGTCGGTGGCGATGGCCAGCCACCCCACCAGCGCCCCGTTCTCGTCGTGCTCCGGCACCGCGCGCGCCAGGTGCCAGCGATAGACGCCGTCCTTGCGCCGCAGGCGGAACTCCTCCGCGCTGCCCTGCACGCGCTCCAGCGCGTCGCTCCACACGCCGCGCATCCGCTCGCGGTCCGTGGGGTGCACGTCCTGGAGGAAGGAGGAGAGCGACAGCTCATACCCCTCCTGGTGCCCGGTGTAGTCGCGCCAGGCCCGGTTGGCGTACGTCAGCGAGCCGTCCGCGCGCGCGGCCCACATGGGCTCCGGCAGGGACTCCGTGAGCCGCCGGTAACGCAGCGCGCTCTGGCGCTCCAGGGCCTCGCGGTCGCGCTGGCGCAGGAGCGCGGCCTGGCGTTGCAGCTGCTGTTCCTTGAGGAACAGATCCACGAAGACGCTGACCTTCGAGCGGAGGATCTCCGGGTCGAAGGGCTTGAGCAGGTAGTCCACCGCGCCGTGCGCGTACCCCTTGAAGACGTGCGCGGCGTCACGGCTGAGCGCGGTGAGGAAGATGATGGGGATGGTGCGCGTGCGCTCGCGCTGCTTGATGAGCGAGGCTGTCTGGAACCCGTCCAGCCCCGGCATCTGTACGTCCATCAGGATGACGGCGAAGTCGCGCTGCAAGAGCTGCTTGAGCGCTTCCTCTCCGCTGGTGGCCTTCACCAGCTCCTGGCCCAGCGGCTCGAGGATGGCTTCCAGCGCCAGCAGGTTGGCCGGATGGTCGTCCACCATCAGGATGGCCGCGCGCGGAGGGGGCGCGGCTTCCTGCGGACGTTCCGGGGTGTGCTCAGTGGAGTTCATGTGCGCGGCGGGGGAGCGCGTGAGTCAGGTGAGCCGAGACACGGCGAACAAGGCTAGGGCTGCCCCCTTCCAGACGGAAGTGCAAAGGGGGTCCCACGGTGGATCGCCGCCGTTGAGTTTCAAGCACTCACCCACAGCCGGACGAGCTCCAGCAGCTTGTCGGTGTCCACCGGCTTGGGCAGGTAGTCACTGGCGCCGGCCGCCATGCACTTCTCGCGGTCGTCCTTCAGCGCCTTCGCGGTGACGGCGATGATGGGCAGGCTGGCGTACTTGGGGTCCTTCCGGATGGCACGCATGGTCTCGTAGCCGTCCATCTCCGGCATCATCACGTCCATCAGCACCACGTCCACGTCGGGGTTCTGTCCCAGCAGCTCGATGGCGGCCCGGCCGTTCTCCGCGAAGATGACCTGCATGCTGTGATTTTCCAGCACGCTGGTGAGCGCGAAGATGTTGCGCATGTCGTCATCCACCAGGAGCACCTTCTTGCCCGCCAGCGGCGCGTCCTGGTCGTTGCGCTGCGCCAGGGCCGCCCGGGCGCGCGCCGGAAGGTTCTCATCCAGACGGTGCAGGAACAGGGCGGTGTCGCTGAGGAGCTGGTCGGGGCTCTTCGCGCCGCTCTTCAGGATGACACTGCCGGTGTAACGGCGCAGGCGGGCCTCGTCCTTGGGCGTCAACTCCCGGCCGGTGTAGACGACGATGGGCAGGTCGCGGAAGCGCTGCTGCGTCTTCACCTCCTCCACCAGCTTGATGCCGTCCATGTCGGGCAACAGCAGGTCGATGACGAGGCAGTCGTACTCGTTCTGCTCCAGCTTCTCGAGGGCCTCCTGGCCCGTGGCCACCGCGGTGACGAGCACGTCGCCGCCATCGCTCAAGAGCTGGGTGAGGCTGTTGCGCTGCACGTCGTCGTCCTCGATGACGAGCAGGCGGCGCTCGCGGCGCTCCAGGAAGCGCGACAGCTGGCCGAAGACGCGCTCCAGGCCCTCCTTGCTCACGGGCTTGGTGAGGTAGCCGAACGCCCCCTGGGTGTTGCCCAGGTGCTTGTCCATCACGCTGATGATGTGGACGGGGATGTGGCGCGTGCGCGGGTTGCGCTTGAGGCGGTCCAACACGCTCCAGCCGTCCACCACGGGCAGCTGGATGTCCAGGGTGATGGCGTCCGGCTGGTACTCGTGCGCCATCGCCAGGCCGCTGTCGCCGCGCGTGGCGACCAGGGCCTTGAAGCCCTTCTCACGTGCCATCTGCACCATGATGCGGGCGAACTTGAGGTCGTCCTCGATGATGAGCAGGGTGCGGTCGCCCTCGCGGATGGACTCACGGTCGTCCTCCACCACGACGGGCGTGTGGGGGCCCTCCACCTGCGGGGGCAGCGCGGCGTCCAGCACGTGCCCCTGCGGCTCCGACATCAGCGGCTGCGTGGGGAGCGGCGGGGGCGTGGCGGGGGGGGTGGCCGGGGGCGGTGGATTGAGCCCCTCCGCCAGGGCGCCCAGCGCGCGCCCGGCGGCGTCGCTGGCCGGGACCTCCTCGTCCGACCCCTGGTACTCCGGCGGCAGGTAGAGGGTGAAGGTGCTGCCCTTGCCGGGTTCGCTCTCCAGGCGGATCTCGCCGCCGAGCAGCTTGGCGATCTCCCGGCTGATGGACAGGCCCAGGCCCGTGCCGCCGTACTTGCGCGCGGTGGAGCCATCCGCCTGCTGGAACGCCTCGAAGATGATGCGCTGCTTGTCCTTGGCGATGCCGATGCCGCTGTCCCTCACGGCGAAGGCGAGCACGTGCCGCGAGCGGCGCAGCGCCTCGTGGTCGAAGCGCATGCCCTTGTCCGCCAGACGCACGGTGAGCTTCACGCCGCCCTCGTCGGTGAACTTGAAGGCGTTGGAGAGCAGGTTCTTGAGCACCTGCTGCAACCGCTGCGGGTCCGTGCGCACGTGGCGCGGCGTCCCCGACAGCACCTCCACCTGGAAGGTGAGGCCCTTCTGGTCCGCCACCGGGCGGAAGCTGCGCTCGATGAACTGGTTGAGCTCCGTGAGGATGATGTCCCGGGGCTCCACCTGCATCTTGCCCGCCTCCACCTTGGACAGGTCGAGGATCTCATTGATGAGGCTGAGCAGGTCCCCGCCGGACGCGTAGATGGTGTTGGCGTACTCCACCTGCTTGGTGGAGAGGTTGCCGTCCTTGTTGTCCGACAGGAGCTTGGCGAGGATGAGCAGCGAGTTGAGCGGCGTGCGCAGCTCGTGGCTCATGTTGGCCAGGAACTCGCTCTTGTACTTGGAGATGATGGTGAGCTGCTCCGCCTTCTCCTCCAGGCTGACGCGCGCCAGCTCCACCTCGCGGTTCTTCTCCTCCACGCGGGTGTTCTGGTCCGCCAGCTCCTTGGCCTTGTCCTCCAGTTCGATGTTGGTGCGCTTGAGCTCGTCCTGCTGCTGGGTGAGCTCGCGCGACTGGCTCTGGAGCTCCTGGGTCAGGCGCTGCGACTCGGAGAGCAGCGTCTCCGTGCGCATGTTCGCCATGATCATGTTGAGCACCACGCCGATGCTCTCCGTCAGCTGGTCCAGGAAGATCTGGTGGATGGCGCTGAAGGTGTGGAACGAGGCCAGCTCGATGACGGCCTTCACCTCGCCCTCGAAGAGGACGGGCAGGACGATGATGTTGAGCGGCGCGGCCTCGCCCAGGCCGGAGGAGATGGTGATGTAGTCCGACGGCACGCGCGTGAGGAGGATGGTCTTCTTCTCCAGCGCGCACTGGCCGACGAGTCCCTCCCCCAGCCGGAAGCGGTTCGCCAGGTGCTTGCGCTCCCGGTACGCGTAGGTGCTGGTGAGCTTGAGGGACGGCACGCCGCCCTCGGGGTCGGAGAGGAAGAAGGCGCCGTGGTGCGCGGAGACCAGGGGCGTCAGCTCGCTCATGATGAGGCGGCTGACGGCGTCCAGGGACTTCTGGCCCTGCATCATGCCGCTGAACTTCGCCAGGTTCGTCTTGAGCCAGTCCTGCTCCTGGTTCTTCTGCGTGGTCTCACGCAGGTTGACGATCATCTGGTTGATGTTGTCCTTCAGCGCCGCGACCTCGCCCTCCGCGACGACCGTGATGCTGCGGGTCAGGTCGCCCTTGGTCACGGCGGTGGCCACGTCGGAGATGGCGCGCAGCTGGCTGGTCAGCGTGCCGGCCAGCTGGTTCACGTTGTCCGTGAGCTGCCGCCACGTGCCGCGCGCGCCGGGCACGCGGGCCTGTCCGCCCAGCTTTCCTTCGATACCCACCTCGCGGGCCACCGTGGAGACCTGCTCCGCGAAGGTGCCCAGCGTGTCGGTCATGTTGTTGATGGTGTCCGCGAGCGCCGCGACCTCGCCCTTCGCGTCCACGATGAGCTTCTGGGTCAGGTCGCCGTTGGCCACCGCCGTCACCACGCGCACGATGCCGCGCACCTGGGTGGTGAGGTTGGAGGCCATGAAGTTCACGTTGTCCGTGAGGTCCTTCCACGTGCCGGCCACGCCGGGCACGCGGGCCTGCCCGCCCAGCTTTCCTTCCACGCCCACCTCGCGGGCCACCGTGGAGACCTGCTCCGCGAAGATGCCCAGCGTGTCGGTCATGTTGTTGATGGTCTCCGCCAGGGCCGCGACCTCGCCCTTCGCGTCCACCACCAGCTTCTGCTTGAGGTCGCCGTTGGCGACCGCCGTCACCACCTTCACGATGCCGCGCACCTGCGTCGTGAGGTTGCGGGCCATGAAGTTCACGTTGTCCGTGAGGTCCTTCCACGTGCCGGACACGCCCTTCACCTCCGCCTGTCCGCCCAGCTTTCCTTCCGCGCCCACCTCGCGCGCGACGCGGGTCACTTCGGAGGCGAAGCTGTTGAGCTGGTCCACCATCGTGTTGATGGTGTTCTTCAGCTCCAGGATCTCGCCCTTCGCGTCCACGGTGATCTTCTTGGACAGGTCGCCGTTGGCCACCGCCGTCGTCACCAGCGCGATGTTGCGCACCTGGCTGGTGAGGTTGGAGGCCATGCTGTTCACGTTGTCCGTGAGGTCCTTCCACGTGCCGGCGACGCCGGGCACCGCGGCCTGACCGCCCAGCTTGCCGTCCGTGCCCACCTCCTTCGCGACGCGGGTCACCTCGGAAGCGAACGCGCGGAGCTGGTCCACCATCGTGTTGATGGTGCTCTTGAGCTCCAGAATCTCGCCCTTCGCTTCGACGGAGATCTTCTGGGACAGGTCGCCGTAGGCCACCGCCGTGGTCACCTTGGCGATGTTGCGCACCTGGTCGGTGAGGTTCGCGGCGAGGACGTTCACGTTGTCCGTGAGGTCCTTCCACACGCCGGCGACGCCGGGCACCGCGGCCTGACCGCCCAGCTTGCCCTCCGTGCCCACCTCCTTGCCCACGCGCGTGACTTCCGACGCGAACGCGCGGAGCTGGTCCACCATCGTGTTGATGGTGTTCTTGAGCTCCAGCACCTCGCCCTTCACGCTCACGGTGATCTTCTGGGACAGGTCGCCGTTGGCCACCGCCGTGGTCACCTTGGCGATGTTGCGCACCTGGTCGGTGAGGTTGCCGGCGAGGACGTTCACGTTGTCCGTGAGGTCCTTCCACACGCCGGACACGCCCTTCACGTCGGCCTGACCGCCCAGCTTGCCTTCCGTGCCCACCTCCTTCGCGACGCGGGTCACCTCCGCCGCGAACGCGCGAAGCTGGTCCACCATCGTGTTGATGGTGCTCTTGAGCTCCAGCACCTCGCCCTTCGCGTCCACGGTGATCTTCTTGGACAGGTCGCCGTTGGCGACCGCCGTCGTCACCTCGGCGATGTTGCGCACCTGGGCCGTGAGGTTGTTGGCCAGCAGGTTCACGTTGTTGGTGAGGTCCTTCCAGGTGCCCGCGACGCCCGGCACCTCCGCCTGGGCGCCCAGCTTCCCTTCCACGCCCACCGTGCGCGCCACGTCCGTCACCTGCTGCGCGAAGACGGACAGCGTCTGGGTCATGGCGTTGATGGTGTCCGCGAGCGCGGCGATCTCCCCCTTGGCCTCCATCACCAGCTTCTGGGACAGGTCGCCGTCGGCCACCGCCGTCACCACCTTGACGATGCCGCGCACCTGGGTGGTGAGGTTGAAGGCCATGCTGTTCACGTTGTCCGTGAGGTCCTTCCACACGCCGGACACGCCCTTCACGTCGGCCTGACCGCCCAGCTTGCCGTCCGTGCCCACCTCCTTCGCGACGCGCGTCACCTCCGCCGCGAACGCGCGGAGCTGGTCCACCATCGTGTTGATGGTGCTCTTGAGCTCCAGCACCTCGCCCTTCGCGTCCACGGTGATCTTCCGGGACAGGTCGCCCTTCGCGACCGCCGTCGTCACCTCCGCGATGTTACGGACTTGATCGGTGAGGTTGTTCGCCAACAGGTTCACGTTGTTGGTGAGGTCCTTCCAGGTGCCCGCGACGCCGGGCACCACCGCCTGGGCGCCCAGCTTCCCTTCCACGCCCACCGTGCGCGCCACGTCCGTCACCTGCTGCGCGAAGATGGAGAGCGTCTGCGTCATGGCGTTGATGGTGTCCGCGAGCTCCGCCACCTCGCCCTTGGCCTCCATCTTCAGGCGCTGGGTGAGGTCGCCGTTGGCGACCGCCGTCACCACCTTGGCGATGCCGCGCACCTGGGTGGTGAGGTTGGAGGCCATGAAGTTCACGTTGTCCGTGAGGTCCTTCCACGTGCCGGACACGCCCTTCACCTCCGCCTGACCGCCCAGCTTGCCGTGCGTGCCCACCTCGCGCGCGACGCGGGTCACTTCGGAGGCGAAGCTGTTGAGCTGGTCCACCATCGTGTTGATGGTGTTCTTCAGCTCCAGGATTTCGCCGCGCGCGTCGACGGTGATCTTCTTGGACAGGTCACCGGTGGCCACCGCCGTCGTCACCAGGGCGATGTTGCGCACCTGGGTGGTGAGGTTGGAGGCCATGCTGTTCACGTTGTCCGTGAGGTCCTTCCACGTGCCGCCCACGCCGGGCACCGCGGCCTGACCGCCCAGCTTGCCGTCCGTGCCCACCTCCTTCGCGACGCGGGTCACCTCCGCCGCGAACGCGCGGAGCTGGTCCACCATCGTGTTGATGGTGCTCTTGAGCTCCAGCACCTCGCCCTTCACGTCCACGGTGATCTTCCGCGACAGGTCTCCGTTGGCGACGGCGGTGGAGACCTCCGCGATGTTGCGCACCTGGCTGGTGAGGTTGGACGCCATCAGGTTCACGTTGTCCGTGAGGTCCTTCCACGTCCCCGCGGCGCCGGGCACCTGGGCCTGGGCGCCCAGCTTGCCCTCCACGCCCACCGTGCGCGCGACGCTGGTCACCTGCTGCGCGAACACGTTGAGCGTGTCCGTCATGTTGTTCAGCGTGGCCCCCAGCGCCGCGATCTCGCCCTGTGACGGGACCATCAGCTTCTGGGTGAGGTCGCCGTTGGCGACCGCCGTCACCACCTTCACGATGCCGCGCACCTGCGTCGTGAGGTTGGACGCCATGAAGTTCACGTTGTCCGTGAGGTCCTTCCACGTACCGGACACGCCGGACACCGCGGCCTGACCGCCCAGCTTTCCTTCCGTACCCACCTCGCGCGCGACGCGGGTCACTTCGGAGGCGAAGCTGTTGAGCTGGTCCACCATCGTGTTGATGGTGCTCTTGAGCTCCAGCACCTCGCCCTTCACGTCCACGGTGATCTTCCGGGACAGGTCGCCGCGGGCCACCGCCGTCGTGACCTCCGCGATGTTTCGCACCTGCGCGGTGAGGTTGCCGGCGAGGACGTTCACGTTGTCCGTGAGGTCCTTCCACACGCCGGACACGCCCTTCACGTCCGCCTGACCGCCCAGCTTGCCCTCCGTGCCCACCTCCTTCGCGACGCGCGTCACTTCCGCGGCGAAGCTGTTGAGCTGATCCACCATCGCGTTCACGGTGGTGCCGATGCGGAGGAACTCGCCCTTCACGGGCTGGCCGTCGATCTCCAGCGCCATCTTCTGGGTGAGGTCGCCTTCGGCCACCGCCACCAGCACGCGGGCGACCTCCGTGGTGGGCTGCACCAGGTCGCCGATGAGGGCGTTGATGGACTGGACGCTGGTGGCCCAGTCGCCGCGCACGTCGCCCAGCGTCACGCGCTCGCCCATGCGGCCCTCGCGGCCGACGACGCGCTCCACGCGGACGATTTCGTGGGTGAGCGTGGAGTTGAGCGTCACCACGGCGTTGAACGCGCGGGCGATCTCATCCATCACCACGTCCTGCGCGCCCGATGGCAGCCGCACGGAGAAGTCACCGGCCTGCACCGCTCGGAGCGCCGCCAGCAGCTGCTGGAGCGGTGAGGGCCCGCCGGCGCGAAGGCCGTCGCCGGAGCTGGCGCGGCCCCGGGCGGAGGGACGGCGGGTGGGCGCGGGCTCGGCGGTGGCGCGGGAGCTCCCAGTGGCGCTCACCTGGTTGGCCGCGGTGTTGCCCGGCGTCCGGACCGAGGGATGGCCTGCTTCCCGAACCGCGTCTGCCCTCGCTGTCTTCTGGCCTGGGGCGCGCTTGCGAGGAGCTGAGGAGTTGGAAGCCTTGGTGTCGTCCACGAGTGAAACCCCTGATCGGCGAAAGCGTTGCGACTGGCGCTGGGAGAGCAGCCCGCGATCTCAGGAACGTCCAATGAGGTCGCGGGTTTGTCGAATGCAAAGCCGGGGCGTGAAGAGCCCTTGTGTCGGGCACTGAACGCCGCGCCTGGATGCAGGACTCGCCATCCCCGGAAGCCCGGGTTGAAACCATCCGAATAACAGTTTCAGGGGGGCGTGGCCGTGCAGGGAAACCCGTCGCACCCCTGCACATACAGCGCTCGCCCCGAGAGCCGCCGGGCAGGCGCGCGCGTCCGTGCGGGCAGCGGCTCACGGGTCCCCGTGCGGACCTCGACGCGCAGCGCGGCCGGCGACGGAGACTCCGGGGAAGCGGACGCGCCGCAGGCCAGCAGGACCTGATCCTCGGCGTCCAGCCACCACAGGAACTCCACGGCGCAGGGGGCCTCCGCGCGGACGAGCTCCAGGGTGCGGGCGTCGTAGATGATGAAGCCTCCACCCCACTCCACCGCCGCCAGCACGCCACCGGGTCCCACGGAGAGCCGACCTCCAGGCCCCGGCACCTGCGCCTGCCCCAGCACCTTGCCGTCCGGTGCCACGGAGATCAGCTGCCCGGTGGCATCGAGCGCGACGACGCCACCCGCGTGACCGATGAGCCATTCGGGCGGAGCGATGTCGCCCACCGTCTGGAGCACGCCGTCCTGCTCCCGCAGCAGGTGACCTCCCGCGGCGACCCAGAGGTGGCGGTCTCCGTCGAAGGCGAGCGCGGTGACGCCGGGGACGTCCAGCCGCGCGTGCGTGCCGTCCTCGCCGCAGACGGCGACGACGCGAGGGCCGAACACCGCCGCCCGCGACGCATCCGGCGCCACGGCCCAGCCCAGCCGCGTGACCCCGGCCAACCGCCGTGAGAGGCAGTCGTTGAGCGAGCCCAGGTGTGCGTCACCCGAGGGTGAGGCGATGAGGTACGGCAGGCTGGTGGTGGCGACGTAGAGGAGCAGGCCCAGGCCCGCGGCGATGACGAGCGTGAGCGGCCAGACGCGGGCGACCGCGCTTCGCGTGAGCCACGCGCGCTTCCGGCCCGCCAGCAGCAGCCCTTCCCGTCCGACCACGCACGCTCCCTTCTGAAGCGGAGGACAGCACAGAACCGGCGCGAAGGCTCCCCGCCGCGTGGAGGAGGCCCGTCCGCTGGACAGCACCCGACACCGGCCGCCCTGGCCCGGGGCCTGCAATCCGGGGAGGGCATGCCATTCCCAGCTCGATTCCGCCGCCGGGTGCGGCACCGGGGCCTCGGAGTGTGCGGGCTGGGCCTCGAGCGCGAGCGTGCAATCCCTGCCATGCGCGCTTCGGCCCACGGGCGTCCCTCCAGGCTATCGGTTGTGCGCCGTGGGTTGCCCTGTCGGGTGAAGCCCACACCTTTACGCCTCTAGGGATTCAAGAGACGGGAAAGGACCTCCAGACATGCGACGCTCCATCACCGCGGCGGCATTGGCTTTCAGCTTTCTGCTCTCCACCAGCACGTTCGCCCAACAGGCGGGCGGCGGGTCGAGCGCTGGGACGACGTCCGGCTCCACGGGCAGCTCGTCGGGGACGACCACCACCGGTCAGACAGGCAGCACGGGCACCACCGGTACGGGCTCCACGGGCACTGAGACAGGCAACACCGCGACCGGCACGGGCGGCTCCGGCACCGGCGTGAACACGACTCCGGGCACCACGGGCACGGGCACCACGGGCACGGGCACCACCGGCATCGGCGGCTCCGACACCAGCGGCGTCGACACGGGCTTGCCGCCGAGCACTGGCTCCAGCTCGAGCACCTCCTCCGGCACGGGTACGTCCACGCCGCCGGCCTCGGGGAGCAGCACGGGTACCTACGGCGGCTCGGGCACCAGCAACGGCACCAGCACCGGGACCACCGGGACCTACGGCGGCTCGGGCTCCAGCACCACGGGCAACACGGGCACCAACGGCAGCACCGGCACCTACGGCGGCACGGGCACCGGCACCACCGGCTCCACCGAGCCCGGCACGGAGGGCAGCGGCTCGACCAACGTCAACCCGGGTGGCACCGGTACGGGAGGCACCGGCACCAGCGGCGTCGGGGGCTCGGGCACCGGCGGCTCCAGCGGCACCGTGGGTGGCACCAACAGCAACGACACCAATGGGTCATCGACTGGCACCACCGGCGGTCAGTAGGACCTGAACGCGTTCCGCCTGCCTCCGCTTGAAGGGGCAGGCGGAACCCGTCACCTCCATCACGTCGCGCGCTTGCTCACCGCACCGCGGGCAAACATCCTCGCGAGCCACGCGTCGCGCGTCGCGAGGCAGGCCCGCGCCACGTCGGATTGTGGGGCGATGTCATAGAAGCCGTGGAAGGCTCCGCCCCAGACGTGCAGCTCGCACTCGCCCCCTGCCGCCAGGATTCCGCGCGCGTATGCGACGGCTTCATCTCGAAACGTCTCCGCCGCGCCGACGTCGATGAAGGTCGGTGGCAGCCCCCGGAGCTCCGTTGCTCGCGCGGGCGCCGAATACGGAGACACGTCAGGTCCCCCGCAGCGGTCCCCCAGCACCGCCCGCCATGCGGTCACGTTGCTGGTGCGGTCCCAGATGCCGACGCCGTCGTACCGATGGGCGGACTCGGTCTCATCGCGGTCGTCCAGCATCGGGCACTGAAGGAGCTGGCCCAGCAGCCGAGGGCCGTTCCGATCCCGGGCCAGCAGGGTGGTCCCCGCCGCGAGGCCGCCACCGCCGCTCCCGCCGAAGATCACGAGCTGGTTCGGATCAAACCGCAGCAGGTCGGCGTGCGCCGCCATCCACACCAGCCCCGCGTAACAGTCCTCCACCAGGGTGGGCGCCGGATGCTCGGGCGCCAACCGGTATTCGACCGTCACGCAGACCGCGTCATGACGAAGCGCCCAATCCACGAGCGGCTTCGCCCCCGCGAAGCGGGTCCCCATCACCATCCCGCCGCCATGGATGTGATAGATCGCGGGACCTGGAACCGTGTGGTCTCTTCGGGCAATGACCGAGACGACGATCTCGGCGCCCTGATACCCGGGGATGCTGTAATCCATACAGCGGACCTCCGCATCTCCGATCAGGTCCTCCCGGGTGACGCGGCTCAACCCGCGGAAGTGCTCGAGCTGCTCCAGCGTCATCTTCAGGGGAACAAATCCCGCCAGCGAGGGCAGGAGGGCGGCCAGCTGGGGATCGAAGTCGGGCGATGCGTTCGGGCGATTCATGGGAGTTCCTGGGTGTGGGTTCACGCCGAGTGCCGTGCCCCGACCGGGAAGTGGGCCCGGGCGGGGCTGACTGGCTCGCGTCACCCGTCCTTAGCTCACCCCGGCGCATCCAGGCAGGCCATCGCGCGGCCCACGTACTCCATCAGCTTGGGGTCGCGGCCCTGGCGCTCCGCCAGCTGGGGCTCCTGCTGGTGCATCGTCTCGAGCGACTTCGCGATGCCGGGGTTGCCGCCCGTGAAGGCGCGGACCAGCTCGCGCCAGCGCGTGGCCAGCGCCTGCACTGTTTCGGACGCGGGGTCCGTGCCCCGCTCCATCTCCTCGCGCATGCGGGCGATGAGGCGGGGCCACTCGGCCTCCACCTCCTGGATGGCGTCGTCGCCCATCCGCTGGCGGCGGGCCTCCAACTCCTTCAACTGCTCCGGGGTGTAATACTTCTCGAACATGGTCATGGCCTCGATGGTCTGAAGGAAGGCGTCGGCGGAGACGGGCTCCGCCGCGCGCAGCTGTCGTGCGATGGCATCCAGGCGGTCGCAGAGCTGGCGCTGCTCCGCCAGCTGCTCCCGGGCCCGCTGGAGCCGCAGCTCCACCACGCGCAGGGCGGAGAAGTCCGCCCGGCCCAGCGTCCCGGCGATCTCCTCCAGCGAGAACCCGAGCTGCTTGAGCGACAGGATGTGACTCAGGCGGGCGATGTCCGCCGCCGTGTAGAGCCGGTGCCCCGACGCCGTGTGCGCCGAGGGTTTGAGCAAGCCAATCTCGTCGTAGTGGTGCAGCGCTCGGACGGACAGCCCCGTGCGCCGGGCCAGCTCCCCCACCTTCAGTTCCGTGTGCTGCATGCCTCACCCCTCTCCAGCCACCGTCGTTCGCGTGACTGGATGTGATGGGTACAACCTCACGTCGCGTGAGGTTCAAGGGGGAAAAAGCAGGGGGCGTCCACGGGGGTCGCCAACCGTCGACTGGAGTTGATAGGGTCCCGGACCGGTCCGGCGATGAACGCCGGGGTCCGCGCCCCTCCAGGAGGTCGTCCAGATGAACCCGCCCCTTGTCGCCGTCGCGGTCCTGTCCGCCCCTCGGGCGCTCCTCCGCTGAAGCCGGTCGCGGTCGCATCCTTCCGTCGCAGCGCGAGCCCCGTTTCCTTCCGCCCGGCGCCCCCGGAGTCTTCTTCCGGCCACGCCCCAGGCACCGCTCTGCCCGGAGTTCCTTCCGTGTCACTTGAAACCCTCGGCTGGGGTCCCGATTTCGACCTCGCGTTGTCCCAATCGCAGCCGTCCTCCACTCCCTCTCTCGTCCCCGGGCGCGTCGTGCGCCAGCAGCGGGGACTGCTCACCGTCCAGACGCAGGGCGCCGCCTTCCTCGCCCGCGCCGCAGGACGCCTCCGGCATCAGGCCGTGGACGCGGAGGCCCTGCCCACCGTGGGCGACTGGGTCCTCTTGCAGCCGCCCGCGTCCGGTGACGGCGAAGCGCTGATGCACGTCGTGCTGCCCCGTCGCAGCGTCCTGAAGCGGCGCGAGGCCGGCAGCGAGCACGACGGCCAGCTCATCGCCGCCAACGTGGACGTGGTGTTCCTCGTGGTGGGGCTGGACGGCAACTTCAACGCGCGCCGCATCGAGCGCGCCCTCACCGTGGCCTGGAACAGCGGCGCCACGCCCGTCGTCATCCTGAGCAAGGCGGACCTCGCCAGCGACGCGGACGAGCGCGTCCGGGAGGTGGAGGCCCTGGCCCCCGGCGTGGACGTGCTCGCGGTGAGCGCGAGGACGGGCCTGGGCGTCGAGGCGGTGCGCGCGCGGATTCCGGCCGCGAAGACGGGCGTGCTGCTGGGCTCGTCGGGCGTGGGCAAGTCCACGCTCGCCAACCGGCTGCTGGACGCCGCGCGGCTCGTCACCCAGCCCGTGCGGCCCGAGGACGACAAGGGCCGCCACACCACCACGCACCGCGAGCTGTTCGTGCTGGAGCACGGCGGGCTCATCATCGACGGGCCCGGCATGCGGGAGCTGGGCCTGTTGGGCGGAGAGGACGAGGGCCTGGCGAGCGCCTTCGCGGACCTCTTCACCCTGGCGGAGGGCTGCCGCTTCAACGACTGCGGCCACCAGGCTGAGCCGGGCTGCGCGGTGATGGCGGCGGTCCAGGCCGGGACGCTCTCCGAGGAGCGGCGCGCGAGCTTCGCGAAGCTCCAGCGCGAGCAGGCCTTCCAGCACCGTCAGGCGGACGCCAACGCGCAGCGCCAGCACAAGCGCATGCAGCGCACCCAGTCGAACGCTGGGTGGGCCCGCACACGCGCGAAGCGCCGCGGCGAATAGACAGACGCGCCCCCGTCCGCGCCGCGGCCGGGAGGCGTCAGAGGCCGGGATTCGTGTCCGGCACCGCGCCAGACGGAGGGAGCGGCGGCGGGGTCGGCGTCCCGGGCCCCGCCGGAGCGCCCTCCTCCGGGCCGGCTTCCTCATCCGGCACGCGGGCCGGCGACCCGTCACGCCGGCCCGCTCCGTGCGGCATGAAGGACGTCGCGCCGTCCGCGACACAGGCATACGCCACCGAGCGCGAGCCCGCCGCGAGGCCGGTGATCAGCCCGCCCGCCGCCGCGCAGTTGCCGCGCTGCTCGTCCGTCCGGTTGCCGCCAGCGCACACCGCCGCGCCCACCAGCGTGCCGGCGACGATGAGGCCCGCCTGGATGAAGAAGTCGGCGGCCGTCGTCCGGCTCTGCGCCCACGCCACGCCGTTCTCGCACTCGCTGCCGGGGGCCTTCGTCAAGGGCACCAGCCCCGCCACCGTGAACCACTGCCGCTCCTGGTGGACCGTGGGCTCCGGCCTCAGGTTCGTGACGATGCTCGTCCGATAGCAGCCCGTCTGCCCCAGCAGCAGCGCCGCCATCGACGCCGCGACCCCGTGTGCCTTTCGCATGACCACCCCATCCCGATGAATGGCCGCGTGGATTCCGGCCCTGCCCCGTGCCTAGCCCGAAGGCGGGGGTCGCAGGAAGGGGGCGCGCCCGCTTCAGCGACGGCGCTTCGCGCTCACGGGCAAGGCCCCCAGCGCCGTCTCCACCATGCCGCGCAGCGTGGGCTCGTCCATGCCCGCCTTGCCCACGGCCTCCAGGCCCCGGAACACCGCGAGCAGCATCGCCCCCCACTTCCGAGGGTCCACCTGGGGCGCCACGTCCCCGTGCGCCTGGGCCTGCTCCAGGCAGCGCACGAACGTGGCCTCCAGCCCCTGGAAGGTCTTCAGCGCCCGCTCCGCCACGGCCCCGTCCCGCGCCGCCAGCTCCGCGGTCCCCCGCGCCAGCAGGCACCCGCGCCGGTTCGCCTGCGCCGCCGACGCGGTGGCCGCGCCCAGCAGGTACTGGCGCAGCCGCTCCAGGGCCCCGGCGTCCGGGCCCTCCAGCGCCTTCTTCACCGACTCCACCGAGTTCACGCAGTACGCGTCGAAGACCTTCAAGAAGAGCTGATGCTTGTCGCCAAAGGCCCCGTAGAGGCTGCCCTTGCCCAACCCCGTGGCCTGCATCAAGTCATCCATGGAGGTCGCCGCGTAACCCTTGCTCCAGAACTGCTCGCGCACCGCGCGCAGCACCTGGGCTTCATCGAATGTTCGGGGCCGAGCCATGGAGCGAAATTAAAAGTTATTGACCGCCCGGTCCACCATTCTTAGATATGGACCATCAAGTCCATAACACCTCGCTGGAGCGGGGAGCGGATGGGCAGGCGCATCGCGGGACCCACGGCGTTCACGGGGACAAGGAGCAGGACCATGGGCAGGCTCGACGGGAAGGTGATTGTCGTCACGGGTGGAACCACGGGCATCGGCTTCGCCTCCGCGAAGCGCTTCGCGCAGGAAGGGGCGAAGGTGTTCCTCACCGGCCGCCGGCAGGCGGAGGTGGACCGGGCGGTGAAGGAGCTCGGGCACGGCGCGGTGGGCTTCCGCGGGGACGTGTCCGTGATGGCGGACCTGGACGGGCTCTACGCGCGGGTGAAGGAGGAGGCGGGGCACCTCGACGTCGTGTTCGCCAACGCGGGCCTGGGTGAGTTCGCGCCGCTGGGCGCCATCACGGAGGCGCACTTCGACCAGACCTTCAACGTCAACGTGAAGGGCACGCTGTTCACGGTGCAGAAGGCCCTGCCGCTCCTGAAGGATGGGGGCTCGGTCATCCTGACGGGCTCCACCGCGGGCTCGGACGGCTCGGCGGCCTTCAGCGTCTACGCCGCGACCAAGGCCGCCATCCGCTCGTTCGCGCGCACCTGGGCCACGGACTTGAAGGCGCGCCGCATCCGGGTGAACACGCTCAGCCCGGGCCCCATCGACACGCCGGGACTCAACGGGTTGGCGCCCGACGCGGCGGGGGCGAAGCAGCTCAAGGAGTACCTGACGGGCCTCATCCCCCTGGGGCGCATGGGGCAGCCGGACGAGGTGGCGAAGGTGGCGGTGTTCCTCGCCTCGGAGGATAGCAGCTTCGTCAACGGCGCGGAGCTGTTCGTGGACGGCGGCGCCGGGCAGGTCTGAGGCCCGCGCCAGGAGGGCTTCAGCCCTCCTTGTCGCCGTCCGGGGTGGACGCGGCCAGCTTGCGCAGCCTCGCGGCGAAGGGGCTCTCGCCGTTCACGGGCAGGGGGCCGCCGGCCATGCGCTGGCGGCGGTCCATGGCGAGGGGGCCCTCCGGAGGGCCTTCCAGGGCTTCCTTCTCGAAGCGATCCTGTCCGCTCAGCACGCGCCCCACGGGGCGGGACGAACCGACACGGCGAAAGGGATCCACGGACATGGCGTGACCTCCGGATGACGGCCCTGTTCTACCGCGCTTCGCCCCCGGGTGCATCCCACCCCTGGGGGGCCTCCAGCGCCTCGCCGATATGGCGGAGCACCCGGGCGGCCAGGTCCACGTCGATGACGCGCGCGTCCCACGTGCAGGTGAGCGTCAGGACCTTGCCGGGGACCAGTCCGCCGGCCTCCACGACGGGCACGTCCCGCACGCGCCCGGGGGCCAGGAGCAGCGGCACGCGGGTGTAGGGCACCATCGCCACGAAGCCCTGCTCCAGCCCCAGCGAGCCCAGGTTCGTCACCGCCACGGAGCCGAACGGGTCGAACGGCATGCCCACCCGGCGCAGGTCCACGTTCAGCCCGTACCAGACGAAGGACAGCAGCCGCAGCGCGGAGCCCATCAGCCAGCCGGGGAGCCGCGACGAGCGGCGCTTGCCCCGTTCGATCTCCACGTCCGCGCGGGCGCGGACCCGGGACACCCTCGACTCCAGCGCGTCCGCCAGGGCCTCCAGCGGCATCGCGTCCGCGCGGTGCACGGTGGCGGTGGTCAGGTCCACCCGCGACGCGCCCGTCGCCGGCTGCACCACCAGCACGCAGACGCCCACGTCCTCGCGCAGCCAGGGCCGCTGGCCGCGCAGCACGACGTTGGCCTCCGGGTAGCGGCGCAGCGCGTCCGCCGCGGCCTTCGCCACCAGGTGCGTCACCGTCAGCCGGCGGCCCGTGCGCGTGCGGTGCGAGGCCATGAACGCGAGCGCCGGCTCCATGCGGACGTCCAGCGACGCATAGGCGGTGGGGTCGCGAGGCGAGCGCCACGTGCCCAGCGCGAGCTTGCGGAAGGCACTGGCCGGGGGCGCGGGATGGAGGTCCAGGTTCACGGGTGGTCCAAGCCTTCGCACGCGGGCGGACACGGCGCAACCCGGGGACGCTGCGCCCGGGGGGCGGCCCCTGTTAGACACCCGGGCGCCGGTTCCTTCCCTCCCGCGCTTCGAGGCACACCCCCATGAGCACCCTCGCCCTGGTCCTGTCCCTGGCCCTCCAGGCCGCGCCCCCCGCGAAGCCCCCTCCCAAGCCCGCCGCCCCCGCGGCGCAGAAGAAGGCCGCTGAAGCGAAACCCCAGACGGCGGCGCCCGAGGACGTCGCGGCCTCCACCCAGGCGTGGCACGCCGAGCGGCTCCAGCGGCTGACGGCGGAGGAGGGCTGGCTGACGCTGGTGGGGCTCACCTGGCTGAAGGAGGGCGAGCAGACGGCGGGCTCCGCGCCCGGCAGCGCCGTGCCGCTGCCCGCGCCGGTGGCGGCCCACGCGGGCACGTTCGTCCGTCAAGGAGACACCGTGAGCTTCAAGCCCGCCGACGGCGCCGCCTTCACGCGCGAGGGCCAGCCCTTCACGGGGGGCGTGCTGAAGACAGACGAGAAGGGCGACCCGGATGTGCTGCGCTCGGGCACCGTGAGCTTCCAGGTCATCCGCCGCGGAGACCGGCTGGGCGTACGGGTGAAGGACTCGCAGGCCCCGGCGCGCAAGCAGTTCCACGGCATCCCGCTGTACACGCCCGACGCGGCGTGGCGGGTGGAGGCCCGGCTGGTGCCGAACGGCGAGGCGCGCACCCTCAGCGTGCCCACGGTGCTGGGCACCCAGGAGCAGATGCCGTCCCCCGGCGCGCTCGTCTTCACGGTGGCGGGCAAGGAGTACCGCCTGCTGCCGGTGCGGGAGGAGGGCTCGGACGAGCTGTTCATCATCTTCGGCGACGAGACGAACCGCGACGCCACCTACGGCGCGGGCCGCTTCCTCTCCGCGCCGCTGCCGGACCCGAGCGGACGCGTCGTGCTGGACTTCAACCGCGCCTACAATCCGCCGTGCGCCTTCTCGCGCTTCGCCACCTGCCCGCTGCCCCCGCGTGGCAACCGGCTGGCCCTGCGCGTGGAGGCCGGTGAGCAGCGCGCGGGAGACCACTGACACCCCCCCGGAACGCCACCGCCCGCTCCCCTGCTGGAGGGAAGCGGGCGGCGCGACGGCGTCCAGGGCCGGGCGCGGACCTCAGAGCTGGATGGTCTTCTCCAGCTCCGCGAGCCGGAAGCGCGCCATGGCCAGGTTCGCGCTCACGCGGTACAGCGCGATGTAGAGGAACAGGCCCTCGCGCGTCGCGAGCGGACGGATGATGTGGTACTGCTCGCCCAGGGTGATGAGGATGTCCTCGATGCGGTCCTTGATGCCCAGGGCCTTCATCGTCTTCATCTTGGCGCGCACCACCTCCGTGTTGCCCGCGGCCGCCGCCTCGATGTTGAACCCCGCGGCCCCCACGCTGCCCAGCGTCATCCCGCTGCTGGCGTCCGCCAGACAGACCGCGAACGCACCGTCGATCTTCAGAGCTTCTTCCAGGGCCTGCTTCACGTTCGCCATTGCTTCACTTTCCGGGAGGAGTGGAGGAATCGGAGTGGACTGCGACTGCGGGACCGCGGCTTGCGGCGCGGGTGTGGCGGAAGTCAGTTCGTCCAGGTCGAACGTCAGCTGGCTGGAGTAGGAGCGCGGCTGCGGCACGAAGAGGGCCTGCGCCTCCGTCAGCGCCAGCAGCGCGTCCAGCTGCGTCCCCAGGTGCCGGCACAGCAGGTCGCGCAGCGCGTCCCGGGCCACCAGGCCCCACGCCACCAGCGTCTCGCAGAAGTTGCCGCCGCTCTTGCGGCACTCCGCCATCACCTGCTCGACGTCTTCCCGGCTCACCAGCCGCGCGTCGATGAGCGCCGTGGAGAAGCTGCGCGCGCCGGGCCCCGAGAGCACCGTCCACGCCACCTTGCGCTCCACCACGAAGATGCGCCCGGACACCGTGGTGGACTTCACCACCACCTCTCCGCCCAGCTTGCTCTCCAGGGCCTCGTTGAGCACCGCCCGGACAACCTGACGGGGCTGGGACATGGCGGTTCGGGGGGCCGGATTCATGAAGGGGTCCGCCGGGACCGCCGGGTTCGGCACGGTCCCTTCTGGGTCGCAGTGGCCTCGAAGAATAAACAACAACACTGAATAATAGCAACTCAGTTGCAAAATTCAGGGATAAATTGACTCTCCTGGGGTTGGAGAAACCCACTAAAGACGCATCGCCGCCTGCTGTGCAAGGGTAAGAGCATCAGAACAATTCCATACGAATGAAAATATTTAGGATGACAGGGGACGCGCTGCCCCTTCACCCCCCTACCCGCTGGGGAGGGGAGGGCGAGGTGGGAGGCCGCGCCTGAAGGGAGAAAGCCCTCGGAGCGCGCGGGGCGCCCCGAGGGCCTGGCGGCGGCCGGAAGGTGCCTCTTGCTCAGTGCACGGGCGGGGCGCGATCCGCGGTGGCTTCGGGAGCCAGGGGCGACTCCAGGCGGGGGGCGATGCCGTCCTTCAGCTGGCGCAGGAGCGCGGCGGTGAAGGCCTGCAGGTCATCTGGCTTGCGCGCGGTGATGATGTTGCCGTCCTCCACCACCTCGCGGTCCACCCAACGCGCGCCCGCGTTGATGAGGTCCGTCTTGATGGAGGGGAACGAGGTGACGGTGCGCTCGTCCGCGATGTCCGCCTCCACCAGCATCCACGGCGCGTGGCACACGGCGGCGATGATCTTGTCCGCCTTGAAGAAGTCGCGCACGAAGCCGACCATTCCAATGTTCATGCGCAGGTGGTCCGGCGAGTAGCCGCCGGGAATCACCAGCGCGGCGAAGTCCGCGGCCTTCACGTCCTTCACGGCCTTCTCCGTGCGCAGCTCCGCGCCGCGCTTGCCCTTGAGGGTCTTGCCTGCCTCCACGCCGATGACGACGGGCTCGTGGCCCGCCTGCCTCACCTTGTCGAAGGGGACCTGGAACTCGGAGTCCTCGAAGTCATTGGCCACGATGAATGCGATGCGCGCCATGGAACGGCCTCCCGCTGGGCATGGATGGTGGTGAACCCGCCCGAGCAAGGTGCCCACGACGGGGGCCGGGACAACGCCATCCAGGACCGCATCCCCCGCGCGGACATGCCCGCCTGCCCCCCTTCCAGGTCGGTGGCCCGCGTTCACCAACGCTAGATTGCGGCCATGCGCTCCCACCGCCTGCTCCTGTCCGCCCTCGTGGCGCTCACCGCCTCCGCCACCGCCTGCCGCAAGAGCCAGGCGCAGGGGACGGCCTCCTCCGCGGACTGCCTCCTGGTGGAGGACGGCTGGGGGCAGGACGGCGCCGTGCCGCTCACCGTGGACGTGGTGGCCGAGGGGCTGGAGGTCCCCTGGGGCGTGGCCTTCCTCCCGGACGGCGACGCGCTCATCACCGAGCGGCCGGGCCGCGTGCGCCTCTTGCGCGGGGGCCAGCTGCGGGCGAAGCCCGTGGCCACGCTGCCCATCGCGAGCAGCAGCGAGGGCGGCCTGCTGGGCATCGCCGCGCACCCGGACTTCGCGACGAACCGCCAGTTCTACCTGTACGTCACCACCGACGTGGACGGGAAGGCGCAGAACCGGGTGGAGCGCTGGACGCTGGGCGCGGAGGGCACGGGCGCGGCCTTCGAGCGCGTCATCCACGGCGGCATCCCGTCCGCGACGTACCACGACGGCGGCCGGCTGCGCTTCGGGCCGGACGGCATGCTCTACGTGGGCACGGGCGACGCGCGCGACCCGGACCTGTCCCAGGACCCGGCGAGCCCCGCGGGCAAGCTCCTGCGCCTGACGCCCGACGGCGCGGTGCCCCAGGACAACCCCTCTCCCTCTTCGCCCGCGTTCCTGTCGGGCCTCCGCAACACGCAAGGCTTTGACTGGAAGGACGCCACCACGCTGTATGTCACCGACCACGGGCCCAGCGGTGAGACGCTGCGCCGCGCGCACGACGAGGTGAACGTGGCGAAGGCGGGCGACAACCTGGGCTGGCCCGGCATCTATTCGTGCGAGACGCAGGAGGGCCGCGTCACCCCGTCGCTCACCTTCGGCGACGCCATGCCCCCGGGCGGCGCGGCCGTCTACACCGGCACCGCGATTCCGGAGTGGAGGGGCTCACTGCTGGTGGGCACGCTGAAGTCCCGGCACCTGCACCGGGTGGAGTTCGACGCGCGGGCGCCCCACCGCGTGGCGCGGCACGAGGTGTACCTGCGCGACACCTACGGCCGCCTGCGCGACGTGCTGATGGGCCCCGACGGCCACCTGTACGTCACCACCAGCAACTGCGACGGCCGGGGCGACTGCGGCGCGCGCAAGGACCTGCTGCTGCGCATCCGGCGCTGACGCGCGCCTCAGTTCACGCTCTCCGCGCTGTAGCGGGCCAGCAGGCCCGTGCGCACCGCGTAGCGGTAGACGCGGTGGAAGACCCAGCCCGCCAGCACGATGTCCAGCACCGCGAGCGCGAAGCCCCACCCCAGCAGGGCGCCGGAGAACTCGCCTCCGGCCACCAGCGTGCGCACGCCCTCGAAGACGTAGGAGGGCGGCAGCGCGCGGGACACCCACTGCATCCACTCCGGCAGCGTGGACAGCGGGTAGAAGACGCCCACGAACGGCGACAGCAGGCTGGGGATGGGCCAGACGAACCACTCCGACGCCGGGCCCAGCCGCAAGACCATCGCGCTGCCGAGGATGCCCAGCGCGATGCCGAAGAGGAACAGCACCAGCACGAAGGGGATGAACAGCGCGCCGTAGGCCGCGAAGGACAGGCCGAACACCGCGGTGGACAGCACCAGCATGACGACCAGGCCGATGGCGCTGGTCGCGATGCTGGTCAGCACCAGGCCGCACACGTACTCCGGCAGCGTGAGCGGCGTGGCGAAGATGTTGAGGAAGTTGCGCGACCAGACGTCCTCGAAGAAGCCCGTGGTGAGCCCCTGCATCACGCGCGCGAAGAAGTCCCAGAGCAGCACCGCGCCCAGCAGGGCCGGCACGAAGTTGTAGCCGGCGTTCGTCACGCTGTTGAGGTAGCGGGTCATGAACCCCCACAGCACCATGTCCACGGCCACCCAGGCGAACAGCGGCACGAGGCGCGCGAAGTTGCCCCGGTAGAGGTAGTACTGGCGCACCGCGACGCCCGCGACGTGACTGGGGTTCATGGGGCTTCGTGCCTTTCCAGCGCCACGGGCTCGTGGGCCACGGCGATGAACAGCTCCTCCAGCGTCGCCTTGCCGTGCTCGCGGGGCAGCGTCTTCGGGTCGCCCTGGAGCAGCACCCGGCCGTGCGCCAGGAAGAGGACGCGGTCGCAGACGGCCTCGACCTCGTACATGTTGTGGGACGTCCACAGGACGCTGCTGTTCCCCTTCGCGGCGAAGGAGCGGATGCGGGTGCGGATGTCCGCCGCCGTGGCCGGATCCAACGACGCCGTGGGCTCATCCAGCAGCAGCAGGCGCGGCTCGTTGAGCATGGCCTTGGCCAGGGACACGCGCGTCTGCTCACCGGAGGACAGCACGCCGCACTTGGTGTCGCGGAAGTGCTGGAGGTCGTACTCCTCCAGCAGGACCTCGATGCGCGCGGACAGGCCCTTCACGCCGTAGATGAGGCCGAAGACGCGCAGGTTCTGCGCCACGGTGAGGTTGCCGGGCAGGGGCGAGTAGACGGCGGCGAAGTTGGTGCGCGCCAGGGCCTGCACGCGGCGCGACGCCAGGTCCGTGCCCTCGATGAGGATGGTGCCGGAGGTCGGCGCGAGCACGCCCAGCAACATGCTGATGGTGGTGCTCTTGCCCGCGCCGTTGGGCCCGAGCAGGCCCACGATTTCATTGCGGCCCACGTCGAAGGAGATGCCGTCCACCGCCACGCGGTCGCCGTACGCCTTGCGCAGCGCCGTGACGGAGAGCACCGGGGTGGAGAGGGAGGAGCCTTTCATCGCGGCCCTGCTGTACCACGCGGGCGCCCTCCCGCCAGGGTGCACCTCCGACGGGGGAGCCCGACGGGCAAGGCCCTGGACATCCCACCGGATGGGATGACGAAAAGGGTACGGTGCCCGTGCACCTGACGCGCGAATCTGGAAAGCTCCGCGCCCTCCCCTGGCACCCACGGAGTCTACGTGCTGTTGGAAGTGCCCATCCTCATCGGACTGATGGTGGCGGCCATCGCGCTTGCCATCGCCGCCAAGCGGGCCAGCGTGCCGTACAACGTCGCGCTGGTGCTTGGTGGCTTGCTCATCTCGGTCGCACACCTGCTGCCTGGGGTTCCACCGCTCAATCCCCAGCTCGTGTTCCTCATCTGCCTCCCCCTGCTGCTCTTCGAGGGCGGCATCACCGCGGACCTCAATGGCATCCGCGCCAACGCCGTCCCCATTGGCTTGCTGTCCACGCTGGGGATGATCCTCGCCATTGGCGCCACCGGCACCGCGCTGCACCTGCTGCTGCACCTGCCCTGGGGCCCCGCGCTGCTCCTGGGGTCCATCCTCGCCGTGACGGACACGGTGTCCATCCTCTACGCCTTCCGCCGCGCGCCGGTGCCAGGGAGGCTGGCGGGCATCATCCAGGGAGAGAGCCTCTTCAACGACGGCACCGCGCTGGTGGCCTACACGGCCATCGCGGCGGTGGTCGCGGGCGGGGCGGCGCCCTCGCTGGGGTCGCTGGGCGGCCACGTGCTGCTCGCGTCGGTGGGCGGCGCGGTGGTGGGGCTGGCGCTGGGCCTCCTGGGCGGGTTCATCATCCGACGCGCGGAGGACCCGCTCGCGGAGATCATGGTGACGACGGCGGTGGCGCTGGCGTCCTACGTGCTGGCGGAAGAGGTGCACCTGTCGGGCGCCATCTCCGCGGTGGTGGCGGGGCTGGCGGTGGGCGTGACGCTGCGGCGCGAGGTCCCGCCGCAGAGCCAGGTGGCCATCCACTCCTTCTGGGAGTACGCCACCTTCGGCGTCAACACGTTCCTCTTCCTCTCCGTGGGCCTGGACACGCGGCCGGAGACGCTCCAGGGGCACCTGCCGGGCGTGGGCATCGCGGTGGTGGCGGTGGTGCTGGGGCGCGCGGTGGCCATCTACCTGCCGTTCCTGTTGCTGAAGCTGTTCAAGCCCGCGGAGACCATCCCGCTGCGGTGGCAGCACGTGTTCCTGGTGGGCAACATCAAGGGCGCGCTGTCCATTGGTCTGGCGCTGGGCCTTCCGGAGTCCACGCCCGCGCGCGAACAGATTGTCGCCATCGCGTTCGGCGTCACGCTGGTGTCCATGGTGGGCCAGGGGTTGATGCTCACGGGCGCGCTCAAGGCGCTGGGCCTGTTCCAGCAGGACGCGGTGGCGCTGGAGATGGCGGGGCAGCGGGGCAAGCTCATCGCCAGCCGCGCGGCGCACGTGGAGCTGGACGCGCTGCACACGCAGGGGCTGTTGCCGCGCGCGGCCTATGAGCACCTGCGCAGCGAGTACCAGGTGAACATCGCGCGGGCGGAGCGGGAGCTGCGGCGCATCAGCGAGCAGCACCTGGCGGAAGGGGCGAAGGACCTGTTGAGCATGCGGCGGCGGCTCATCGACGCGGAGCGCACGGCGCTGCAGGGCGCGCGGCGCAACGGGCTGATTCCGGAGGCGACGGCGGAGGAGATGCTGGCGCACCTGGACGCGCGGATGTTGGACCTGGAGAAGGTGCTGCACGGCGGCCACTCGGCCAAGGACAGCAAGGAGCTCAAGGCGTCATGAAGATCGTCATCGCGGGGGGAGGACGGGTGGGCGGCGCGCTGGCGGCGCGGCTCGTGTCGGAGCAGCACACGGTGACGGTCATCGAGCGCGATGCTGGCATCTGCGCCCGCCTCTTCGAGGAGGTGGGCGTGGTGACGGTGTGCGGGGACGCCACCAACCCGCGCGTGCTGGAGGCGGCGGGCATCGGGACGGCGGACGTGGCGGCGGCGGTGCTCGCGCACGACCCGGCGAACCTCGCCTTCGCCATGCTGGTGCGCTCCATGTCCAGCGCGCGCCTGATGGTGCGGATGCTGGATACAAACTACCGCGACGCGTACCGGCTGGCCGGCGTGAAGGAGCTGGTGGCGGAGGCGGACGTGGTGGTGGCGAAGATGACCACCGCCATCGACTTCCCGCAGGTGTCCGGGTCGCTGCCGCTCACCAGCAGCGACGCGCTCCTGTTCGAGCTGACCATCCCCTCCCGCGCCCGGGTGTCCGGGCAGACGGTGGCGCAGGTGCGCGGCATGGAGGGCTTCCCGCGCGAGTGCATCTTCATCGCGATGGTGGACCCGCAGGGCCACACGGCGATTCCGGAGGGCAACACGCAGCTGCGCGCCGGGTACACGGTCATCCTCGTGGCCCGCCGCGCGCACGTGGCGCAGGCGGTGGAGTTCCTCACGGCGGAGCCGCCGCTGGGCGCGGGGCTGGCGTCCACGCTGGCGCAGACGCTGCGCAAGCTGGACTTCCTGGCGCCCCTGAGTGACGACGAGCTGGAGACGGTGGCGCGAGGCGCGGAGCTGCTCCAGACGCCGGCGGGCACGGAGCTGTTCCGCCAGGGAGACGCGGGCGAGACGTTCTACGTGGTCGTCTCCGGCGAGGTCGCGATGAAGGACGGCGCGCGGCAGACGGTGGCCACGGTGAAGCCGGGGGGCTTCTTCGGGGAGCTGGCCCTGCTCACGGGCGAGCCCCGCAACGCCACCGCCGTCACCAGCACGCCGTGCGAGCTGGCCGCGGTGGGCCGCGACGACTTCCGCGGCGTGATGATGGCCAACCCCGCCGTCGCGCTGGAGATGAGCCGCATCCTGGGCCAGCGCCTGTCGCGGCTGGGCGGCCAGGCCTCTCAACCCAAGCGGCGCGGGCTGTTCGGCCGCTGAGAAGACAGACCCCCACCGGAGGCGCCTCCCCATGACGACGAAGCACACCGCGCTGGTGCTGGGCGCCACCGGCATCATCGGCCGCAACCTCCTCACGCACCTGGACACCCGGCCGGACTGGACGGTGAAGGCCGTGTCGCGCCGCGCGCCGGACTTCCCCACGCGCGCGCAGGCGCGGTCGCTGGACCTCTTGTCGCCGGACTCGCTCGCGGGCGCGGCGGCGTGGCTCCGCGACGTCACCCACGTCTTCTTCGCCGCCTACCAGGAGCACGCGGACCCGGCGGAGCTTGCGCGCATCAACGTGGGCCTGCTGCGCAACACCGTGGAGGCCCTGGAGAAGTACGCGCCGGGCTTCCGCCACGTGTCCTTCATCCAGGGCGGCAAGGCGTACGGCGCGCAGTTCGGCCTCTACAAGACGCCCGCGAAGGAGAGCGACCCGCGCCACTTCCCGCCCAACTTCTACTACGACCAGGAGGACTTCCTGCGCGACGCCTCCCAGGGCCGGCGCTGGAGCTGGACCGCCCTCCGGCCCGACATGATGATGGGCCTCGCCGTGGGCAACCCGATGAACCTGGGCAACCTCATCGGCGTCTATGCCTCGCTGTGCAAGGCCTTGCGCGTGCCGCTGCGCTTCCCCTCCACGCCGCGCGCGTACTCCATCCTGGCCAACGTGACGGACGCCACGGTGCTGGCCAAGGCCCTGGAGTGGTCCGCCCTCGACGAGGCCTGCGCGGGCGAGGTCTTCAACATCACCAACGGCGACGTCTTCCGCTGGAGCCAGGTCTTCCCGCGCATCGCGGACGCGTTCGGCATCGCGTGCGCGGACCCGCAGCCCTTCTCCCTCGCGGAGGCGATGCGGGACAAGGCCCCCGTCTGGGACGCGCTCACCCAACGCCACGGCCTGAAGCCGCATGGCCTGAAGGCCCTGGCCCACTGGGCCTTCGGCGACTTCATCTTCCACGTGGAGAACGACGCGTTCTTCGACGTGAACAAGGCCCGGCGCTTCGGCTTCCAGGAGATGCACCTGGACAGCGCGGACGCCATGGTCGCGCTGATGCGTCAGCTCCAGGCGGAGAAGCTCATCCCCGCTTGAGGCGCCCGCACACCGCGGAGGCCACCAGGAAGCCCTGGCTGAACGCATCCCGGAAGGCGTTGTAGAGCGTCCCCACGCCGGGCACGTTGGCGATCATGTCGCCGAAGCTCCACATCTCCTCGTGCGCGTGGATGAGCGGCAGCACCTCTCCGCCGGCCTCGCCGCGCTGGAGCGTGAAGTCGAACACCAGGAGGGTGCGCAGGGGATAGGTATACAGCCAGGCGAACTGCTTGAGGTTCATCACCCCATCCACGATGGCCCGGCCGCGCTTCCCATCCGGCTCCAGCTGGACGTTGAGCTGGAAGATGTCGAAGTCGAAGCGGAACATGCAGTGGAAGCCCGCCGCGCCCTTCAGGTACGTCCGCTTGCCGCCGCCCTTCTGCCAGGGGTCGACGAACGTGACCTCCTCCGCCAGCAGGGGCAGCAGCTCCGCTTCCAGCACGCGGGCGGGGATGGACGTGTCGTAGAGCAGCCGCGTCACCTCGCGGAAGCGTCCCTCCAGCTGCTCAATCAATGCCTGCTCCGCCTTGCGCATGCGCCCCCCTGCCCGCCTTCGAGCCGTGCCTGAAGGTAGGCACGGGCGCGGGCCGGGGGAAGACGGGGTGCGTCAGCCGCCCAGCTCCGTCAGGAGCTGGGCCGCCTGGTCCTTCACGTCCGAGCCGCCGCCCAGCGACTGGGCCTGCTTCGCGTGGCGGGTGGCCTCCGCCCGGTCGAAGGGCTGGGTGGCCCGCGCCAGGTTCAGGTGCGTGAGCGCGTCCTGGGGGTTCGCGGCCAGCACCCGCTCCAGCAGCACGCGGGCGCGCGCATGGTCCTGGTCCCCCATCAGCAGGCGCACCAGGTCGTTGGTGGGGCCGGGCTCGTTGGGCGCCGCCGCCACGGTCTCCTCCAGGAGCTTGCGGGCCTGCTCGCGCTCGCCCAGCGCCTCGTGGGCCTGCGCCAGCGAGTGGCGGATGTCCCATTCATGCGGCGCGCGCCGCAGGGCCTCCTCGAAGAGGCCCTTCGCCTCCGGCAGCTCCCCGGCCAGCATGCAGGCCAGGCCGTGCAGGTGGACGTAGCGGACCTGCTCGGGATCCAACTGGCGCAGCTCCAGGATGGTGCGCTTCGCCGCGTCCTGGCTGCCGGCCTGGAGGTACAGCCGGAAGAGGTCCTGGAGCACCGCCACCCGCGTGCGGCCCTGCGCGTGCTCCAGCGCCCGGGTGGCCGCCGCGATGGCCGCCCCGAGGGCGCCGTTGGCCGCGTGCGCGCGCGACAGCATCAGGTGCGGCAGGGCTTCCTGGGGGGCCAGCGACGCGGCCTGCTGGAAGTGCGTCGCCGCGGCCACCGGGTCCTTGCGCTGCACCGCGATGCGGCCCAGCTCGAAGTGCGGATAGACGCTGTGCGGGGCCACCACCTGGGCGGCCTCGAAGGCGGCCTTGGCGCCGTCCAGGTCTCCGCGCTCGGCCAGGAGCGTGCCCAGGTTGAAGCGCTCGAAGTAGCCGGCGGTGGGCGCGGCGGCCAGCGCCTTGAGCGTCACCAGCGCCACCGGGTCCCCGGCCTGCGCCTTGAGCATGGCCAGGTGGGCCTGGGCCTCCGTGTTGTCCGGCTGCACCTGCAACAGGCGCGTCACGGCCCCTTCGGCCTCCTTCGCCGCGCCGGTGCTCAGGTGGGTGCGCACCAGGCCCATCAGACAGTCCACGTCCTTCGGGTCGATGGAGAGGCCCTTCTGGAAGCTCTTCACCGCCTCCGCGGGCTGGCCCTGCTGAAGCAACTGCCCACCCTCTTGCGCGTACCTGGATGCCATGTCCCCCTACCTACCACGAGCCTCCGGAAACCCCGCCTCCCCGCCCGCCCCTAGGCCGTGTCTGATGGATGTGGGAGCGCCGGTTGTTGTCTCCGCAAGGAGGCAAGGCGAGATGATGCGCTACGAG